>NZ_JBLLVA010000003.1:0-423018 GCF_047739745.1 Borborobacter xinjiangensis | reverse complement strand
CGTCGCAACCATCGAACCCGCCGAATGCGCAAACTACATCGCAAACGCCGGTTACGCTTCCGTAAACCTGAAAGGCTCTAGCCGGCTGGAGCAGTTACTTTGGCGCCGATTTCCTTTCGCACGATCGGCGCGACCTTCGTGCCGAACAACTCGATCGCCTTCATCAGCTTGGCGTGCGGCACGGTGCCGATCGCCATCTGCAGGAGGAAGCGGTCGTTCTTGAACAAGGCATGGCTGGCGATGATCTTTTCGGCCACCTGTTCGGGATTGCCGACGAACAGTGCGCCGCGCGGCCCGCGTGACTGGTCGAAATGCGCGCGGCTGGTCGGCCCCCAGCCGCGTTCGCGGCCGATGCGGTTCATCACCTCCGCCTGCGGCAGATAAAAGTCGTCGGCCGCCTGTTCGGCCGTTTCTCCGACAAAACCGTGCACATTGATGCTGGTGGCGAGCCTGGCCGGATCGTTGCCGGCGCGTGAGGCCGCCTCCCGGTAAAGGTCGAACAACGGTGCGAAGCGGGCCGGTTCACCGCCAATGATGGCGAGCGCCAACGGCAGGCCGAGCACGCCGGCGCGCGCGACCGATGCTGGAGTGCCGCCAACGGCGATCCAGACCGGCAGCTTTTCCTGCAACGGGCGCGGATAGACGCCGCGATCATGGATCGGCGCGCGCATCTCGCCCGACCAGGTCACGCGCTCGCTGTCCCGCAGCTTCAACAGCAGGTCGAGCTTTTCCGCAAACAGCCGGTCGTAATCCTCCAGGTCATAGCCGAAAAGCGGGAAGGATTCGATGAATGAGCCGCGCCCCGCCATGATTTCGGCGCGGCCGCCCGACAGCAGGTCGAGCGTCGCGAATTGCTGGAAAACCCGCACCGGGTCGTCCGAGGACAAAACGGTTACGGCGCTGGTAAGCCTTATGCGTTTGGTGCGCTCGGCCGCGGCCGCGAGCGCCACTGCCGGCGCGGAAGCCGCATAGTCGGGGCGATGATGCTCGCCAAGCCCGAAAACGTCGAGGCCCACCTGGTCGGCCAATTCGATCTCCTCGACGAGATTGCGGAGCCGCTGATGCGGGGTGACGGCGTCCGGCCCGCGCTCAAGGCTGACATCGGCGAAAGTATAAAGACCGATTTCCATCGGATTGTCCTCGATTGCGCCAGCGCGTCGGTCCGAAAGTTGGAAGTCGCTTTCGAATGACGCGAAGCTTGGATTGAGTTCACAAAAGGAGCGTCTTTTTGCACCCGATTGGACGCATGACTTTGCGCTTCAGATAACGACGCGTCGGCCTGATCGCCAGGGACCCGATCGTGAACGGTGTTTCCAAGATTTGGGGCAGCCAAACCGTTCCCCTACGGCAACATCTACCGATTACATGGCAGGCATTCCGAATTGGCGCTTGAACTCTCAAGTTTCCCGCGTATGTAAGCCTCGCAAGGCGACGACAGACTTCGCGAACTGACGACTAGGATTGAAGGCGAACATTGGCACTCTACAAGGAACAAGACATATTCGAACGGCGCAACGCCGCAAATGAAGCAAAAAGAGCCATGCTGGAGCGGTTCAAGGCAAGACCGGCCGACGACGATCCGGCGGTGCTGGCCCGCAGAGCCGAACGCCAGGCAATTCTCGAGGCGCGCGAAAGGCGCAATGCCGAGAAGGAAAGACTGAGGCAGGAACGTCTGGCACGCGAGGCGATCGAAAGAGCCGAGCGCGAAGCGGCGGAAGAAGCTGCACGCATCGCCGCCGAAGAGGCTGCCGCTGCCGAGGCAAAGGCCAAGGAAGCCGAGGAGATGGAGCGCATCTCCCGCCTGCTCGCCGACGAGGCAGCGCGCAAGGCCAAGCGTGACGCACGCTATGCGGCCCGCAAGGCTCGCGGTGGCCGGATGCCGCCACCGAGGCCGCTCTAATTCGGTACTCTGCGTAATTCAGATCGCAAACCGGCCTGGCGCTTCGCGCTATGGCCGCGGCTGCGTTCCGAACAACGCGCGATGAGTGTTTGAAGATACGTTCCGGCAAGGACCGGAACGTATCCGTTTCATGTTGGGCCTATTTGCTCTTGTCCTTCAGCCTTATCGCTTGAACCGCCGGCGCCTTGAGTGCCGGCTCGGCTGCCGGCTTCTTGGCGTCCTTCTTCGGCTTTCGCGGTTCCTTGTTACTGCGCAACTGTCCCTTGGCCATGGCGTGCTCCCTTGCTGCCGACGCATGTTTCCTAAGCCGACATCGGCTTTGAAAGACCACGCGCAAACTCAAATCGGCAGAGCGTCCCTTGCTTGCCCAAAGCACATATCGCGCTTCGGGCAGAGGGAGTGAACCAACAGATCGTGACAAGAGCAAGAGCCGAAAGCGGAGGCGGTTAACGCTCCTCACGCTTCCCCTGTAGTCGTGCGGTGATCAAATGTTCAGGGATGGTGGAGCGCTGGCTTCAATGCTCCCGCTCTTCCACCACCCGCAGCCGCAACTGGCCGGTCTTGGACTCGGCCGCGCGCCCGGCGGGAAGGGTGGCAGTGCCCGATGCCGGCTCGTCGGGACGGCTCGTGCCGAATTCCAGCGATTCGATCTTGGCGCCGCGCTTGGTCACCTTGGTCGACGAGACCAGAATGTCATCGATATCCTTGGACGCCTGGCCGAAATGCGTTTGCAGTTTGCGCACCCGCTCGTCGAGGCGCGAAACGTCCTCCATCAATCGGATCACCTCGCCCTGGATCAAATGCGCCTGTTCGCGCATGCGCGCATCCTTCAGGATCGCCTGGATGACCTGGATCGAGAGCATCAGCAGCGAGGGCGAGACGATGACCACGCGGGCACGGTGAGCGCGGTGTACGAGTTGCTCGAAATTCTCGTGGATCTCGCTGAACACCGATTCGGAGGGCACGAACATGAAGGCCGTGTCCTGCGTTTCGCCGTTGATCAGGTATTTCTCGGAAATGTCCCTGATGTGGATTTCGACGTCGCGGCGAAAGGCCTGAGCCGCAAGCTTCTGCGCATCGGGTCCTTCGGCGGCGCGAATCGCATTCCAGGCCTCCAACGGAAACTTGGCATCAATGACCAGCGAGGGAGAGTCGTTCGGCATCTTCACCAGGCAATCCGGCCTGTTGCCATTGGAGAGCGTCGCCTGGAAGGCATATGAGCCGTGCGGCAGGCCGTCGGCGACGATTGCTTCCATGCGCGACTGGCCGAAAGCGCCGCGCGTCTGCTTGTTGGAGAGGATCGCCTGCAATTGCACCACCTGGCCGGCGAGCGACTGGATGTTGCCTTGCGCGGTGTCGATGACGGCAAGCCGCTCCTGAAGTTTGGCAAGGCTCTCATGCGTCGATTTCGTCTGCTCGGTCATGGTCTGGCCGAGCCTGCCGGTCATCGCGTCGAGGCGCTGGCCGATCGATTGGGTGAGTTCGGCCTGCCGCGATCCGAAGACCTCGGCGATGGCGCCCATTCGACCCTGCATTTCCGCCTGCGACTGAAGGATCGAGGCCATGCGGGCCTCTGCGTCCCGCGCATGTTCGGCCGCCTCGATCGCTGCGACCGCCCGCGCCTTGGAGGAGCGCCATAGCGCGACGATGAGCACGACGAACACCGCCAGCACCAATGCGGCGCCGAGGGCGAGCAACTGGCCGAATGTGAGGGTTGAGGCGCCAAGGCGCAGGACCGGTTCGGAAAGCGGATCGTTCATTGCCGCACAATACGTGATTCGGGCGCCAAGGACAGATCAAAACAGGAACATCGACAGAGCCAAGATGGTTGACGGGTTTTAAGGGAAGTCTTAGGTGAAGCGAATGACCATCAAGCCGCTCATTATTCTTCCCGATCCCTTGTTGCGCCAGGTGTCCAAGCCGCTGGAGCGCGTCGACGAGCCGTTGCGCAAGCTGGCCGACGACATGCTGGAGACGATGTACGATGCGCCGGGCATAGGCCTGGCCGCTATTCAGGTTGGCGAGCCGCTGCGCATGCTGGTCATCGACATCGCCAAGGAAGGCGAGGAGCGGGCGCCGCAGGTCTTCATCAATCCGGAGATCGTGCACAGCTCCGACGAGCGGTCCGTCTACGAGGAGGGCTGTCTCTCCATTCCAGACTATTATGCGGAGGTGGAGCGGCCGGCCTCGGTGCGCGTCCGGTTCCTCGATCGCGAGGGCAAGGAACAGGAAATCACCGCCGACGGCGTAATGGCAACCTGCCTGCAGCATGAGATCGACCACCTCAACGGCGTGCTTTTCATCGATCATATATCCAGGCTGAAGCGCGACATGGTGGTCAAGAAATTCAAGAAACTCGCCAGAGACCGCCAGCCGAGCCGATTGGTCGGGTAGGGGCGGATGCCCCTTCGCATCATTTTCATGGGGACGCCGGAATTTTCCGTGCCGACGCTTCGCGCCCTGGCCGAAGCCGGGCACGAGATTGCCTGCGTTTACACGCAGCCGCCGCGCCCCGCCGGCCGGCGGGGGCTGGAACTGACGCCGTCGCCGGTACAGCGCGAGGCAGAGCGGCTGGGCATCGAGGTGCGTTCACCGGTCTCGTTGAAAGGTTCGGCCGAGCAGGAGGCATTCAGGCGCCTTGAGGCCGATGTCGCTGTGGTCGTCGCCTATGGCCTGCTGCTGCCGAGGCCGATCCTCGAAGGTACGCGGTTCGGCTGCTACAACGGCCATGCCTCGCTGCTGCCGCGCTGGCGCGGCGCGGCTCCCATCCAGCGCGCCATCATGGCCGGCGACGAGGAAACCGGCATGATGGTGATGAAGATGGACGAGGGACTGGATACCGGGCCGGTGGCAATGACCGCCCGCGTCAGCATCGAGCCTGACATGACCGCCGGCGAATTGCATGACCGCCTGATGAAGACTGGCGCGGAACTGATGGTCACGGCGATGGGAAGGCTGGAAAGCGGCGATCTGCCGCTTGTTGCGCAAGCAGCGGAAGGCGTCGTCTATGCGAGGAAGATCGACAAGGCCGAAACGCGCATCGACTGGTCGCGGCCGGCGCGCGAGGTTCACAACCACATTCGTGGCCTGTCGCCATTCCCCGGCGTCTGGTGCGAAATGACATCGGCGGGCAAACCCGAGCGGCTCAAACTGCTGCGTTCGACACGCGCGGATGGCAGGGGTTTGCCTGGCGAAATCCTGGACGATCGTCTGACCGTCGCTTGCGGCGAGGGCGCGATCAGATTGCTGGAAGTGCAGCGGGCGGGCGGCAAGCCGGTTGGCACGGATGAATTCCTGCGCGGCGCAAAACTTGGCAAAGGCATGAAGCTCGCATGAACGGCGTGACAATCAGGCAGGCAGAGGCTTCCGATCGGGCGGGCATCCGCCGTGTCGAGGAGCGGGCCTTCGGGCAGGTCTTCGAAGCCGACTTGGTCGAGCAGTTGGTAGCCGATGGCGACACGGTTCTGGAACTGGTGGCGGAGCGTGACGGGAGCATCGTCGGCCATGTGCTGTTTTCCCGGCTGGGGATCGAGGCAGGCGACGCAAGATTTGAAGCCGTGGCGCTGGCGCCGCTGGCGGTCGATCCTGATTTTCATAGTCAGGGCATAGGCAGCGCGCTGGTCGAAACCGCCCATGCGCGGCTGAAGGCTGACGGAGAAAGGCTTTCGGTGGTGCTCGGCGATCCAGCCTATTACGGCCGTTTCGGCTACGCCCACGCGCAGGCGGCGGGCTTTGAAAGCGACTATCAAGGCGAGGCGCTGCAGGCGCTGGCCTGGGGCGAAGCACCGACGACCGGCCTGCTGGTCTATGCCCGCGCCTTCCTGGCGCTCTGAGCCGGGCAATGCCGCGCTACCGCCTCGACATCGAATATGACGGAACCGTTTATGCCGGTTGGCAGCGGCAGGATGGGCCGGCGACGATTCAGGGCGTGATCGAGCGGGCGATCAGGGATTTCTGCGGCGAAGAGGTGACGTTGCGCGGGGCAGGGCGCACCGATGCCGGCGTGCACGCAACGGGCCAGGTCGCGCATGTGGATCTCCTGAAGACCTGGCGCGATGACACGGTTCGCGATGCGCTCAACGCACATCTGCAAATGGCCGGGGAGGCGGTGGCGATCCTTGCCGCCCGCGCCGTGGCGGACGATTTCGATGCGAGGTTCTCGGCCATCGGCCGGCGCTATCTTTACCGTATCCTCAATCGCCGCGCGCCTGCCGCGCTGGAGAGAAACCGGGTGTGGGTGGTGCAGAAGAAGCTCGACGCGGATGCCATGGATGAGGCGGCGCAGCTTCTGCTTGGCCGGCATGATTTCTCGACCTTCCGCTCCGGCCAATGCCAGGCGTCCAGCCCCGTCAGAACGCTCGACCGTTTCGATGTTCGGCGGGTCGGTGATGAGATCGAAATCCACGCCGCCGCGCGATCCTTCCTGCACAATCAGGTGCGCTCGATGGTCGGCACCATCAAGCGTGTCGGCGAGGGCGCCTGGAGGCCGAGCGACGTGAAGGCCGCGCTGGAAGCCAGGAACCGTGCGGCTTGCGGCTCCGTCGCGCCCGCTTGCGGACTCTACCTGACGGGAGTCGACTACGCGGGAATGTAGATGCCGAATGCTGCTTGCAGCACCAGGAGCACGACGACCGACGCAATGAACATGCCGGCGAAGACTGCGGTGCCCATTGCCGGTCCGCGATCGATCACTGCATTAGTCAGCCGCCAGGTCAGGGCCATGGAAAGTGCAAACAGCGCCAGCGACAGCACGATGACCAAGTCCGACCCTGACGAGGTGACCATCCGCAAAAGCGCGGCCGGCAACATCACCCATGACAGGATTGCCGACGCCCAGTTGGTGGCCACGACATAGTGGACGAAACGGTCGCGCAGGCCGGCAAGCGGGGCGGCGAAAGCGAGCGCGACCAGCGGCAATATCCAAGAGCCGAGATCGATGAGGGCGAGGCGCAGGAGATAGGAGAAGCGGCTCGCCGAAGCGGCCGGATCCGCACCGAGTTCGTTGGCGGTTCCCACCCAGCCGACGATCAGCGCCGGCAGCGCCACCACGATGGCGAAGAAGGAGTTCCAGAAGCCATCGGCGGAAAGATCGAGCATGGCGATGCCGTCGCGCCGGCCGGTCATCAGCCGCCATGCGCCGACCAGATATCTCTGGATGTCCTCGGAAGGTGGCATATGTCAGCCCTGTTCGAACCAGTCCTCGATGAACCGTGTGTAGATATTGGTCAGCATTTCCAGATCGTCGAGCGCGACCCGCTCGTCGACCATATGCATGGTCTTGCCGACCAGGCCGAATTCGACCACCGGGCAGTAGTCCTTGATGAAGCGCGCGTCCGAGGTACCGCCGGAAGTCGACAGCGCCGGTTGCCTGCCGGTAACCGCCTTCACCGATGCGCTCAACGTCTCGATCAGCTTGTCGTCGCGGGTGAGGAATACATGGCTCGGCCGGTCGCGCCAGGTGACCTCGAATTCGACCGGTTCCTTGCGCCCTTTGCGGTATTTCCGCCGGCCGCTGGCGATATCCAGCCGATTGTGGACTTCAGCCTGGATGGTTTCCGCAGTCCATGTATCGTTGAAGCGTATGTTGAAGGCTGCGGTCGCCTTTGCGGCGATGACATTGGTTGCCGCATTGCCGACATCGATCGAGGTGATTTCAAGATTGCTCGGCTGAAAGTTTTCCGTTCCGTCGTCGAAAGCCGGGCTCATCAGCGCGTCGAGCAGCGTCATCAGCCCTCGCACCGGGTTGTCGGCAAGGTGGGGATAGGCGACGTGGCCCTGCCGGCCGTGGACGGTGACGAGGCCGGAAATGGAGCCACGCCGTCCGATCTTGATCATGTCGCCGAGCAGGTCCGGATTGGTCGGCTCGCCGACGATTGCCGCATCCCAGGCTTCGCCGCGGCCGACCGCCCAATCGAGCAGCTTGACGGTGCCATTGATCGCCGGTCCTTCCTCGTCACCGGTGATCAGCAGCGACACCGAGCCTTTCGGCTTGCCGCGTGATTCGATATGGCGGGCAAGCGCGGCGACGAAACAGGCGATGCCGCCCTTCATGTCGACGGCGCCGCGGCCGTACATTTCCCCATCATGGACGGCGGCGGAAAACGGCGCTTGGCTCCATGCCGTCTCATCGCCGACCGGCACGACATCGGTGTGGCCGGCAAACATCAGATGCGGGCCATTGCCGGACAGGCGTGCGTAGAGATTCTCGATGTCGGGGGTGCCGTTTTCCGAAAAAACGGGGCGTTCGACGGCAAAGCCGAGCGGCGCAAGCATTGCTTCGAGCGCCGTCAGCGCGCCACCTTCGGCGGGAGTCACCGATGGACAGCGGATCAGGGCGGCGAGGTTTTCGGCAGGGTCTTTAGGCAAGCTCATGCAAACGCAGATACTTCAAACCGCCAGCGCTGTCACGGCGCATAAGCCATTGGCATTTGGTCCATCAACGCGGATTGGAACGACTGTCTGTTGGCAATAGACTGCCGTTCTCTCCGTTCATGACAGGACTGGAAAATGCCTTCCCGAAGCTTGCCGCTCTCCACCATCGGCTTCGACGCCGACGACACACTTTGGCAGAACGAGCAGTTCTTCCGCGTGACGGAAACGCATTTTGCTTCGTTGCTAGCCGAATATGCCGAGGGCAGCGACATTCACGCCCGCCTGCTTGAAGCGGAAAAGCGCAACCTGGCGGTCTATGGCTTCGGCATCAAAGGTTTCACCCTGTCGATGATCGAAACCGCGTTGGAGCTGAGCGGAGGCCGGGTACCGGCGCGCGTGATCGGCGAAATTCTCGCAGCCGGACGCGACATGCTCTCGCATCCGGTCGAAACGCTGCCGAACGTGCGCGAGACGCTGGAGGAACTGGCGGGAGCCTATCGACTGATCCTGATCACCAAGGGCGACCTGTTCGATCAGGAGCGCAAGCTGGCGCAGTCAGGGCTCGGCGAATTGTTCGATGCGGTCGAGATCGTCAGCGACAAGAACGCCGCCACCTATGAGCGCATCTTCGCCCGTCACGGCGACGGGCCGCACCGGGCGATGATGGTCGGCAATTCGCTGAAATCGGACATCGTTCCGGCCATCGAGGCCGGAAGCTGGGGCGTCTATGTTCCGCACGATCTCACCTGGGTCCTCGAACATGTCGAGGAACCGGCCGAGGCGCCGCGCTTCCGGCGCCTGGCGCATATAGCCGAGCTGGCCGATCTGATCGATGAATTGGAACGCTGACCGCCTATTTCGCCGCGTTGGTCTGCCTTGCGTACCGATTGGGTCCGGGCTCGCCCGGAAAGACGCAGAGCGCCAGGAAGGCGATGAACGAAACAATCGGAATGAAGAGCGAAACCGCGATGATGCCGGGCTTTCCCATGTCGTGCAGGCGCTTCACGCTGGATGAGATATGCACCCAGAGGAAGATGGCGAATGTTACGCCGAACACCACCGACCAGGTCTGCGCGGCCGGACTTTCCTCCGGCACGCGCATGAACTGGTAGAGCGGAAACGACACGACCGCCAGCATGAATAGAAACGTCAGTATGTACACCGCCCGGTTGATGCGACCGGCGAAGCTGAAGAAGAGCCAGAGAAACTGGTTTTTGTCAGGCAATTTCGTGCGTTTCCTGTCATGCGACGCGGGGTCGATCAGTCCCGCAGAAGCTCGTTGATCGACGTCTTGGAACGGGTCTGCGCGTCGACGCGCTTGACGATCACGGCGCAGTAGAGGCTGGGGCCGGGCTCACCATTGGGGAGCGGCTTGCCGGTCAATGAGCCTGCGACGACGACCGAATTGGCCGGCACCTCGCCATAGGTGATCTCGCCGGTGGCGCGGTCGACGATCTTGGTCGACTTGCCGATGAAGACGCCCATGCCGAGCACCGAGCCTTCGCGTACGATGCAGCCCTCCACCACCTCGGAGCGAGCGCCGATGAAGCAATTGTCCTCGATGATGGTCGGGCCGGCCTGCATCGGTTCCAGAACGCCGCCGATACCGACGCCGCCGGACAGATGCACGTTCTTGCCGATCTGGGCGCAGGAGCCGACCGAGGCCCAGGTGTCGACCATGGTTCCGGAATCGACATAGGCGCCGAGATTGACGAAGGACGGCATCAGAACCGCATTCGGCGCGATGTAGGCCGAGCGGCGCACCACGCAGGAGGGCACGGCGCGAAAGCCGGCCTTCTCGAAATCGACCGCACTCCAGCCGGCGAACTTCGACGGCACCTTGTCCCACCAGATCGAATCGCCCGGCCCGCCCTTGACGACTTCCATCGGATTGAGCCGGAAGGAGAGCAGAACGGCCTTCTTCAGCCATTGGTTGACCTTCCACACACCATCGGGCTGGCGCTCGGCTACGCGGGCGACGCCGCGGTCGAGCAGGCTCAGCGCGGTCTCGATGGCTTCGCGCCTTTCTCCGCGCGTATCGGTGGTGATGGTCTCGCGCTCCTCGAACGCCTTCTCTATGGTCGCTTCAAGATTCGCAAGGTCGGCTTTGGGCATGAAGTTTCTCCGCTACACGTGCTGTTAAGGGGCGTCTTTTAGGGTCGGGACCTAACAATATGGTCGACTGGCGTTGGGCTGTCGGCTGTTCCAAGATCGCGCGGACCCTATGTCAGGGCATAGAAGCGGTCAATCACGCCAGTGTCCCGGGACGGTGCTGGGGTGTGGAATTTTTGACGGGGGTTTTGAGAACGACATGAATCCGATGGAAAAGGAGGGGTGGACACCGCTACCCCACTCCGACGAGGACCTGGAACGGGTAAAGAGCGTCCCCGACACCCCACAGACGCGTGCCGCCACATACAGGCTTGCCTGGAACGACTCGGACTTCATGACAAGGCGCGAGTTGCGGGCGGTCAGGCTTCAACTGGAGTTGCTGAAACCTGAAATGGTGCTGGCCGAACGCGGCATTCGTTCGACCGTAATTCTGTTCGGCGGGGCGCGCATACCTGAACCGGGCGGCGAGGCCTGGGCCGCCAAGGACGAGACGCAGCGCAAGAACCTTGAGAAAAACAGCAAATATTACGACGAGGCGCGCAAATTCGCGCAACTCTGCTCACGCCATTCCGCCACCTCGCGCTATCGCGAATATGTGGTGGTTACGGGCGGCGGGCCGGGCGTCATGGAGGCGGGAAATCGCGGTGCGGCCGATGTCGGCGCGCCGTCGATCGGCCTCAACATCGTTCTGCCGCATGAGCAGGCGCCGAACGCCTATGTGACGCCGGAACTCTGCTTCAATTTCCACTACTTCGCCATCAGGAAGATGCATTTCGTCATGCGCGCCAAGGCGGTGGCGGTGTTTCCCGGCGGCTTCGGCACGATGGACGAGTTCTTCGAAACCCTGACGCTGATCCAGACCGGCCGCATGGAGCGGGTTCCTATCGTTCTTTTCGGCAAGGCGTTCTGGGAGCGGGCGATCGATCTCGATTTCCTGGCCGAGCAGGGCACCATCACGCCAGGCGATCAGGACATCATCGAGTTCGTCGATACCGCCGACGAAGCCTGGAAGATCATCCGCGAATTCTACCAGTTCTGACGCGGAAGCCCTCCGGGTCCGTCACGCGGCGCTTGGCGTTATCGTGCCGAGAAACGTCGCCAGATCGTCGGTGACGAAGTCCACGGCATCGTCATAGGACGGGTCGCGTTCCCAGATTTCGGAAAATGTCGGCTCGAAGTTCTTGGGTACGATCAGAACCGTCTGCATGCCGAGCGCCTTGGGAACGATCAGGTTGCGCGCCAGATCCTCGAACATCACCGCATTGGGGCCGGCGATGCGGTGGAGCGCGATGAACTTGTCGTAGGTCTCCGGCGCCGGCTTCGGCGTCAGGCCCGCCGCGACGATGTCGAAGATGTCGTCGAAATGATCGAGAATTCCGAGTTGGCGCGCGGTGCGCTCGGCATGGCCCCGGTCCCCGTTGGTGAAGATGAACTTGCGCCCCGGCAGCGCCTTTATCGCCTCGCCGAGCGCGGGATCGGGGACCAGCCACGAATAGTCGATGTTGTGGACTTTATTGAGAAAGTCGTCGGGATCGATATTGTGGCGCTGCATCAGCCCGCTCAGCGTCGTCCCGTATTCCAGGTAGAGCTCTTTCTGCAGCTTGCGCGCCTCATCGCGCGGCAATTGCAGAAGCTCCGACACATAGGCGGTCATCTTCACATCGATCTGCGAAAACAGATTGGTGTGATGCGGATAGAGCGTGTTGTCGAGGTCGAACACCCAATCGGTGACATGGGCGAATCGGGCGGATTTCGGAGACTGGGTCATGACAGTCCTTATGACACGACTGACGCATCGATGGCCATGAGCGCTTTGCCACGCTCGGGCCCGAAGCCGGAAAAGATCAAATCTTATGCATGCCTGAAAGGAGACCTTTAACGCTTTGCTGTCATGGGCTTTCGAAATCGGAAGCTGTCGATGAAAAGCATATTTGTAAGGTCCGGGCTGGTGGCGTTCGGGGCGGTTGCCGGGTCCCTACTGCTGGTGATCACCATCGTTCCCGCGCTCGGAGGGGTGGTTGACGGCAATGCGTGGCTGATGTGCATTATTTGCCCTCTCGCGACCGCTTGGCCGGCCAGCGCCTTCACCTTCTGGCAGAGCGATCGGCTGAAGCAGGCCCATCGCGACCTTGCCCGGGTCCATGCGCAGCTTGCCGCCGCCCATAGGCGCTTGGCCGAAAAGGCGCAGCGTGATGACATGACCGGCATGCTCAATCGCGAGGCTTTCTTTGCCGCGCTGGATGGTTCGCGGCGCAAGGCGGACCGTGGCGCGCTGCTGATCATCGATGCCGATCATTTCAAGCGAATCAACGATAATTTCGGTCACCTAACGGGAGACGACGCCTTGCAGAAGATCGCGGCGGCGATTTCGCGCGGCGTGCGCTCCAGCGACATACTGGGACGCATTGGCGGCGAGGAATTCGGCGCAATCCTCGTAGGTGCCTCGGACGAGGAGGCCGCAAGCGTTGCCGAGCGTATCCGCAGCGAAGTCGAGCAGATTCATTTCGCGCCGGTGGATGACGCGGTCGTTCGCCTCACCGTCAGCATCGGCGGAACGCATTGTCCACCCGATGGGACAGTGCCCGAACTGATGCGCGCGGCCGATGCCCGTCTTTACGAGGCCAAGCGACGCGGGCGCAACCTGGTGATCATAGGCGAGGTGATGGTGAGGGCCGCGTAAGAAGGACCCTAGGTCACCACGGCGGTAATTGAGGCCGCAACCAGGAAACCGGCGAGCACGAGCAGCACGCCATAGATCTTCGGCTTGCCGAACAGCACGGCGAATGCCGATATCCACACGACGATGGCGGCGGCGAGCGCGAACAGGAAACCCGGCTTGTCGCTCCACATGATACCGATTGCCATGAGGCCGCCGATTATCAGCGCCCCGAAGACAAGCATTATCGAGAGCGCGAACTTCTCCACCGAATCCATTGGTCGTCCTCTGATCGTCATGTTTGGGTAGCGTGCCGGGCGCCGCTAATCAACACGCCTGATGCGACCCTTGTCGAGCTTGAAAATTCCGTTCTGTCCGCCCTGCCGTTCGAAATCGCTCTGCAACTCGTCCCAGGTGCCGAGATATTTCCCGCAATCCTCGCAGGAAATGAAGGTTTCCGGCCTCACGGTCGATGGAATGCGCAAACGAATGGTGTGGCAGTAGGGGCATTCGAGACGATGATCGAGGAATTGCTCGGGCATTTTGTCTCCCTCCGGACATGAACGCCCGCACCTGACCCTAACACGATATTCGAACCCGTCGAATCACTACTGTGGTGATGAAGCCGAAAGCGCAATTGACGCTTCGTCTTTCCGCGGCTAGCTTCCCGCCCGGAACTGGTTTCGCCTTCGGGCGGATGAAAAGGGAATGCGGTGACGCCGTGATATCGGCCATTCCGCAACTGCCCCCGCAACTGTAGCCGTTGAGCCTTCTTCCAAAAAGCCACTGAGAGCGCATGGCGCGACCGGGAAGGCGGAAGAAACGCAATGACACGGAAGTCAGGAGACCTGCCTTTCCAGTCACCCATGCCCGAACACGAGGGGTGTTCCGGCGCGGTCGTCCGTGGCGGTGACATTTGAAAAAGTGTTGCCGCGCGCCCGGATGGCTGATGGGTTCTTGCCCTGACAAATCCTTCCGGTCCGCGGTTCTGATTGTGCCTGTGAAGCAGATTATCGCTTTGCCGGCCGGAACGGAGGGCTGAATGTCTACGACTATTTTCCGCGCGGGCTTTTCCGCATTTGCCGCAATCGGCGCTGTCCTGGCTTTTCAAGGCGCGGCTGGCGCGCAGGACGCAGACGGCGTCATCAAGCTCGAGCAGATCACGGTTACAACGCCGCTGCGGCGCGAATCGACGCTGGCCAGGAGCACATCGTCGGTGACTGTCATCGACGAAAAGGAGATCGAGCAATCGGGCGCGCTCGACCTGCCGACGCTGCTGAAATCCTACCCGGGTGTTTCCATCCGAACCAATGGCGGGCTCGGATCGGAGTCCAGCATTTCGCTGCGCGGAACGACTTCAACGCAGACATTGGTGCTTGTAAACGGTGTGCGGGCAAGCTCGGCGACGATCGGCACGACAGCCATCGCCAGCATCCCCCTGAGCTCGATCGAACGTATCGAGATCGCCAAGGGCGGGCATTCAGCCCAGTATGGCGCCGACGCTATTGGCGGCATCGTCAACATCATCACCAAGCAGGGCGGCACCTGCGCCAATGGCAACGCGATGTGCACGACGGTGAGCACGGGCGTGATGCATCCCTGGGGTGGTTATGTTTCCGGCAATGTCAGTGGCCAGACCGAGGACGGCACCAACTACGCCTTCGGCGGCAGTCTCCTGGGAACGCGCGGCTACGAGTTCACGCTGCCGTCCAGTTTCTCGCATGAGAAGGACGACGATGGGTTTCTCACCGGATCTGGCAATTTCTCACTGTCCAAGGATTTCGATTGGGGTCGCATCTATACCGATGGACTCTATGCGCGCGGGCGCAACCAGTATGATCGGCCATTTCCCGATCCCAACGAATCCGACACCGATACATTTGCCGGCAGGCTTGGCGGTCGCCTTGATCATTCCGATAGCTGGTCTTCCACCGTCGAACTGACTTCGGCAGTGGACAAGTCCTCGAACTTCCGTGGTGATATTGCCGGCGACGACTTCGATACACTCCGCTACGGCATATTTGCATCGACGCAAAAGTCACTGGAGCTTGACAACAGCCGGCACGTCTTTAGCGGCGGTGTCGAGGCATACCGCGAAACGATCTCTGGCAGCTCGGTTTTCGGTCTTCCCTACGATGCCACGGCGCGAGATCTTGCGGCGGTGTTCGGCCAGCATTCGCTCGAATACGAGGCGCTGACGATCGATTCGGGAATTCGCTACGATCACAACGAACAGTTTGGCGGCGCGACGACCTACAATATCGGCGCCAGCTATGAATTCGTGCCGGGTCTGGTGGCGCGCTCCTCGTTCGCCACCGGCTTTCGGGCACCGACCTTCAACGAGCTCTATTATCCGTTCATGGGAAATCCCGACCTCAGGCCGGAAAAATCGCGCTCCTATGAAGTGGGCCTGAACTGGCGGCCGACAGATTCGACCAGCCTCGATCTGGCGCTTTACCGGACCAGCATAAGGGACCAGATCAACTGGAGCGAGGTGTTTCCGGGCACTTGGCTACCGTCGAATATCGAGAACGTCATGATTACGGGCTTCGAAGCCGCTCTCGAGCATCGCTTCGACAATCGCTGGCGCGGCAGGGCCTCGGTCGATATTCGCGAGCCGAAAAATCGCGACAGCGGCCTGGATATTCCCTACCAGAACCGCTTCAAGGCATCCGCCGAGCTTTCGTTCAAGGCGACCGACAAGCTCGATCTGACGGCCGGGCTGCTATATGTAAGCAGCCGCTTTGCGGACGAGGACAATACGATCAAGCTGCCAGCCTATACGACCGTCGATGTCCTGGCATCCTATGCCTTCGATGAGCAGTCCGAGCTGAAGTTTGCGGTCGAGAATGTCTTTGACGAGCAGTATTCGACATCGAACGGCTACCGCTCGCCCGGACGTACGTTCAATCTGAGTTTCTCGCGAACCTTCTAGCGATTGCCGACGCCACTATGCGTTTCATTGAACGATCCGGAACAAGCCTTCTCCTCGCGGCGCTGGCCGGCCTGTTTCTGGCAGCGTCTGCCATGGCGGAGCCCGCGCCGCGCCGTGTCGTATCGTTGAATGTCTGCACCGATCAGTTGGCGATGCTGATTGCCGGCGAGGGGCAACTTCATTCCGTGTCGTTTCTCGCCCGCGATTCGGGCACCTCGGCAATGGCGGCTGAGGCGCAGCGCTACGTGATCAATCACAGTCAGGCCGAAGAAATCTTCCTGATGCAGCCCGACCTGGTTCTTGCCGGAACATTTTCGTCGCGGCCGACGATCGATCTCTTGCGGAGGCTCGGATTTCGCGTCGAGGAATTCGCGCCGGCAAGATCCTTTGAGGATGTGCGCGAGAATTTGACCCGCGTCGGCAGGCTGCTGCATCGCGAGATAAGAGCCGCCGAGCTGGTGGCGGACCTGGACGGTGGGCTTGCCGGACTGCGGGACGCCAAGGTTCCTCCGCGCACTATCGCGCTTTACGAGGCCAACAGCTATACGTCCGGCACCGGCACGCTGACGGATGCCATTTTTCGCGCCGCCGGGCTCACCAATATCGCCGAGAAACTCGGCGTCGCGGGAACGGTAAGGCTGCCGATGGAACTGCTGATAATGGCCGATCCCGACCTGATCGCCGCAAGCAACCGGGACTATGGCGCGCCGGCGCTGGCGCAGGAAAATTTTACGCATCCCGCCTATCTGGCGCTTGGCGCGCAAGAGCGGACCGTCAATGTGCCGGTACCCAATATGATCTGCGGCGGACCTTTTACGCTTGAGGCGGCGCGCATCCTTCAGGAGGCGGCGTCGATGCCGATCGGCAACGTCAAATGAGGGACCGTTCGCTCTATAGGCTGGTCGCCTCGGTGCTTGGTTTAGCCACAGTGGCGCTTTTCATCCTGTCGCTGACGGTGGGGCCGGCCGGCATCGCCTTTGGCGACAGCATTGCCGCACTTTTCTCCGCCAAACGCGACGGAATCGCCCTGATCATGCAGGAGATTCGCCTGCCGCGCGCCATCCTCGGTCTGATGATCGGCGCCACGCTCGGCCTTTCAGGCGCGGTGCTGCAAGGCTATCTGCGCAACCCACTGGCCGAGCCTGGCCTGCTCGGCATCAGCGCGTCGGCTTCGCTCGGCGCCGTGCTTGCAATCTATACCGGCCTCTCGGCCGCCTTCCCGCTCGGTCTGCCGCTTGCGGCCCTGGCTGGAGCGGTGGTCGCTGTCCTCGTCGTCCAGGCGATGGCGGGCATACGCGGCGGGGCGCTGACGATCATCCTTGCCGGGGTCGCGGTCACCAGCTTTGCCGGCGCCATGACCTCGCTGGCGCTCAACCTGTCGCCTAATCCATTCGCGGCGCTCGAAATCATGTTCTGGATGCTCGGCTCGTTGACCGACCGTTCGATGATCCATGTCTGGCTGGCTGGTCCTTTCATGCTGGTCGGCTGCCTCATGCTTGCGGGGCTCGGCCGCTCTCTCGATGCGCTGACGCTCGGCTCGGACGCTGCCGCAAGCATGGGAGTGGAGATGCGCCGGGTGCAGTTTCTGGCGGTTTTCGGCACCGCCGCCTCAGTCGGCGCGGCGACGGCTGTTGCCGGCGCGATCGGCTTTGTCGGGCTTGTCGTTCCGCATATCCTGCGCCCGCTGGTCGGCGCGCGGCCATCTCGGCTGCTTCCGGTCAGCGCGCTTGGCGGCGCATGCGTGCTTCTGGCGGCCGACATTCTGGTGCGCGTGATCGCGCCCGACCGCGACCTGAAGCTCGGCGTGCTGACGGCGATCGTCGGTGCTCCCTTCTTCCTCTGGCTGGTTTATCGCACCCGCAGGAGCATGCTGTGACCTTGCTTTCGGGATCGGACCTGCATGTTTCGTTGGGCGGCAAGGAGGTGCTGCACGGTCTGACGTTCGAGGTCGCCGCGGGCGAGTTCGTCGGGTTGATCGGCCCGAACGGCGCTGGAAAATCGACGCTGCTGCGCGCCATCCTCGGTCTGGTGCCGAGCCAAGGACGTGTTGCAATCGGTGGCGGCGATTCCACCACGATGAGCGCAATGGAACGGGCGCGCCATCTCGCCTATCTGCCGCAGGAGCGCGAGATTGCCTGGCCGGTTTCGGTCGAAATGCTGGTTTCGCTGGGCCGTGCTCCGCATCGACCGGCCTTCGCCGCGCTGACGCATGAGGACAAGGTTATCATCGAACAGGCGATGCGCCGGATGGAGGTCGAGGCGTTTCGGGATAGACCCGCGACGCAGCTTTCCGGCGGCGAGAAGGCGCGTGTGCTGATCGCGCGGGCGCTCGCCCAGGACGCGCCTCTGCTGCTTGCAGACGAGCCGGCGGCCGGCCTCGACCCCTCGCATCAGATCGCCCTGATGCGGACGTTCTCAGGGTTGGCCGGCGAGGGTAGGGCGGTCATCGCGTCGATGCACGATCTCGGCCTTGCCGCCCGCTGGTGCACGCGGCTGATTTTGATCGACAAGGGCATGATCGTCATGGACGGGCCGCCGAGGCAGGTGCTCACGCAGGAAGTGCTTCGCGGCGTCTACGGCGTCGAAACCTATCTCGGCGAGGCGCAAGGCGCGTTTGTCGTCCAGCCGCTGGATGTGGTTGGCGGTGCGTCTGCGGTGCCAAATGACGGCGCTTCTGCCTGATCTCTTCGCCCGCCACTTTACCTACCGCTCAAGGATACTACTCACGGCTGCAGCAAAAAGCCCCCGCCGTGGCGAGGGCCTTATTTGGTGCTGTCGAAGCTTGTTAACAGCCAGACCGCGTTTTCTGAACTGCTGAGCAGTAACGGCAACTTATCCAAGTATAGTTGATTGTCAACCAAATTTACGCGCAAGCTTAAGATTGACAAGCATCTACGTTCTGACATCAACTCACGGTTGGGTTAGGGGGGCGGAATTATGGCGGCATATTCCTTCGCATTTGACATAGGCACCAACTCCATCGGCTGGTGCGTTCTGGGGTTGGATGCGCAAGGGCAGCCGAACAAGATCAGCGATGCGGGGGTCCGCATCTTCTCGGATGGTCGCGAGCCGAAGTCGGGAAATTCACTGGCGGAAGGGAGGCGCGTCGCGCGCGGCATGGCGAAACGACGCGACCGCTACAAGCGCAGGCGCAAAGCGGTTATCCGCACGCTGGTGGAATATGGGCTGATGCCGGCCGATCCGGCTGACCGCAAGGCGCTGCTGGCCGAAACGAGCGACCGCAGCCCCGATGCTGTTATCGATCGCGTCTTGGCCGACGTCTATAATCTGCGCGCTCGGGGGCTCGATGAAAAGCTGCCGCTTTTTCATATCGGCCGCGCTTTTTTCCACCTCAACCAGCGGCGCGGCTTCAAGTCGAATCGCAAGGCGGACAGGCGTTCGAACGAGAAGGGTGCCATCGAGCTTGGCGCCAATCGCCTGCGCCAAAAGATGGATGAGGCCGGCGCCAGAACGCTTGGCCAGTTCCTCGCTATGCGCCGTGCCGCTGGCGAATGGGTGCGGGTGCGTGCCGGTGCGTTCGGCGACGAGGGGGACGAGCAGAACAAGTCGCCGGCCAAGACCGTCTATGACTTCTATCCGGTCCGCAAATTGCTGGAGGAGGAATTCGATGCCATCTGGCAAAAGCAGCAGGAATATTATCCCGAAACCCTGACGGAGGATCGCCGCGCGCATCTTTTCACGGTGATGTTTTATCAGCGGCCGTTGAAGCCGGCCGTCATCGGCAAATGCAGTTTCAATCCGGCCGAAACGCGGCTGGCCAAGGCGCATCCGCTGTTCCAGGCATTCCGCCTGTACAAGGAAGTCAATGAGCTGGAAATCGTCCTGCCGGACCAGTCGCAACGCAAGCTGACGTTCGATGAGCGCGATGCCTTGGTCCTCAAGTTGCGCGGTCAGCGAAAGGCTACCTTTGCTATGTTGCGCAAGGTCCTGAAGCTGCCGCGTGATATGCGGTTCAACAAGGAAACTGACAATCGCACTGATATGATGGGCGATGAGGTCAATGCGGCACTGTCGGACAACAAGGCTTTCGGCAATCGCTGGTCGAGCTTCTCCATGGATGAACAATGGGCCGTCATCGAGCAATTGCGCGAGCAGGAAGACCCGCTGGCGCTGCATGAATGGCTGGTTTCGGTCTATGGCCTTTCAGACGACGCAGCCGAGACGGTGGCGGCAATGCATTTGCCCGATGGCTACGGGCGGCTTGGGCCGACGGCGCTGGCTTCCATGCTGGAAGAGTTGAAGGTCGAGGTTATTCCGGAGGCGGAAGCGGCTCGCCGGGCCGGCTACGATCACGCGTTGGCCCGCACCGACGACGAAGGTTTTGATAGGCTGTCTAAATATCAGGAAATACTTGAGCGACGCATACCGCCTGGCACCGGCGAGGCGGACGACCCCTATGATGTCCGTAGAGGACGCATCACCAATCCCACCGTTCACATCGCGCTGAACCAGCTCCGTCGGGTGGTGAATGGGCTTATCCGCCGATATGGAAAGCCTGACCAGATTGCGCTTGAACTCGGGCGGGAACTCAAGCTCAACGACAAGCAGAAGGATGAGGTGAACCGCAAGATTGGCGAGAACACGCGCGCCGCCATAAAGCGCTCCGACAAGCTGCGCGAACTCGGCCAGAAGGACAATGGCTACAACCGCAACCTGCTGAAGCTCTGGGAAGAACTCAATCCCGCCAGTCCCGAGGATCGCGTCTGCATCTATACCGGCCGGCCGATCGGCATCCGCATGCTTTTCTCGAACGAGGTCGATGTCGACCACATCCTGCCGTGGTCGCGAACGCTGGACGACAGCCAGTCCAACCGCATTCTTTGCATGGCCGACGCCAACCGCGTGAAGGGCAACTGCGCGCCGGCGGAGGTGCGGGAATGGGAAGCGGATTATGACGCCATTCTCGAACGCGCCAACCGCTTGCCGCGCAACAAGCGCTGGCGTTTTGCCCGTGACGCCATGGAAAAATATAAGGACGACGAGGAATTCCTCGCCCGTCAGTTGACCGATACGCAATATCTTTCGCGGCTGGCGCATGAATATCTCGATGCGCTCTATCCAGGCGCAGAGGCCGATGGCAATGGCGTCCTGGCCAGGCGTCGGCATGTGCGGGTCGTTCCCGGCCGCATGACCGAGCTGCTGCGCCGCAAATGGGGGCTGAACTCCATCCTGCCAGATCATAATTTCGCCGGCACGGATCAGGCGAAAAACCGCAAGGACCATCGACACCACGCCATCGACGCGGCAGTCGTCGGCGTCACCACCCGCAGCCTGTTACAGAAGATCGCCACCGAGGCTGCATCGCGGGAAGCCGCCCCGCTGGAGGAGACAATCACCAAAATTCAGGAGCCCTGGCCGGGATTTCGTGAAGACCTCAAGGCGGTCGTCGAAAGGATCGTCGTCAGCCACAAGCCCGATCATGGAACCTTGCCGAAGGCCGGAGAGCGGGGGCGCACTGCCGGCCAGCTTCACAACGACACCGCCTATGGCATCACCGGCGAGATAGATGACAAGGGCAATCCGATCGTGGTGCGGCGCAAACCGTTCCTGTCACTGACCGATAAGGAGATTCACAGCATCCGCGACGCGGAGTTGCGCGAAAGCCTTTACACCGCAACGGCTGGTTTGAATGGCCGGGATTTCACCGCTGCCCTCGACCATTTCCGCAAAACCGACCGGAAATTTCGTGGAATTCGCCGTGTTCGCGTCGTGGAAGGCTTGGCGGTTATTCCCATCCGCGACAAAAATGGTGAAGTCTATAAAGGTTACAAGGGCGGCTCGAACTATCGGTATGATGTCTGGGAACTTCGAGACGGAAGGTGGGACGCCGAGGTGGTTTCGATGTTTGATGCGCATCAGCCAGGCTGGGAACCCAGAATGCGGGCCGAACACCACAATGCTCGCAAGGTGCTCAGCCTCCAGCAGAACGATATGGTGGCTTATGATGATGGTGGTCGTCGCGTAATCGCGCGCGTTCGAAAATTCGGTCAAAACAAACAAATATGGTTCGATGGGCATAAAGAAGCTGGCAAGCTGGACGATCGGCACAAAAATCCCGAAGATCCGTTTCGTGATTTCAGCAAAATGCCGGCCGGGCTGAAACAGATAAAGCTCCGCCAAATTCGCATTGACGAGATCGGCCGAGTGTTCGATCCAGGGCCGCAGGATAGCGTATCGCGAGAGGCAAGAAAGGCGAAGCCCGCGTAATTAAGCTTAACAAAAGCTTTCGCTTCCTTATCGTAATACAAGACCGTACGTTTTCAATATTATGGAACGCGTGGTCGACATAGAGACGGATGGGCTTTTTCTTGCCGCGCATCGTGGTTTTCTGACCGTCAGTTCCGCCGGCGAAGAAAAGGGGCGAATTCCACTTGATGACGTCGGTGCGCTTATCATTCATGCGCATGGCACAAGCTGGTCCAATACGGTACTTGTGCGTCTGAGCGAGCGCGCCGTGCCGGTTGTCATTTGCGGCGCCAATCACGCGCCGGTCGCCTGCGTCTGGCCTCTGGAGGGGCACTATCAGCAGGGCGCCCGCATGCGGGCGCAGGTCGGCGCGTCGAAACCTCTGACCAAGCAGATCTGGCGCCAGATCGTGGCGGCCAAAATTCGTATGCAGGGATACGTGCTGTCATGGGCAGGGAAAGAGGCGGGAGCCTTCGACCTGCTCGCGCGCAAGGTGCGTTCGGGTGACCCGGACAATATCGAGGCACAGGCCGCGAGACGCTACTGGAAAGCGCTGCTCGGTTCGGATTTTTCACGCGACCGCACGGCCGATGGCGCCAACGCGCTTTTGAACTACGGCTACACGGTGCTGCGCGCCGTTATCTCGCGAGCAATCTGTGCCGCCGGCCTGCACCCCACGATAGGTGTTTTCCATGCCAATCGAGCGAATGCCTTCGCGCTTTCCGACGATCTGATGGAGCCTTACCGGCCGCTTGTCGACCGGATCGTGTTCGAGCTCGTATCGAGCGGACATGTCGAACTGACAAGCGATGCCAAGCGCCGGCTGGCCTCCATCGCGACCCTCGACCTCGACAATGGCGACGGCACGGTCTCGCCGCTTTCCCTCCAGGCCCAGCGTTTTGTGCATTCGGTTGCCGTCAGCTTCGAAACCGGACGGGTGGAGATCGCCTTGCCGGGCAAACCGGCGCCGCAGGGGGTGCGCGAACTCATGGACGATCCATGACGGTGCGGGAGGAAAGGGCCAATGTCGGCCCGTCACATCTCAGCGGATACAGACTGATGTGGATGCTTGTGACCTTCGATCTGCCGGTCGAAACCAAAATCCAGCGGGCGGCCGCGACCAAATTCCGGCTATTCCTGCTTGATTGCGGCTTCGAGATGAGTCAGCTTTCGAACTATCTGCGGTTCTGCAGCGGCAAGGAGCAATTCGAAACCTATGTGCGCAGGATCGAGAGCAATCTTCCGGCCTGGGGCGATGTCTATATTTTCCAGTTTACCGACCGGCAGTACGAAAACATCGTCCGTTTCTCCGATCAGCGCCGGCGACGGCGGCAGAAAAATCCGGAACAGATGGCGCTTTTCTAGCGGAAACACGCAATTCGCCAGCACCGCCACCGCCGATTTTCCCTTTGCTTTCAGGAAGATCGGCGGACAGCGAGCTTAGCAGTTCAGAAAACGCGGTCCAGCGGCAACAAGGGCGCCTTCACAAATCACATGTTGGCTAGCTTAGCAGTTCAGAAAACGCGGTCCAGCGGCAACTCGCCACCTGTGCATCCGTGATATGGCGCAGAGCTTAGCAGTTCAGAAAACGCGGTCCAGCGGCAACTGCTTCCGGCATATAGAGGCCCTTGGCGCTAGCTTAGCAGTTCAGAAAACGCGGTCCAGCGGCAACCCAGAGTGGGCCACTCCGCTATTCAAGGAAAGCTTAGCAGTTCAGAAAACGCGGTCCAGCGGCAACTGGAGCACCACAGGTTCCATACCGGTAGCTAGCTTAGCAGTTCAGAAAACGCGGTCCAGCGGCAACGACACTTTGGACATAAACAAGGCCATTGGAGCTTAGCAGTTCAGAAAACGCGGTCCAGCGGCAACAACTGGCGCAAGGCGCAACTCTCATCCCTCAGCTTA
Organism: Borborobacter xinjiangensis; assembly: GCF_047739745.1. Classification (NCBI taxonomy): domain Bacteria; kingdom Pseudomonadati; phylum Pseudomonadota; class Alphaproteobacteria; order Hyphomicrobiales; family Phyllobacteriaceae; genus Borborobacter; species Borborobacter xinjiangensis. Next base: position 398,931 of record NZ_JBLLVA010000003.1, on the reverse strand, counting down.
GCAGTTCAGAAAACGCGGTCCAGCGGCAACCCGCCGCCGCTTCGAGCGTGCGCTGCGTGTAGCTTAGCAGTTCAGAAAACGCGGTCCAGCGGCAACTGTACCGTTTGTGAAGGCGAAGCCGGCTGCAGCTTAGCAGTTCAGAAAACGCGGTCCAGCGGCAACAAGTGAACGTGTCGGCCGCCTGCGACAGGAAGCTTAGCAGTTCAGAAAACGCGGTCCAGCGGCAACGTCGGCGCTGAACGGAACCGGTTGGTCATCAGCTTAGCAGTTCAGAAAACGCGGTCCAGCGGCAACACAAAAAGCCAGCCGTAGTTTGCTTTGTCGAGCTTAGCAGTTCAGAAAACGCGGTCCAGCGGCAACCAGAGCCATACCATCTACCTGAACAGCACCAGCTTAGCAGTTCAGAAAACGCGGTCCAGCGGCAACAACCTTTTCCTTGATCAGCTTGTGAGTGTCAGCTTAGCAGTTCAGAAAACGCGGTCCAGCGGCAACACGATGCTGTGTTGGAGCACCATATGGCTGAGCTTAGCAGTTCAGAAAACGCGGTCCAGCGGCAACTTTCTCGAAATAGTCGAGGGCTACTTTTCGAGCTTAGCAGTTCAGAAAACGCGGTCCAGCGGCAACTTTGTCGTCTTCGGTGAGCGTTGCCTTCTGAGCTTAGCAGTTCAGAAAACGCGGTCCAGCGGCAACGCGTAATTGACGCTTAATAGTCGTAAGATCAGCTTAGCAGTTCAGAAAACGCGGTCCAGCGGCAACCCGCTAAGTCGGCTTCCAACTCATCAATCCAGCTTAGCAGTTCAGAAAACGCGGTCCAGCGGCAACAAGGGCGGCCATCAGGTTGATAGGCCATTTTAGCTTAGCAGTTCAGAAAACGCGGTCCAGCGGCAACTGCCCCCTGCTCTTTGGCCCAGGCCTCAAAGCTTAGCAGTTCAGAAAACGCGGTCCAGCGGCAACTGGTCGCGAAGCCAGCCAACGGCCTCCTTGAGCTTAGCAGTTCAGAAAACGCGGTCCAGCGGCAACGGATGAACGAACCATTCGGCCCAAGCGTGCAGCTTAGCAGTTCAGAAAACGCGGTCCAGCGGCAACTCGCATTCTGTAATCGGCAGACGCAGCTTAGCAGTTCAGAAAACGCGGTCCAGCGGCAACAGGAATGGCAGGCGAGGTTAGGCACGTCGGAGCTTAGCAGTTCAGAAAACGCGGTCCAGCGGCAACCAACGAGACAGGAAGGCGTTACTCCTCGTTAGCTTAGCAGTTCAGAAAACGCGGTCCAGCGGCAACTAGATGGCGATCTGTTTGAATTCAGCCCGGAGCTTAGCAGTTCAGAAAACGCGGTCCAGCGGCAACCTATTCCGAGGGCGCACCGCAAGCCAGGACTAGCTTAGCAGTTCAGAAAACGCGGTCCAGCGGCAACGGTGTAGGCTATCCAACGCCGGGTAGGAGGAGCTTAGCAGTTCAGAAAACGCGGTCCAGCGGCAACCGGATGCGCCGCAAAAAGCTCAACTTTGCGAGCTTAGCAGTTCAGAAAACGCGGTCCAGCGGCAACCGGGTGTCACTTGATGTGCATTGTTTTAGAGCTTAGCAGTTCAGAAAACGCGGTCCAGCGGCAACTCCTGACGACATAGCCCCATGCAAACATGCAGCTTAGCAGTTCAGAAAACGCGGTCCAGCGGCAACAAAATAGGACAGTGTGTCGGTAAAGGAAGAAGCTTAGCAGTTCAGAAAACGCGGTCCAGCGGCAACCGCGAGAAGAACCCGCAAGCAGCCTGGGCTAGCTTAGCAGTTCAGAAAACGCGGTCCAGCGGCAACTCGATCGGCCATTCACCAAGGCCAATCTCAAGCTTAGCAGTTCAGAAAACGCGGTCCAGCGGCAACGCGAAGGACACGCGCACGCCAGCGCAGCGCAGCTTAGCAGTTCAGAAAACGCGGTCCAGCGGCAACACCATGAGCCGCCGTCTGTCTTGAGGCCGCAGCTTAGCAGTTCAGAAAACGCGGTCCAGCGGCAACCACCTCACCTCAATCGCCCCGACCGGAACCAGCTTAGCAGTTCAGAAAACGCGGTCCAGCGGCAACCAGATGGCTGATTTTAGCATTCCTTTCGCCCAGCTTAGCAGTTCAGAAAACGCGGTCCAGCGGCAACATGATCTGGATCGATGGTCAAGGTGCCAAAAGCTTAGCAGTTCAGAAAACGCGGTCCAGCGGCAACTGGGCCGAACAATGATGCAGATGAGCCGAAAGCTTAGCAGTTCAGAAAACGCGGTCCAGCGGCAACAATCCGGTGAATCGGGTCGCGGGCGCGCGGAGCTTAGCAGTTCAGAAAACGCGGTCCAGCGGCAACGACCATGGGAACCTTCCCACCGAGCCTTATAGCTTAGCAGTTCAGAAAGCGCGGTCCAGCGGCAACCGGATCACATCGACTTCATCGGCCGTGAACAGCTTAGCAGTTCAGAAAGCGCGGTCCAGCGGCAACGAAAAGTACCTGGCCCATGTCGCTGTACAGAGCTTAGCAGTTCAGAAAGCGCGGTCCAGCGGCAACAATGGACGTGTGGTTTCTCCACGTTCTTAGAGCTTAGCAGTTCAGAAAGCGCGGTCCAGCGGCAACGCGTCGTCGCCAGCATGTGCAGCCCGTAGAGCTTAGCAGTTCAGAAAGCGCGGTCCAGCGGCAACCGAACGCACCAGTGACGCCCCTGCCGTCCGCAGCTTAGCAGTTCAGAAAGCGCGGTCCAGCGGCAACTCTACCGCTCTGATTAATGTTGCTCGTGAGAGCTTAGCAGTTCAGAAAGCGCGGTCCAGCGGCAACGCCAAGGGCCGCCAATTGCGCGTCGAGGCCAGCTTAGCAGTTCAGAAAACGCGGTCCAGCGGCAACAACCTGCTCAATTGAGCAAATCGGAGAGTAAGCTTAGCAGTTCAGAAAACGCGGTCCAGCGGCAACCCGCCCGACTGAATGTAATCAAGCCCTTGGAGCTTAGCAGTTCAGAAAACGCGGTCCAGCGGCAACCGTTCGGGCAAGAAGGCGACTGCCGGGTGGAAAAGAAAGATGGGCAGGAAGGCGAGGATGAACGGGTCCGCGCCTTCCCTGTGAGTGGACTTGCTATTCCATCTCGATTTCGGGGTTGGTTGCCATCAGGTCTTCCCGCGTCATGCGCGAAAACATTGCAGGATACATGTAGCCGTAGCCTTCGGCGGCATATTTGGCCACGTCGATCACGGCGGCGGGCACCACGGTCATCATGTCGTAAAACTCTTCCGGGGCGTAGCCGCGGCTCTTTGCGGCGTTGCGGCAGATATGGATCTCGACGCCCTGGTCGGCGAGTTCCTTGAAGGCTTCATAGGCTTGCGGGAATGCCGCCCTGTTCTTGCGCGCGAAGGCATGCAATTCGTTGCCATGTGCGACGATGACGATGCGCGAGCCGTCAAAATCGCCGAACTCCTTGAGCGCCTTGATGTGGTTCTTGACGAAGCCGAGCGCGCTCAGCCCGTCCTTCGGCTCCCCGAAATTGAAATCGTAAAGGAATTTCTGGGCTCCATACTGCACCGGCTCGAATTTCGAGGGATCCTCCGGTCCGGCCTGGGCGACCGTGGCCATGGCCACGAGGCAGATGGATGCGGCAAGCGTTCTGAATTTCATTCTTTTACTCTCTCCCGGAAACGACATGTCTATACGCGCGCTGGTCGGCGCGGCGGCAACCTAGCGTATCAGCGGCGAGGTTTGAATGGCCGTTGGCGAAAAGATCATGCGTAAATTCAACAAGTTGGAGCACGATCGCCTGCATTGACCATTTTCCGAGGACGATGTTCAGCTTGGCAGGGGCTCAGTCGCAAGTCGTATGCAGGCTGCCGACCCGGCTGGCGACGACCCGCTCGATTGCCGACAGACCGTCCTGGATCAGTGCGGCCAGGATGCCGACAATCAGGCCGCCTTGCATGCGCGAGTTTGGCCAAACATCTGCCGATTGCAATTTTCGGGTGTACACTCGCGCTCGCTGCGGACAGGATGGAGCGGAGTATCATGGATGTCAGGATCAAGCGTATCTACGATTCCAGGTCGGATGCCGATGGCATGCGCATTCTCATCGACCGTTTGTGGCCGCGCGGCCTCAAGAAGGAAGATGCGGGAATCGATCTGTGGCTGAAGGAGATCGCGCCGAGCGACGATCTGCGCCGCTGGTTCCACCACGAGGCCGGAAAATGGGCGGAATTCCGTGAGCGTTATGAAAAGGAACTGCGCGAAAACGAGGCGGCCGTGAAAACATTGGAGGATCGTATTGGACGCGCCACGGCAACCCTGCTTTACGGAGCCAAGGACACCGAGCACAATCAGGCAATCGTGTTGCGCGACTTCCTGATGAAGCGTCGGCATTGACGGGGCGTTTCCAAGCGGCAAATGGACATTTCGTCGATTTGGAAATACCTGCCTCATTCGGATACAACGTTTCCGGCGCTCGGCCAGTAAGGATTCAGCAATGACCGTCAATGTCGCTCCCGTCGGGCTTGCCCGCGACCTCGCCGAGCGGGAAAAATCGGGCCGTCCAATCCGCATCGGGCTCATCGGGGCAGGCGAAATGGGCACCGATATCGTTACCGGCGTCGCGCATATGCCCGGCGTGGAGGTCGGAGCGATTTCGGAGCTGAATATCGAGGCTGCCAGCAAGGCCGTCGAGATCGCCTACCGGGAGCCCGGCCACGCGCGCGAAGTGTCGAACGCCTCTGCCATGACAGAAGCCATGGAGGCGGGCAGGATCGCGGTTACCGGCGATGCCGATCTGATTATCGGCAGCGACCTGATCGACGTGGTCGTGGACGCCACCGGCGTTCCGGCGGTTGGCGCCGAGATCGGTTTGCGCGCCATGGAACATGGCAAGCACCTGGTGATGATGAATGTCGAGGCGGATGTAACCATAGGCGCCTATCTCAAGACCGAGGCCGAAAGGCTGGGCGTCATCTATTCGCTGGGTGCCGGCGACGAGCCGTCGTCTTGCATGGAGCTGATCGAATTCGTCTCGGCAATGGGTCATACGGTCGTCGCGGCCGGCAAGGGCAAGAACAATCCGCTCAATATCGATGCCGTTCCGGACGACTATGCCGAGGAGGCGGCCCGCCGCAACATGAATGTCCGGATGCTGGTCGAGTTCGTCGACGGCTCCAAGACCATGGTGGAGATGGCGGCGATTGCCAACGCCACCGGGCTGGTGCCGGACAGGCCGGGCATGCATGGCCCGTCCGCGGCGCTTGACGAGCTTTCCAGCGTGCTCATTCCGCAGAAGGATGGCGGCGTGCTCTCGCGGGTCGGCGTCGTCGACTACACGATCGGCAAGGGCGTTGCGCCGGGCGTATTCGTCATCGCCGACATGTCTCATCCGCGCATTTCGGAGCGGATGGAGGACCTGAAGCTGGGCAAGGGTCCTTATTTCACCTTCCATCGCCCCTATCACCTGACCTCACTCGAAGTGCCGCTGACCTGCGCGCGGGTCGTGCTTTACGGCAAGGCCGATATGGTGCCGCTGGCAAAACCCGTGGCCGAAGTTTGCGCCGTGGCCAAGAAGGACATGCAGCCGGGCGAAAAGCTCGATGCGATCGGCCAATATTGTTACCGCGCCTGGATCATGACGGCGGCTGAAGCCCGCGCCGCGAAAGCCATTCCCTGCGGCCTGCTGCAGGACGGTTCGGTCATCCGGGCAATCGCCAAGGGCGAACTCATTACCTATGCCAATGCGGCGCCGGCGGCGGGTTCGAAGATTGCCGAAATGCGGGCGCGTCAGGACAAGCTGGTTTACGGCTCCTAGATGCGGCAATTTCTGACGGGCGGCGGCACGACAAGCCGGGCTTGACGCGCTATCAATGGGAAATGGGCCAGATTCTTTCGACGGACATCGCCATCATCGGCGCAGGAATTGCCGGCGCCGGAATGGCGGCCGCCATCGGGGCCGGGCGCGACGCGATCCTGGTCGAGCAGGAGGAGCGGCCGGGCTATCATTCGACGGGGCGTTCGGCGGCGATCTTCATCCAGAACTACGGCAATGATGTCATCCGGGCTTTGAGCCGGGCCAGCGCACCCTTGTTTACTCACGCGGACCCGGAACTGTTTCCGACGCCGCTTCTGTCGCCGCGCGGCATTCTGTTCGTAACCAACGAGAACGGCCTGAAGGATCACCGTGAACTGCTCTGTGCCGCCCAGGGCCTCGAGGAAATCGCGCCCGATGTGGCCAAGCGCATGGTTCCTCTGCTCAGGCGCGACTGGATCGCGGCCAGCGCCTTCGAGCCGGGCGCCCGCGACATCGACGTGGCGGCACTTCACCAGGGCTGGCTGAAGCGGGCGAAAGCGTCCGGTGTCCGCATCCTTTCCAGCGCGCCGCTCATTCGCGGCGAGCGCGCCAATGGCCGCTGGCGGATCGACACGGCGGCCGGACGGATCGAGGCGAATATCGTGGTGAATGCCGCCGGCGCCTGGGCCGATCGTGTTGCCGCCGCCTGCAGCGTCAGGCAGGTCGGGCTCACACCGATGCGCCGCTCCATCGCCGTTCTGCCTTGCCCGTCGGGTTTCGATTGCGCGCGGTGGCCATTCGTGGCCGAGACCGCCGACACCTGGTATTTCAAGCCGGAGCCGGGCCGGCTGCTGGTCTCGCCCGCCGACGAGGATCCGGTCGAGCCGCATGACGCTTTCATCGACGACATGGTGATGGCCGAAGGTCTGGATCGCTACGAACAGGCGGTGACCGTGCCCGTTACTCATGTCGAGCGCAGTTGGGCGGGACTACGCACCTTCGCGCCGGATCGGACCCCGGTGGTCGGGTTCGATTCGCAAGCGGAAGGCTTTTTCTGGCTGGCAGGGCAGGGCGGCTACGGTATCCAGACCGCGCCCGCACTTTCGTCGCTTGCCGCGACTCTGGTCAACGGCCAGGCGGCACCGTTCGAATTGCAGGATGCTGCTGCGGCAATGTCGCCGGCGCGCCTGCAAGCCTGATAAAACACCTGTACGCAGGCTGCGCGTCTCAGCTTCGCTGACAAGGTGGTTTCGAATATAGCTGGAGAATAAGTCAAGGACATTTTCCTGATTATTTATTGCGATGATAGTTTTATTCGGCAGCTTGATTGAGCGAAATAATCAGGATGAAAAAAGTATAGTTTAGGAAATGCAAAAAATATAATAGGATGCGCTTCGACAATTTAATATGAGATTCATTTCATATTGCACGGTTGTCCTTCCCCTGACTAGCATTTGAGAGCGTCGGAAGTCTGAGCCCCTGCGGCCCGGACATGCGGTGCACATCAAAGTACCTGGGAGGGAATGTTGTGAGGCAACCGATAGCTTGGGATGGCGACTACGCGCGCAGCGTGCTTGCCGAGCACAAGGGCCGACCCGGCGCGATGCTGCCGATGCTTCATGCCCTGCAGGAAGCATTCGGCTATATCGATCCGCAAGCTGTTCCGCTCATTGCCGATGCGCTGAACGTGTCGAAGGCCGAGGTGCACGGCGTCGTCACGTTCTACCATGATTTTCGTACCGCCCCGCCACCGCGTCATGTGCTGAAGATCTGCCGTGCCGAGGCTTGTCAGGCTTCCGGCGGCGACGGGCTGGCCGACCATGCCTGCCGGAAGCTTGGCGTGAAGTTTGGTGAGCAGACATCTGATGGTCGCGTCAGTCTCGAGGCGGTCTACTGCCTGGGGCTCTGCTCGGCCGCTCCCTCGGCGATGTATGACGGCCGGCTGGTCGGCCGTCTCGATCGCGCCAAGGTGGATGCACTGGTTGCGGAGGCAGAGCTATGAGCTTTCGCGTTTACATCCCCAAGGATTCCGTAGCCGTCGCCCTCGGCTCGGACCGGATCGCAGCCGCCTTCATCGAAGTCGCCGATAAAGCCGGAACGGATCTTGAAATCGTTCGCACCGGATCGCGCGGTATGCACTGGCTGGAGCCGCTGGTCGAATTCGAGACGGCCGACGGCCGCATCGGCTTTGGCCCGGTCGATCTCGCCGATGTTGAAAGCGTGTTCACCGCCGCCGCTACCGGCGCCGCCCATCCGCTCGGCATCGGCAATCCGGAAGAGCATCCCTTCATGAAGGGCCAGACGCGCCTGACTTTCGAGCGATGCGGCATCATCGATCCGGCATCGCTTGAGGACTACCGGACCCATGGCGGCTATCGCGGGCTTGAGGCTGCGCTTGCGGCCGGGCCTCAGGCAATCATTGCGACCGTAACCCAGTCCGGCCTGCGCGGCCGCGGCGGCGCCGGTTTCCCGACGGGCATCAAGTGGGACACGGTCGCGAAGGCTGCGGCGGATCAGAAATACATCGTCTGCAATGCCGACGAGGGCGACAGCGGCACCTTCGCCGACCGCATGGTGATGGAAGGCGACCCTTTGCTGCTGATCGAGGGCATGACCATCGCCGGCATCGCTGTCGGCGCCACCCAGGGCTATATCTACGTCCGCTCCGAATATCCTCTGGCCATCGAGGCGCTTAACGTCGCCATCGCAGCCGCACGCCGGGGCGGATTGCTTGGAAAACGGGTCGCCGGGTCGCAATACGACTTCAACCTTGAGGTTCGCGTCGGTGCGGGTGCCTATGTCTGCGGCGAGGAGACCGCCCTTCTGGACAGTCTCGAAGGCAAGCGCGGCACGGTGCGGGCCAAGCCGCCGCTGCCTGCCCACAAGGGTCTGTTCGGCAAGCCGACGGTCATCAACAACGTTCTGTCACTTGCCGCCGTACCGACCATTCTCGACAAGGGCGCGGAGTTCTACCGCGACTTCGGCATGGGCCGCTCGCGCGGCACGATGCCGATCCAGCTTGCCGGCAACGTCAAACATGGCGGCCTGTACGAAGTCGCCTTCGGCATTACGCTCGGCGAGCTGGTCAATGGAGTGGGTGGCGGAACGGCGTGCGGAAGGCCGGTGCGCGCGGTGCAGGTTGGCGGGCCCCTCGGAGCCTATTTCCCCCCATCCCTGTTCGATACGCCGTTCGACTACGAGGCCTTCGCCGCCAAGGACGGCCTGATCGGCCATGGCGGCATCGTCGTGTTTGACGACACGGTCGACATGGTGAAGCAGGCGCGCTTCGCCATGGAGTTCTGCGCGGTCGAATCCTGCGGCAAGTGCACGCCCTGCCGCATCGGTTCGACGCGCGGCGTGGAGACGCTGGACAAGATCATGATGAATATCGAGCCCGAGAAGAACCTCGCGCTCGTCACTGACCTTTGCAACACGATGAAGTTCGGATCGCTTTGCGCACTGGGCGGCTTCACACCCTATCCGGTGCTGAGCGCCATCACCCACTTCCCGGAAGATTTCAAGCCGCGCCCTGTCGCGGAAGCAGCCGAATAGGAGCGCCGCCATGGGTCTCATTCACGAAATCGACTACGGCACTCCGGCCTCGAAATCGGAAAAGCAGGTGACGTTGAACATTGACGGATTCGACGTCACCGTTCCGGAAGGCACGTCGATCATGCGCGCCTCCATGGATGCCGGCATTGCCATTCCCAAGCTGTGCGCGACCGATATGGTCGACGCCTACGGTTCCTGCCGGCTTTGCCTCGTCGAAATCGAGGGGCGGGCCGGCATGCCGGCCTCCTGCACGACGCCGGCCATGGATGGCATGGTGGTCAAGACGCAGACCCAGCGCCTGCGTGACATTCGTCGCGGCGTGATGGAGCTCTACATTTCCGACCATCCGCTCGACTGTCTCACCTGCGCGGCCAATGGCGATTGCGAGTTGCAGACGCAGGCCGGCGTGGTGGGCCTGCGCGACGTTCGCTACGGCTATGAGGGCGGCAATCACGTCTTCGCCAAGCAGAACGGCGAAGAGAATTTCCGCTGGATGCCGAAGGACGAGTCCAATCCCTACTTCACCTATGACCCGTCGAAATGCATCGTCTGCTCGCGCTGCGTGCGCGCCTGCGAGGAAGTGCAGGGCACGTTTGCGCTGACCATAGGCGGCCGTGGTTTCGAAAGCCGTGTGTCGCCGGGCATGCAGCAGCCCTTCCTCGAGTCCGAATGCGTGTCTTGCGGTGCTTGCGTGCAGGCTTGCCCGACGGCAACGCTGACCGAAAAGACCGTCATCGAGATCGGCCAGCCCGAGCATTCGGTGGTGACCACCTGCGCCTATTGCGGCGTCGGGTGCTCGTTCAAGGCGGAAATGCGGGGTGACCAGCTCGTGCGCATGGTGCCCTATAAGGACGGCAAGGCCAATCACGGCCATTCCTGTGTGAAGGGCCGTTTCGCCTGGGGCTACGCCACCCACAAGGACCGCATCCTCAATCCCATGATCCGCGAGAAGATCACCGACCCATGGCGTGAGGTGACCTGGGAGGAGGCCTTCGCTCATGTGGCGAACGAATTCCGCCGTATCCAGTACCAGTACGGCAGGGGTGCGATCGGCGGCATCACCTCGTCGCGCTGCACGAATGAGGAGACCTATATTGTCCAGAAGCTGATCCGCCAGGGTTTCGGCAACAACAATGTCGACACCTGCGCGCGCGTCTGCCATTCGCCTACTGGCTACGGGCTTGGCCAGACGTTCGGCACTTCGGCAGGCACCCAGGATTTCGACTCTATCGAGCATACCGACGTGGTGATGGTGATCGGCGCCAACCCCACCGACGGACATCCGGTCTTCGGCTCGCGCATGAAGAAGCGGCTCCGGGAAGGCGCCAAGCTGATCGTGATCGATCCGCGCCGCATCGATATCGTCCGTTCGCCGCATGTCGAGGCGGCGCACCATCTGCCGTTAAGGCCCGGCACCAATGTGGCCGTGGTCACCTCGCTGGCGCATGTCATCGTCACCGAAGGACTGTTCGACGAGGCCTTCATTCGTGAACGCTGCGACTGGTCCGAATTCGAGGACTACGCCGAGTTCGTCGCCGACAAGCGCCACAGCCCCGAGGAAGTGGCGAAGCTTTCGGGCGTGCCTGCGGAAATTATCCGGCAGGCGGCTCGCCTCTATGCCACCGGCGGCAATGGCGCGATTTATTACGGCCTCGGCGTTACCGAGCACAGCCAGGGCTCGACCACGGTGATGGCGATCGCCAACCTTGCCATGCTGACCGGCAATATCGGTCGACCGGGCGTGGGCGTGAACCCGCTGCGCGGCCAGAACAATGTGCAGGGCTCCTGCGACATGGGCTCCTTTCCGCATGAATTGCCGGGCTATCGCCATGTCTCGGGCGATGCGGTTCGTGACATCTATGAGAGCCTTTGGGGTGTGAAGCTCGACGACGAGCCGGGCCTGCGCATCCCCAATATGCTCGACGCCGCTGTCGAGGGTTGGTTCAAGGGCATTTACATCCAGGGCGAGGACATTTTGCAGTCCGACCCCGACACCAAGCATGTATCGGCCGGCCTCGCGGCGATGGAGTGCGTCGTCGTTCACGACCTCTTTCTCAATGAAACCGCGAACTACGCGCATGTCTTCCTGCCCGGCTCGACCTTCCTCGAGAAGGACGGCACCTTCACCAATGCCGAGCGGCGCATCAACCGCGTACGCAAGGTGATGGCGCCGAAAAATGGTTATGCCGATTGGGAGGTCACGCAGAAGCTCGCCCAGGCCATGGGCCTGTCGTGGGATTATAAGCATCCCTCTGAGATCATGGACGAGATTGCGCGGACGACGCCGAGCTTCAGCAACGTTTCCTACGACTATCTGGAAAAGATGGGCTCGGTGCAGTGGCCCTGTAACGAAAAGGCGCCGGAAGGCACGCCGGTGATGCATATTGACGGCTTCGTGCGCGGCAAGGGCAAGTTCATCCGCACCGAATATGTCGCGACCGACGAGAAGACCGGCCCGCGCTTTCCGCTGCTGCTGACGACCGGGCGCATCCTGTCGCAATACAATGTCGGCGCGCAGACGCGGCGCACCGACAATGTGGTCTGGCACAAGGAAGATCTCCTGGAAATACATCCGCACGACGCCGAGCAGCGTGGCATCCGCGACGGCTCGTGGGTGAGGCTTGCAAGCCGCGCCGGCGAGACGACGCTGCGGGCGCATGTAACCGACCGGGTGGCGGCCGGCGTCGTCTACACGACGTTCCACCACCCCGACACGCAGGCCAACGTCGTCACCACCGACTACACCGACTGGGCCACGAACTGCCCGGAATTCAAGTGCACCGCGGTTCAGGTCGCGCCCTCCAACGGCCCTTCGGATTGGCAGGAGGAATATTCCGACTTCGCGCGCAGGAGCCGGAGAATCGTTCCGGCCGAAGCCGCGGAGTAGCCCGCCATGGAAGCGTTCAGTTGCGTCGATCGCGCCGTGTGGCGCGGCGACGGGCTCGTTCGCGGAGAGCGCAGCATTCCCGAGGAGGTGGCGGTCGCCTTCTCCTACAACGGTTCCTCGCACGCCGTGATGATGGCGACGCCGCAGGATCTGGCCGACTTCGCCGCCGGATTCAGCCTGACCGAAGGCGTGATCGGCTCTGTCGCGGAGATCGAAAGTCTCGACATCGTCGAGGCGGAAGCCGGCATCGACCTGCGGATGTGGCTCACCGCGTCTCGGCGGGCCGTGTTGCAGGAACGGCGACGGTTCCTTGCCGGCCCGACCGGATGCGGGTTGTGCGGCATCGAATCCCTCGAGGAGGCCATGCGCGTGCAGGCGCCGGTGCTCGACGACGTCGTCTTCTCGCCGCACGAAATCATGTCGGCGCTCGACGCGCTGACCAGCCGGCAACCGCTCCACAAACGCACCAGCGCCGTCCATGCCGCCGCATTCTGGACGCGCGACGAGGGCCTACTCGCCTTGCGCGAAGATGTCGGCCGGCACAATGCGCTCGATAAGCTCACTGGCGCATTGGCGCATATGGGCCGAACCGGCCGCGGGGGGCTCGGAATCATGACCAGCCGCCTGTCGGTCGAACTGGTGCAGAAGGCGGCAGCGGCGGGGATACCGGTGCTGGTCGCCGTCTCAGCCCCGACGGCACTGGCCCTGCGGACGGCGCAAGCGGCAGGCATCACGATCGTCGCCGTGGCGCGCCGCGATGGCTTTGAAGTGTTCACCCACCCCCGCCGTATCGCTCAAAAAGGATTCAACGGTCATGTCGCCTAACAAACTCGTCTATATGGCCAACCAGATCAGCACGTTCTTCGCAACGCAGAGCCGGAGCGTGGCGCCGCAGGCGGTCGCCGATCATCTGAAGAAATTCTGGGAGCCGCGAATGCGCGAGCAGATTTGCGCGCATTGGAAAGAGGGCGGCGAAGGGCTGGACCCGATCGCCAGTGAAGCGATTGGTCTTCTTGCCCGCAAATAGCTGCATTTGAGTGCATTAAATCCGGCTTTTGCCATTCGAGCGTAAATTTGGTAGATGCCCGCAGCAAACGCCTCCCCGTTGGCGGGGCGGTGGACGTGCATCCTGCTGCGATCGGCATCGCTTCCTGATCCTGCTGGCGCTATCAATATTTGCACCGTGATCCGGGGGTAATGGCTGCGATGGTCCGCATAAACATCGAGGCGACGTGGCACTTCACCAACGAGACGTCTCCCCATTCGATGCGGGTGCTGCTTGGCTTCCTGCGCGAGATCAAGACCTCTGGTACCTTGGCGACGGCCGCCGAACACACCGGTATGTCTTACCGCCATGCGTGGAACCTGGTTGACCAGTGGTCGGCGTTTTTCGGCGAACCGCTGGTGGAAAGGCACCGCGGCAAGGGTTCGCATTTGACGCCGCTCGGCAGCAAGCTTGTCTGGGCCGAGCAGCATCTGAAGGCTCGGCTTGGGCCGCAACTTCACAATATCGCACAGGAACTGGAGATGGAGCTTGCCAGTCTCCTTCCAGATGTGCCGCCGCGCGTAAGGATACATGCAAGCCACGGCTTTGCGATATCCAAGCTCAGCGAGTTTCTCGCCCGCAATCCTGATTCCGGCATCGATCTGCGCTACATGACCAATCAGGCCTCGCTCGATTCGCTGCGGGCGCAGGAATGCGAACTTGCGGCAATTCACTTGCCGCACGGCGACCTGCGCAAGCGCGCCGTGGCGGCGTTGAAAAAATGGCTAGATCCGAGCATTTATTGCGTCATCGGCTTCGTCACGCGCGAGATGGGTCTTTTCGTCAGGCGCGGCAATCCGCTCAATATTTCAGGTCTCGGCGCGCTACGCGATCCCAAGATCAGCTTCGTCAACCGTGACGTCGGTTCAGGCTCGCGCGCACTGTTCGAGCAACTCTTGGCACAACACAAGATCGACAGCGGTGAAATCACCGGCTACCAGAACGTCGAACTCACGCATGCAGCGGTAGCAGCCCATGTCGCGAGGGGCATGGCCGACACCGGCTTCGGCGTCGAGGCCGCCGCGGTCGAGTTCGATCTGGATTTCGTGCATGTCATCACGGAAGACTATTTCTTCATCTGCCGCAGCAATGTGCTGAACACCAAAGCGGTCGAGCGGCTCAGGGAGATCATCAGCGGAACCGACTATCGTCGGGCTGTGAACTCGCTGCCAGGATATGCGGTATCGGACGCCGGCAGTGTCAAAACGGTGCGGAAGTTCTTTAAAGAGAATTCGTAGTTGGAAAATAGAGTTGCCAGTGCAAGTGTTTGCGTAACTTCATTCTGACGCATCGAGCGAATTCGCCTATCCTCTCCAGCCCAGGGACAACAGATTTGTCGACGATCGCGCCGGTGCCGCCGCTGGAGAATTGTGAGAAGCGTTCCGGCAACGATTGCCGGGAGGGACGCGGGCTTCTTTCCGTGGACGAGGCCCGCCGGCTGATCCTCTCCAGCGTCTCACCCCTTCAGGAATGTGAAGATGTCCCATTGCGCGAAGCGGTGGGCCGCGTTGCCGCCGCCGACATACAATCCAGCCTTGCACTTCCGTCTTTCGACAATGCGGCGATGGATGGCTTTTGCATTCACCTGGATGATCTTGGCAGTATCCCGCCAATCGGATTGCGGCTGCAAGGCGAAGCCAGGGCCGGCGACGAGCAGCGCCTGATGCTGCGGCGCGGGCACACGATCCGTATTACCACCGGAGCCCCAATTCCCGATGGCGTTGCGGCAATCGTGCCGCATGAACGGGCACGGATGGTGGAAGGCCGCGTCGAGATCGCCGCAAGAATTGAAGCGGGACGAAACATCCGCCGGCGCGCGGAGGATGTGGTACCGGGGGCGACGATCGTCGAAGGCGGAGCCCGGCTGAACGCTTGCCATCTCGCCATTCTCGCGGCGGCGGGAAAATCGCATGTACGCGTGCGTAGGGCTCCGCGCGTCGGCATATTGTCGACCGGAAACGAACTGGTTCCGCCGGGGACGCTGCCGGAAGGCGGCCGGATCGTCGATACCAATCGTTTCATCCTTTCCTCAATGCTGCGCTCGGCGGGTGCGACCGTGGAGGATCTCGGGATCGCCGCCGACGATGTCGATCTTCTTGCCGGAGTGCTCGGAGCCAATCGCCACCTCGATGTCCTCGTCACCTCGGGCGGCGTGGCCGGAAGCGTGGCAGACCGGGTTCCGGCGGCGATTGCCGCGCTGAAAGGCGAGACGACGGTTCTTTCCCTGGCTCTTCGGCCCGGCAAGCCGATCGGGTTCGGCTCCCTTGGAAAATGCAAGCTTTTGAATTTGCCAGGCAATCCGATGGCAACACTGGTCACGGCATTTCTCTTCCTCGGCCCATTGGTAAGAGCCTTGGCGGGACAAGACGAACGCCGGCGGCCTGGCGTCGCCAGGACCGCGCACGAATTCACTCACATCGAAGGCAGGCAGGAATTTGTTCCGGTCCGGATTGTCGACACCGGACCGGACGGCATTCCGCGTGCCGAGAAGCTCGGAAAGGGAGGTTCGGCGCGTCTGCTGCCGCTGGCGCAAGCCGACGGGCTGGCTGAGCTGCCCGCCTCGACTGGTGCCATACCGGCCGGGCAGCTGATGGTTTTTCACAGCTTCGTGGAGATGGGCCTGCTCCCGGCCTGATGCTCCCAGCCGCTCCGCGGAGCAATCCGACCGGCTTTGTTAGTTTTCCTATACTCCGACGAAGCCAAACTAAAAGACTTCAGCGTTGACCTGAGGCCTGGTTGATCTTCTAATTGTTGCGAATAACGCAACAGCGAGGAGATATAATCATGTTGGACACGAAGAAGGTCAGAGGCGGAAATGGTCTTGCGCCTATTGACGCTGAGGTCGACGAAATACTTGATGATGTTTTCAACATTACCAAGGAAGCGACCGAGTCTTTCTTCAATGCCTACAATGCGAACCCAAACCCACGTATCCTGGCGACGTGGCTTGAGACGCGCGCCTGGCGCGAGATCGACTATGTCTTTCTGCTGAACGAGCAAATCCGTCGCTACGGCCTGCGGTTTCGGCGCGACCACATCACCCTTTTGGCGAAGCAGTCGTTCCAGGAGGCTGAGCATTACGAGGAAGTCGGCAAGGCGGTTGAATCCCTTGGCGGCACGGTTCCGACATCGGTGCCGACGGCTGCGGTTCCCTGGAGCAACTTCCTTTGGGAGTGCATGGACCGGCACCATCTCGCCGCGATCGCAGCCTGGTATGTGTCCGAAACATCGGCTTCCGGCAGTTTCGAGCCGACCTTCAAGGGCGCGGAGCGCCAGGGCCACATGGATGTCGTGAGGATCTACAAGCAGATCGAAATCGACGAGAAATTCCACACCGGACTGGGTCGCCAGGTCCTCTCGACCTATGCCGAGACCGACCAGGATCGCGAAGAGATCCTGCGGGCGATGAGAGGCATGCGAGACATCGCGTGGAAATCGTTCACGCCGGAGGTTGTCGCTGCAACGATGCGGGCAGCCTGACCGCTGAAGTGTAGCACCAAAAGCGTGGACTGCCCCGGACCCTAGCCGGGGCAGTCGTCAACTCCCGGAACCTGGAAGGCTGACCCCATGAATCCGCGTCCTGAAAACATATTCGAAGGCCTGAGCGACCAGTTGTCGCTGAAGATCGAGGCAATGGAGGTAGAGGCGGAGGGCGTCGTATCGTTGGTGCTGACCGATGGTTTCGGCGGCACCCTGCCGTCCTGGGAGCCCGGCGCGCATATCGATCTGATCCTGTCGTCGGACCTGACCCGGCAATATTCGCTTTGTGGCGACCCTTCCGAGCGCGACCGGTGGCGGGTCGGCGTGCTGCTGGCACCCGATAGCCGCGGCGGCTCCCAATTCGTCCACGATCGGCTCCGCGCCGGCGATATCGTGCAGGTGGCTGGGCCGCGAAACAATTTTCGCCTGGTCGAGGCCGATCATTATCTGTTCATCGCCGGCGGTATCGGCATAACCCCGATCCTGCCGATGATCCGGGAAGTGGCGGCCAAGGGGAAGCGCTGGACCTTGCTTTACGGTGGCCGCACTGAAAGCTCGATGGCTTTCGTCAAGGAAATCGGTGAGTTCTCCGGCGGCGATGTCCATCTCGTGCCGCAGGACAAATACGGCCTGCTCGACCTCAAGCGCTTTCTGGCCGATCCCGTGCCGGGTCAGGTCGTTTACTGCTGCGGTCCGGGGCCGTTGATCGACGCGGTCGAGACCCACTGCTTCGGCTGGCCCGCCGGCATGCTTCATCGCGAGCGGTTTGCGCCGCGCCAACGGCCGGAAATCGTCGATGACGGCGAGTTCGAGGTGGAACTGGCAAACTCCGGTCGCAGGCTCAGCGTACCGGCCGGCAAAAGCCTGCTCAAGGTTCTCGAAGAAGCCGGCTGCAAGATTTCCAATTCCTGCCGCGCCGGAATCTGCGGGACTTGTCTGGTGAAGGTGCTGGACGGCGTACCGGAGCACAACGACGATCTTCTGGACGACGAACAGCGTGAGTCCGGCGCCGTCATTCTGCCTTGTGTTTCGCGATCGAGGACGAAAACCCTGGTTCTCGATCTCTAGGGCATCGGACCGAAAAGTGGAATCCGGTTTTCGGATCGATCCGATGCTTAGTCAAAAGAGTTAGAGCGTCCTTGTACGTCCGTCTTGACGCGGCGCTGTAATACCAGACCGGATTGAACGACAAAAATGGAGTGAGATCCCGGCCCGGAAAAAGGCCGGAATGCATGGGCCCGATATTTCCAATTATTCGAACTGGGAGGTAGAATAAGATGAGGAAGCGTAATTCAATACTCAGATCTGCATTGATATCCGGCGCGCTGATGTTCGGCGCTACGGTTCCGTCGCATGCCGAGGACATCAATATCGGCGTGAACATGCCGCTGACCGGCGCGTTCGCCGCATCGGGCGATTATGTCACCAACGGTGCGAAGATCGCAGTTGAGGAAATCAACGCCAAAGGCGGTGTCCTCGGCAAGAAGCTCAACCTCGTCATAGAGGACAACAAGAGCAACCCGACCGAGGCCGCGGCCGTCACCGAGAAGCTCATCGTCAGGGACAAGGTGCCGGTTCTGCTGGGTGCCTGGGGCTCGAGCCTGACGCTCGCCACGATGCCCAAGCTCATGCAGTATCAGGTGCCGATGGTGGTGGAGACTTCCGGCGCCAACAAGATCACCGAAAGCGGCAATCCCTATGTGTTTCGGATCGCGGCCACGCAGAACATCGAGGCCAAGGGATTTGAGGAGAAACTTGGGCTTTTCAACATCAAGAAGGTCGACTTCCTGGTGATCAACAACGACTGGGGCCGCAGCACCGTCACCGAGTTCACCAAGATGCTCGAGAGCAAGTCGATCCAGGTCGGCTATGTCGAGATGATGGACCAGGCGACGCAGGATGTGAGTTCGCAGCTTTCCAAGCTCAAGTCCTCGGACTCAGACACCATCATCGTCACGACGGCGGTGGAGCAGTTGACGCTGGTTCTGAAGCAGGCGCAGGCGC
Source organism: Borborobacter xinjiangensis (assembly GCF_047739745.1). Lineage (NCBI taxonomy): Bacteria > Pseudomonadati > Pseudomonadota > Alphaproteobacteria > Hyphomicrobiales > Phyllobacteriaceae > Borborobacter > Borborobacter xinjiangensis. The sequence goes on along the minus strand of NZ_JBLLVA010000003.1, from coordinate 380,204 downwards.
TTGGCATCGACAAGCAGATCATCACCACCGGCGGGTCGCAAAATCCCGACCAGCTGATCGAACAGGCCGGCAGCGCGGCTGAAAACACCACGCACCTGGTTTTCTTCGCCCCGTGGGAACCGGAGAATACGGCTTATCCCGAGAAAACCAGGGCTTTCATCGAAACCTGGAAAGCCAAGGGCTACAATTTCGCCGGGCTGACCGAAAGTTTCCGCGGCTATGACGGCATTCAGGTCATCGCCGCCGCGATCGAAAAGGCTGGCGCGACCGATCCGGTTTCCATCCAGAAAGCCCTTTGGGAAACCAAGGTCGACGTGCTGAATGGTGCCGTATCCTTTGCCAAGGTCGGTCAGTCGGGCGCCGAAAGCGCGCAAAGCACGCCGAACATCTATTTCGGCAAGGTGGAAAACGGCAAGGTCCACGTACTGCAATAACCACTCGGCAGCCTCACGGCGCCAGTGTGTTCCTCTCCTGCTTTCGTGCCAAACCCACGATCCAGCGATGGAATTCACTGGCGCCCGTCTTGTCGAAGACCGTCCTGTTCCAGGCAAGGATATAGGGCGAGGGCAGCATGAGGACCTGCTCGAAAGGCGCGATCAGTCGGCCGGTTCTCAATTCTTCAGCCACCATGGCCTTTTGCGCGAGCGCAATGCCGCGCCCCTCTATGGCTGCTTCGATCGCCAGGCTCGACAGCGAAAGCATGAAGAAATCGCGGATTTCGCTGCCATCCAGTCCAACGAGGCGGAACCAGTCCTGCCAGGTCGGCGCCGGCGACAGGAACGGTCGCCAGTCGATGGTAAGAAGGCGGTGCGCGAGCAGGTCAGCAGGCTTTTCGAGCGGCTGGGAAGCAGCGAGTTCGGGACTGCACACCGGAACAAGGCCATCGTTGAAGAGCGGAACGAAACTCTCGAACAGATGCGCCTTGTCGGCGTAGGTGATGCGGAAATCGAACGGCTTGCCGTCGAGCACCGGTTCGATTGCCGTGCCTTCCAGATGGAAGCAGACATTCGGATGGGTTTTCTGCCAGGTGAACATGTTGGGTGAAAGCCAGCGACTGGCGATCAACGGCAGGGCGCTGATAATCAGCGCGCTTGAGCGGTGAAATTCGACGATGTCGCTGCTGGCCTTGTGGAAATCCGCGAACGCCTTCGCTACTGCCTGGTGATAGGCGAGCCCCACTTCGGTCAACGCAAGCCCATTGCCTTTGCGGGCGACGAGATGTAGGCCCATCGCCTCTTCGAGGATCTTGATCTGCTGGCTGATCGCCCCCGGTGAGACCTTTAGCTCCTGGGCAGCTTTGGTCATGCTCCCGAAGCGTCCGACAGCTTCGAAAACTTGCAGCGCGCGAAGGGGCGGCAGTTCAACCATCCTGACCTCTTGGTTCGTTACTATGACCTGGTTCTGCCGTTGCCGGCTCGGTGCAAGCTCAACCGTATCCGCTGCGAAAACAAGAGGGAAGGAATTTGGAGAATGTGCCGCCGCTCCCGAAGACGGCCACATTCATCGGTAAGCGATGAATGCCGAAGACGCGAGCCGGAGCCCGCATCGTTCTCCAATTACGGTGCATGGCGCAAAAAACTGGGCTTGCGCTCTTGTTGTTCCTGTCTTATTATGGTCCTAATGATAATATGACCTTAACGTGCATTGGCCTTGGGCGATCTTCGGAACGCGTAGGAGGAGGTGTGCGCCGTCGCCGTGAAGCGGGTTGGAGCATGCTTTGTCGGCGAGGAGGCGTCTTGCCATCGGTCAGGCTGGAGGAGCAAGGAATGGTTGATTTTCGATAGGAATCGCGCCGGTGCCGGCGCGGCATGAACCGGCGCTCGGTTCTGCGGTGATCTAGCGGGTCGAGCGCCCGACATATTCACATCGGCAGAAATTCCTGCGGCAACGCGGAGAGACATTGTTGCGGCGCCCCGCTGTGGAGGTGCGATGCTATCCGCTTGTCCGCAAACAGCGTGTTCTTCGGAAAATTGGTGAGGAACAGTCTTGGATCAGTTACTTCAACATCTCGTCAACACGCTCATCATGGGCGGCACTTACGCTTTGCTTGGCATCGGCCTCACTCTGATCTTCGGGATCATGAGGATCGTCAATTTCACGCATGGCGAGCTTTATGCTTTCGGTGCCTACATGATGTATTTCTTTGCCGTCATTCTCGGCATGGATTTCTTCGTCTCGATCGCGTTCGCGATCGTCGCCGGCATGGTGCTGGGGGCGGCGATCGAATTCACGCTGTTGAGAAACAAGCGCGGCGCCGACATCGATACCACGATGCTTCTGATGATCGGCGCCTGGATCGTCATGCAGAATGTCGAGCATCTGACCTGGGGCGGTATCGCCAAGTCGGTGCCATCGCCGCTGCCGACCGAGCCGCTGGTGATCGGGCCGATCTCGATTTCCTGGCTGCGGGCCATGGTTCTGCTGATCGCGCTTCTTCTGATTGCCGGCACCTATCTTGTGATCAACCGCACCAAGCTCGGCAAGGCGATGCGCGCGACGTTCCAGGATAGCGGCACCGCCGCTTTGATGGGCGTCAATATCAGTGCCATCTACACCATGACCTTCGCTCTCGGTTCGGCGCTCGCGGCGGCTGCCGGCGCGCTGCTCGGGCCGGTCTTCGTCATTGCGCCGACCATGGGCGACCTCGCCTCCCTCAAGGCCTTCGCCATCGTCATTCTCGGCGGCCTGGGCAACATCACGGGCGCTGCTCTCGGTGGGTTCATCCTGGCCTTTGCCGAAGAAATCGGCGCCGGCTACATCTCGTCCGGCTACCGTGACGCGATGGGCTTCCTGATCATCATCATCGTTCTGATCTTCAAGCCTACGGGGCTGTTCGCACGCACGGAGCGCATCGGATGAAACGCTTTCTTCCCTATATTGCCGTCGCGTTCTTCGCTTCGGTTCCGCTGTGGCTCCAGGACCAGTACTTCCTGCACACATTGGTGGTTTCCGGCATCTTCATGCTGGCAGCCATGAGCCTGAACCTCCTGCTCGGCTATACCGGCCAGCTCAGCCTCGGCCATGTCGCCTTTTTCGGCATCGGCGCCTATGTCAGCGCGCTGACGTCGCTTGGCTTCAGCGTCTCGATCTTCGGTTATCAGATTACCCATGAGCCCTGGCCGCCGGTTGTCGGCGTCATACTCGGGACGCTGGTTGCCGGCCTTTGCGGCTATCTGATCGGTAAGCTCGCCTTTCGTGTGCGCGGCGCCTACTTCGTCATCGTCACGATCAGCTTCGCCGAGGTCGTGCGCCTGGTCGCGCTGAACTGGGTGGAACTCACCAATGGCCCGCTGGCCTTGCCAGGCATTCCGCCGCTGACGCTCGGCTTCGAATGGACCGGCTATGCCACGCTCTGGGGCAAGGCGCAGAACTACTATGTGGTGCTCGTCGCCATCATCGTCGCCTATGTGATTATCAAGCGGCTGGTCTACTCGCCCTTCGGCCGCGCCATGATCGCACTGCGCGAGAATGAAACCCTCGCAATGTCGGTCGGCATCAGCGTCACCAAATACCTGGTTCTGGCGGCAATCTTCGCCGGCGCAATGGCGGGTGCTGCGGGCGGCCTCTATGCCCACTACATCCAGATCATCGATCCTATGATCTTCATGTTCCTGAACACCGTCACCATGGTCATCATGGTGATCACCGGCGGCAAGGGCACCCTGGCCGGTCCGGTGGTCGGCGGCATCATCTTCGGCCTCGCGCCGGTGGTGCTGCGCTCCTATGTCGGTCCCGAACTGCAGTGGATCCTCTACGGCCTGCTGATGATCCTTATCGTCTACGTCCTGCCCGACGGCATCGTACCGGCCATCGAACGCTGGTTCGGCCGCCCGTCGAATTCAGCGAGCGACGGACGCTCCCTGACCCTCGAGACCAGCAAGGCGCCGCAATGATGAACGCACAGACAACTCCCCGTCAGCCGATCCTGGCCATCGAGCATGTCGCGGTCCATTTCGGCGGCCTGATCGCCATCTCCGACATGAATTTCCATGTCGGCGAGGGCGAACTGGTCAGCCTGATCGGCCCGAATGGTGCCGGCAAGACCACCGCCTTCAACGTCATCACCGGCTTCCTCAAGCCCACCAAGGGCAGGGTCACTTTCCGCGGCACGTCGCTCAACGGCCTCAAGCCGCACGAAGTGACGTCGCTGGGCTTGGTGCGGACGTTCCAGCGCACCAGCGTGTTCGACAAGATCACCGTCTTCGAGAACGTGCTGATCGGCCTGCATCGCCGCACGGCCGCCAGCCTCTTCGGCACGCTTCTGTCGCTGCCGAAGGAGCGCAAGGCCGAAGCGGCGCTGCGCGAAGAGGCATGGGAAATTCTGCGCCTGGTCGGCATCGATCATCAGGCCGACGAGCCCGGCGGCAGCTTGCCTTACGGCGACCAGCGCCTGCTTGGCGTGGCGCTCGCGCTTGCCGCCAATCCCTCCGCTCTGCTGCTGGACGAACCGGTTTCCGGCATGAATGCCTCGGAAACGGGACGCTTCATCAACCTGCTCAACAAGCTGCGCGCCAAGGGCAAGACCATTCTCCTGGTCGAGCATGACATGCCGATGGTGATGGGCGTATCCGACCGTATCGTGGTTCTCAACTACGGCCGCATCATCGCCGACGGCACGCCAACCGAAATCCAGAACGACCCCGAAGTCATCCAGGCCTATCTGGGTCAGGGAGTTAAGCATGCTTGAGATCAGGAACCTGGTTTGCCGCTACGGCAAAGTCACCGCGCTCAAGGGCATTTCGCTGAAAGTGCCGGAAAAGCAGCTTGTCGTGCTGGTCGGCGCCAATGGCGCGGGCAAGAGCACGACGCTGCGCGCCATCTCCGGCTTGGTGCCGGCGGCAAGCGGAAGCATATTCTTCTGCGGTCAGGACATCACCGGCATGTCCGCCAGTCGCATTCTCTCGCTCGGCATCGCGCATTGCCCGGAAGGCCGGCGGGTGTTCCCACACATGTCGGTGCAAGAAAATCTTGAGATGGGCTGCTATCTGCGCTCCGACAGCAAAGGCATCAACGCCGATCTGGATCGCATCTTCGGTCTGTTTCCACGGCTTGCGGAGCGCCGCAAGCAGGTTGCGGGCACATTGTCCGGCGGCGAGCAGCAGATGCTGGCGATCGGGCGCGCGATGATGTCGCGGCCGAAGCTGATCATGTTCGATGAACCATCGCTCGGCCTGGCTCCGAACATCGTCGAACAGACCTTCGAGATCATCCGCGGCATCCGCGAGTCGGGCACGACCGTCCTGATGGTGGAGCAAAATGCCTATGCCGCCCTCGACATGTGCAACTACGCCTATCTTCTTGAAGCCGGATCGATGGTGCTGGAAGGCCCTGGCGAAAAGCTGATCAATGATCCGCATGTCCGCGAAGCCTATCTCGGCGCCGGACTTGCCCATGCCTGATTGTTCGATGCGAGCGCGCTCTTCGCGCTCGCATCCGCTTTGACGGATCTGTGAAAAGATTCGTCGCTTGCTGCATCGTCGGCATGGCCTGAACGCCTCACGCGCAAGGCGACGATGTATGGGACACCGTATGGCGTCCGTTCCAGATTCCGGCGTGTGCTGAATCCGACTTGTATTATCTTCCTATTGATAGTAAGTATTTTGAATGGCGAGTCCTTGATGGGCTCGCGCAGTCGGGAGCGGCGTATTCATCCATCGCGACGCCTCGCGGCTGACTGCCACAACAACAGTCTCGAGGTTTGAATATGTCTGATACGTCCAAGCCGGTCATTGGCATCATCGGAGGAACCGGCGATTTGGGGTCGGGTCTTGCCAAGGGCTGGGCCGCGGCCGGCTACAAGGTCGTGATCGGTTCGCGCTCGCGCGAAAAGGCCGCCGCACTCGCCCCGGAACTCGGCGCCGGCGTGATCGGTGAGGACAATGTCGGCGCGGCCACTGCCGCCGACATCGTCATTCTGGCCGTACCGTTCTCCAGCCACGATGCGACCATCGAAGAGATCAAGCATGCCGTGCAGGGCAAGATCGTCGTCGATGCGGCTGTGCCGCTGGTGCCGCCCAAGGTCTCGACGGTTCAGCTTCCGGGCGAGGGCTCGGCCGCGCAGATCGCACAGCGACTGCTTGGCGACGGCGTCAGGGTCGTCTCGGCGTTCCACAATGTCGGCGCCGCGAAGCTTCACGCCGGCGGCCGCGTTGACTGTGACGTGCTTGTCTTCAGCGACGACAAGGAGGCGCGCGCCGCGGTGATCGAGATCGCCGGTGCGGTTGCCAAGCGCGGTGTCGGCGGCGGCGTGCTCGCCAATTCCGCAGCCGCAGAGGCGCTGACTTCGGTGCTGATCTGGATCAACCGGCAGTACAAGGTGCCGGGCGCCGGCATCAGCATTACCGGCCTCGAAGGCGCCTTGCAGGCCTGATTCCGATGTCCGTCTCGCCCGTTTCCTTCTACGCCCTGCCCGACATTCCGCTTGTCGAGCCGGGCGACGACCTCGCGGCGATCCTCACGGACGCCTTGCGCAGGAACGGTCTCGGGCTGGTCGATGGCGACATTCTGGTCATTGCCCAGAAGATCATTTCCAAGGCGGAAGGGCTCTATGTCGATCTGGATCAGGTAGAGCCTTCCGATCGGGCGCGAGAATTGGCCGAAAAGCTCGGCAAGGACCCGCGCCATGTCGAGGTCGTGCTTTCCGAGTCCGAGGAAATCGTCAAGGTCGGCGAGCATGTGATCGTCGCCGCCCATAAGCTCGGCTTCGTCATGGCCAATGCCGGCATCGACGAATCCAACATCAGCCATGGCGAGAGCGGCAATCGCGTCCTGCTTCTGCCGCGCGATCCGGATGGCTCGGCCGCCGGACTGAAGCGGCGGCTGGAACAGGAGTTCGGCGTGTCCATCGGCGTCGTCATCAATGACAGCTTCGGCCGTCCGTGGCGCAATGGCGTCGTCGGCGTGGCGCTGGGTGCGGCCGGCGTGCCGTCGCTCCTAGACCGGATTGGCAGCAAGGATCTGTTCGGGCGCACGCTGAAGGTCACCGAAATCGCCGTGGCCGACGAGCTTGCTTCCGCGGCTTCCCTGCTCATGGGGCAGGCCGACGAAGGGCTTCCTGCGGTGCTGGTGCGCGGCTTCCGCTCGGCTGCACCTCACCGTGCCGCGTCGTCGCTGATTCGAGACCGCGAGAGGGATATGTTCCGATGAGCACCGCAGTGCAGACCCAGCCGAATTCGCAAGAGGGCAAGGGCCGCATCGTCGCGCTTTGCGGCGGCGTCGGCGGCGCCAAGCTGGCATTCGGCCTGTCTCGCGTGATCGGCTCCGACCTGACCGTGGTGGTCAATACCGGGGATGATTTCGAGCATCTCGGGCTGCTGGTCTCGCCCGATCTGGACACGGTTCTCTATACGCTCGGTGGCATTGCCAACAAGGAACTGGGCTGGGGCCGCGCCGACGAAAGCTGGAACTTCATGGAGGCGTTGCGGCATCTCGGCGGCGAGGCCTGGTTCCAGCTTGGCGATCGCGACCTGGCGCTGCATGTCGAGCGCACGCATCAGCTTCGGACCGGGGTTTCGCTCACCGAGTTCATGGCGATGGCGGCTGAACGCCATGGGATTGCATCGAAAATCCTGCCCATGTGCGACGATCCGATCCGTACCATGCTGGCAACCTCGGAAGGAATGCTTCCTTTCCAGCGCTATTTCGTCGAGCGCCGCTGCGCGCCGGAGGTCAACGGCATCGTCTTCGAGGGTGCGGGCGAGGCACGGCCTTCCGCGCAGGTTACGGCCGCGCTGCAGTCGCCCGACCTGCGCGGCATCGTGATCTGCCCGTCCAATCCCTTCCTCAGCATCGATCCCATCCTGGCGACGCCCGGAATCCGCAAGCTGCTTGAAGGTGCGCGCGTGCCGGTTGTCGCCGTCTCGCCCATCATCGGGGGTGCGGCGGTCAAGGGACCGACCGTGAAGATCATGGCGGAGCTCAATGTGCCTGCAACCTCCCGCGCCATCGCCCAGCATTATGGCGGTCTGCTGCATGGTCTCGTCATCGATGAGGTCGATGCCGCTGACAGCGCCGGGATCGGGGGTCGAGTTCATGCGGCGCCGACATTGATGAAGAGCGACGAGGATCGCGAAAGACTGGCGCGCGAAGTGCTTGGCTTCGTCGATCTGATCGCTGCCGATCTGCAGACGAAGGCGAGGGCGCTCGGGTGAAGGCGGATTCGTGCATGCGCGGCGGCATTTGGGCACTGGTCCCGGTCAAGCGGCTTGATCGCGCGAAGTCGCGGCTGGCCGACATACTTGAGCCGGGCGAACGCAAGGCGCTGGCACGGGCAATGCTTTGCGACGTGCTTGGCACGCTTTCGCGCGTTGACGGGCTTTCCGGCATTCTGGTGGTAACCGGCGACTCGGAGGTCGCCTCGATAGCGGCCAGCTTCGGCGCGACTGTTATTCCCGATATGGTCGAGGACGGCATCAACGGCGCCGTGCGACACGGCATGCGCTGGTTCGATGCCGAGCACGAGTCGGGCGCTGTTGTCGTTCCCGGAGATGTTCCGTTCGTCACCGTCGCGGAGCTCAATTCGGTGCTGACTGCCTTGCGTTCCAGCCCTGTGGTCATCGCACCCGCCCTGCGGGATGGCGGCACCAATGTTCTGGCCGTGGCGCCGCCGCTGCTTTTGCGTCCGGCATTCGGGCCCGACAGTTTCGCCCGCCACGTCGCGGCCGCGCGCGCGCTCGGAATCGAGCCCAGGACGCTGCTGCTCGACGGAGCCGGCCACGATATCGACGTTGCTTCCGACCTTGCCTTCTACGATGGCGAGAGCCCGGCAAAGCGCACGCGTGCCTGTATCGGCCATTTCGCCGGCATAGGCTTTCCGGTTCCGGCCGGTTCATTCAAGGAGGTATTGCTGCCATGAGCGTCTCCACGCTTCTCACCAACTTTGCTCCGGACCGCCGCTTGACCCGCGAAGAAGCGCTCGCTCTGATCGACATTTCCGACCTTTCGCCTTTGCTCGCAGCTGCCTCCGCGCGACGCGATGCAGCACATGGCAATGCGGTCTCCTATTCGCGCAAGGTCTTCATTCCGCTGACGCAGCTTTGCCGCGACGTTTGCCATTACTGCACCTTCGCGCATCCGCCCCGGAAGGGTGAAAGGGCTTTTCTGACGCGCGAGCAGGTGCTGGCGATCGCCGAGGCCGGCAAGAAGGCCGGTTGCAAGGAGGCGCTTTTCACGCTCGGCGACAAGCCCGAGCTTCGCTACCGGCTGGCGCGCGAGGAACTCAGCGAGCTCGGCCACGAAACGACGCTCTCCTATCTGGCCGAAATGGCCGAGATGGTGCTGCGCGAGACCGGCCTGCTGCCGCATGTCAATCCGGGCCTGCTGACCGACGAGGATTTTGCATCGCTTCGCCGCGTGTCGGTATCGCAGGGCATCATGCTGGAAAGCACCTCGGAGCGGCTGTGCGCCAAAGGCGGCGCTCACTACGGCTCGCCGGACAAGCTGCCGGCGGCGCGGCTCGATACGATCAGGCGCGCCGGCGAACATGCAGTGCCCTTCACCTCTGGAATCCTGATCGGGATCGGTGAAACCCGCGCCGAGCGTATCGACTCGCTGTTGGCGCTGCGCGATCTCAACGACGCCCACGGCCATATCCAGGAGATCATCGTCCAGAATTTCAGGCCGAAGCCCGGCACGCTGATGGCTGGCGCGGAGGCGCCGTCGCTTGAGGATCATCTTTGGACCATCGCCGTCGCCCGGCTGCTGTTCGAGCCCGAAATGAACATCCAGGCTCCGCCCAATCTGAGCCCGGGCGTGCTGAGCCAGCTGGTTGCGGCCGGCATCAACGATTGGGGCGGCGTTTCGCCGGTCACGCCGGATCACGTCAATCCTGAGGCGCCGTGGCCGCATCTCAAGGAGCTTGAGGCCGCCACTAAGGCCGCGGGCAAGGACCTGACCGAGCGCCTGGCGATTTATCCTGCCTATGCTCGCCACGCGCTGCGCTGGGTCGATGCAAAGCTGCGCACGCCGCTCTACGACTTCATCGATGCCGATGGCTGGCCGCGCATGGACGGCTGGTGCCCGGGTCGGGCCGACCAGCCGCCGGCGGCCGATGTGGCGCTGCTCAAGGCACCGGCGCTTGCGCCGGCAGGAGACGAATTGCAGTCTATCCTCGATAAGGCCGCCGACGCAAAGCCGCTTGGCGAAGCCGAGATCGTCCGTCTGTTTCGGGCGCGCGGCGAGGAATTCGCCGCGGTGTGCAGGGCGGCCGATGATCTGCGCCGCAAGGTCAATGGCGACGTGGTCAGCTACGTCGTCACCCGCAACATCAACTACACCAACATCTGCTATTTCAAATGCCAGTTCTGCGCCTTTTCCAAGGGCAAGCTCAGCGAAAATCTGCGCGGCCGGCCCTATGATCTGGAGATGTCGGAGGTGGCGCGCCGGGTTCGTGAAGCCTGGGAGCGCGGTGCGTCCGAAGTCTGCATGCAGGGCGGCATCCACCCGTCCTACACCGGCAGCAAATATATCGAGCTTTGCCAGGCGGTGAAGGAGAGTGTGCCGGAGATGCACATTCACGCCTTCTCGCCGCTCGAGGTCTCGCAAGGCGCAAAGACGCTTGGCATTCCGGTCGTGGAATTCCTTGGGAAACTCAAGGCCGCCGGCCTCAGCACCTTGCCGGGCACGGCTGCCGAAATCCTCGATGACGAGGTGCGCGCACTGCTTTGCGCCGACAAGATCAAGACGGACGAATGGCTCGATGTCATGCGCGCGGCCCACGGTCTCGGCTACCGCACGACGGCGACCATCATGTTCGGCCATATCGAGCGTTACGAGCATTGGGCGCGGCATCTGATCCGAGTCCGCGACCTGCAGGTCGAGACCGGCGGCTTCACGGAATTCGTGCCGCTGCCCTTCGTCCATATGGAGGCGCCGATCTACCTCAAGGGCAAGTCGCGGCCTGGCCCGACCTTCCGCGAATCGATCCTGATGCATGCGGTGGCTCGCCTGGCGCTTCATCCGCATATCACCAACATCCAGGCGTCCTGGGTGAAGCTTGGCCCGGACGGTGTTAGGCATTGTCTGAATGCCGGCGTCAACGATCTGGGCGGCACGCTCATGGATGAAAGCATTTCGCGTTCGGCCGGCGCCAGTCATGGACAGGAAATGACGCCGCAACGCATGGAGGAGATCATCCGCTCCTCCGGACGTTTGCCGCGGCAGCGCAATACGCTCTACGGCAACGCGCCGGCGGCACTGCGCGAGCGTTCTTACATGCGCCGGCAGCAGCTTCCAAATGCGCCGCTGAGCCTTCAGCCGGCCTGCGCCGGCTGATTTCGCAGAAGAATCCACCGCGTGAATAGCGGTGGATTCTTTGCGTCATGGACTAGTCTTACTAACATTAGTATGATAGGTTGACTTGAACGCTGTGTGAAGCGGTGGCTCTCGAGGCCGGCTTATCACCGAATTCAACGCCGAGGTCGGCCCATTTTTGCAGAGAGCGGCTTGCCGCCAATGGAAGGAGGAGTGTGTGCTTGAAGCTCAGGTAGAGCCCTACAAGCGGCTCAGGGATAATATGTCCCAGCGCGACAGAAGTCTGCGCGAGAAGGTCATGACGCTCGAGGAGGCCGCTTCATTCGTCCAGGACGGCATGAAGGTGGGCATCGGCGGTTCCACTATGTCGCGCACGCCGATGGCATTGATCTGGGAGCTGGTGCGCCAGCGTCGCAAGAACCTGTCGTGCTCGCGCTGTATCGTTTCGACCGACGGCGACCTGCTGTTTGGTTCGGGAATTTCCGATCACATCGTGACGAGCTGGTTTGCGCAAGGAATTCTGTGGGGTCTCTCCAAGGTCATGCGCCACCATGTCGAGAAGCAGGGCAAGCGCTATGAGGAGTGGAGCCACATGGCTGTCGGCATGCGGTTTCGCGCCGGTGGCATGGGCGTGCCTTTCATGCCGATCCGCTCGATGCTCGGCTCGGACGTCATGAAGCAGCGGCCGGAAGCCAAGCAGATCGATTGTCCCTTCACCGGCGAGCAGTTGCTTCTGGTGCCGGCCCTCAACCCGGATGTCGCTCTGATCCATGTCCAGCGCTGCGACGCCTATGGCAATGCCCAGATCGACGGGCTGCAGTTCATGGACATCGATCTGGCGCTCGCCGCAAATCGCGTGATTCTGACCACGGAGCGCATCGTCTCCAACGATCAGATCCGTCGCGCCCCCGACCAGACGAAAATCCCGTTCTTCTGCGTCGATGCGGTAGTCGAGGTGCCTTACGGCTCGGCTCCGCACGAGTGCTACGGCCTTTACGAGCCGATGATGAAGCACATGGAAGCCTATGTCGCCCAGGTCAATTCCGACCCGGTCAAGGGCATGCGCGACTATCTCGAGCGCTACTTCTACGAGCCGAAATCCTGGAACGAATATCTTTCCCTGATCGGCATGGACGAACTTCTCGAAGCAAGCCAGAGGGGCCGGAGCATCTACAATGACTGACACGCAGCGCTATACCGCCAGCGAAATCCTGGCGATTTTGAGTGCGCGCCAGTTGCGCGACGGGCAGGTGGTGTTTGCAGGTGTCGGCGTTCCGCTTCTGGCCGCCACGCTTGCACAGCAGCTGCGTTGCCCGGGTCTGACCATCCTGTTCGAGGGCGGCGTCGTCGGCGCCTTCGTGGAGCCCGGCAAGCTGCCGCCCTCCACCAATGACCAGCGCTGCACCAAGCGCGCCAACATGGTGCTCGGCAGTGCCGAAGTGCTGCTGTTGCTGCAGCGCGGCTATGTCGACATCGGCTTCATGGGTGGCGCCCAGATTGATCAGTATGGCAATCTGAATTCGTCTTTCATCGGCGATCCATCGGACCCGAAGACGCGCCTTCCCGGCACCGGTGGCGGCAACGACATTTCGAGCCTCACCAACATGATCGTCGCCATGAAGCACGAGAAGCGGCGCTTCGTGGAGAAGGTCGATTTCATCACCAGCCCGGGCTTCATCCGCGGCGGTACGAGCCGCGGCGAAAGCGGCCTGCCTGCCGGCGGCATGTTCCGCGTCATCACGGAACTCGCAGTGTTCGGCTTCGACGACAAGACGCGGCGCATGAAGGTGCTGGCGCTCAATCCCGGCATTACCCGCGAGAACGTTCAGGACAATACCGGCTTCGATCTGGTCTTCGACGAGAAGGTCGCGGTCACCGAGCCGCCCACCGACCACGAACTCGAAATCCTGCGGCGCCTCGATCCCGAACGCCTGTTCACGGCCTGATCCAATTCATCTGGAGGAATTTACATGACCAAACTGAGCAACACGTTCGGCATCGCCGCGCGCAATTTCACCGCCTATCCGGAAATGCCGAACGCCAAGAAACTTATCGAATACGGCGTGCGCGTCGAGGAACTGGGCTTCGATTCGGTCTGGGTCTGGGACCACATGCTGCTTGGCGTTGACCCCAACTTCCCGATCATCGATTCTCTGACCGTGCTCACCGGCATTGCCGCGCGCACCACCCGCATCAAGATGGGCACGGGCATCCTCGTCCTGCCGCTGCGCAACCCGGTGGCGCTCGCCAAGCAGCTTTCGAGCATGGATCAGCTTTCGGAAGGTCGCCTGATCATGGGCATGGCCTCCGGCTGGTACAAGCGCGAGTTCGACGCCGTCGGCATTCCGTTCGAAAAGCGCGGCAAGTTCATGGCCGAGAACCTCGAGATCCTGAACCGCCTGTGGACCGAGGAAAAGGTCAGCGGCGAATACATGAACCACAAGATCTCGTCGGCTGTCATGTATCCGAAGCCGTTCCAGCAGCCGCGCATGCCGATTCTGATCGGCGGCTATGTCGACCGCGTGCTGCAGCGCGCCGCCGTCGATGGTGATGGCTGGTTGACCTATTTCTATCGCCCGGAGGACTTCAAGAAGTCCTGGGCAAAGATCCGCAACTTCGCCCAGGAAGCCGGCAAGGATCCGGATACGCTAATGAACGCCTCGCAGCTCCCGATCATGGTTGGCCCGTCCAAGGCAGCCGTCCGCGACGAGATGATGGACTGGCTGAACAAGGAGTGGGACTTCCCCGAGCACAGCGACTGCTCGCGTGAGAGCGCCATCATGGGTTCGGTCGACGAGTGCGTCGAGCAGTTGCGCGAGCATCTGGACGCCGGCGTCCAGAAGATCATCTTCGTTCCCTACAAGTACGAGATGGATCAGGTCGAGACGATCGCTCGCGACATCATCCCCCGCCTCAAGAATCGCTGAGCCCACCGCATCAAAGCCCCGTGCGGTCCGCGCACGGGGCAAGCACAGCCGCCAAGCAGGATTTCGGAGCCCTTCTCCATGACTGATGCCAACCGCCAGAAGATTCTAGACAAGGTCGACCAGAGCCGCGACCAGGCGATCACGTTCCTTCAGGAAATGATCGCGATTCCAAGCGTTACAGGCGACGAAGCCGCCATCCAGAAATATGTGTCCGAATACATGAAAAAGATCGGCCTCGATGTCGACATGTGGGACACCGACTGGGAAGAGCTGAAGAAACACCCAGGTTACCGGCCGGTCGATCGCGGCTATGAAGGCCGCCCCAACATCGTCGCCACGCTCAAGGGCACCGGCGGCGGCCGTTCGCTGCTGCTCAACGGCCATACCGACGTCATTCCCGTCGGCAATGGCGAGGGCTGGAGCGACGATCCGTGGTCGGCGAAAATCAAGGATGGCCGCATCTATGGCCGTGGCTCCTGCGATATGAAGAGCGGCGTCGCCAGCCACATCCTGGCCGTCCAGTATCTCAAGGAACTCGGCCTGACGCCGAAGGGCGACGTGCTGATCAATGTCGTCATCGACGAGGAGGTCAGCGGCCACGGCACGCTCGACACCGTCATTCGCGGCTACAAGGCTGACGCCGGCATTTCCGGCGAGACCAGCGACCTGGCCGTGCAGCCTGCCTGCATCGGCCGCATCTGGTTCCAGATCGACGTCCAGGGCAAGCCGGCGGGCATCCAGCAGCGCTATCTCGGCATCAGCGCCATCGATCTCGGCAACAAGATCGTCAAGGCGGTGCAGGAGCTTGAGGATCATCGCGTCGCCACCGTCAAGCATCCGCTCTACCCGAATGCGCTGGACTCGCTGCCCTGCATCATCGGCAGCTTCCAGGCCGGCAATTATCCGAGCGCCTTCCCGGCAAGTGCTGTGCTCAAGGGCTCGATCGGCACGGTTCCGGGCGAGGACCACGAGGGCGTCAAGCAAAGCCTGGTCGACAAGATCGCCAGGGTTGCCGCCGAAGATGAGTGGATGCGCGATCGTCCGCCGGTCGTGCGCTTCGTCGGCTATGACGCCGAGGCGTCGGAAATTCCGCGCGAGCACGCGATCGTGGAGACGGTCTGCCGCACCTACACCGAAGTGACCGGAAAGACCCCGGTGATCAGCGGACGCCAGGGCGCGGCCGACACGCGCTTCCTCAACAGCTACGGCAGCACGCCGACGGTGATCTTCGGGCCGGGCTCGACCGCCGTCATGCACGCCAATGACGAATATGTGTCGATTGACGACTACCTGACCTCGATCAAGGTCATGGCGTTGAGCATCTACGACTGGTGCAACGGGGAAGCCGCCCGGTAAACCGGCGCATTACTGTCAAATCTCGAAGAGGGGTCCAGCCAAGGCTGGGCCCTTTTTTTGTTCATGATCCGTGTGCCTGAAGGATGGTCTGGCTCCAAAATGATTCTATCTTACTATAAATAGGTTGACTTCGGTTTGAACCAGGCGCAAAGTCATGTGGACGTTAGGGCAAGTCCGGCAAATTGCGTCGATGGTCCCTGCCGTCGTTCGATTTTCAGGAGATGAGGGTCATGCATATTGCGGTTTTGTCCGACACGATGACCGACGCGCGGGTTGCTGCCACGCCCGAGACGGTCAGGAAGTACGAGACGCTGGGCGGCAAGGTTTCGATTCAGGGCGGCGCAGGCGGCGGCGCGGGTATTGCGGATAAGGATTTTGAAGAGGCCGGCGCCAGGCTCGTTCCCGATGCCGTGTCGGCCGTGAAAGATGCGGACATCGTGCTCGCCGTGAACCGGCCGAGCGGCGATGTCATTCGGGCCTGCAAACCTGGGGCAATCGTCATCGCCACCATGGACCCGCATAGGCCGGAAGCCGGGCTCGATGTCATGGCGAGCGCTGGCGTTTCCGCCTTCGCAATGGAGTTGATGCCGCGCATCACGCGCGCGCAGGCGATGGATGTGCTGTCCAGCCAGGCAAACCTTTCCGGCTATCGCGCGGTGATCGACGCCTCGGCCGAGTTCACCCGCTCGCTGCCGATGATGATGACGGCGGCGGGAACCGTGCCTGCGGCGCAGATATTCGTCATGGGCGCCGGCGTGGCCGGTCTGCAGGCGATTGCAACGGCCCGCCGTCTCGGCGCGGTCGTCTCGGCGACCGACGTGCGCCCGGCCGCCAAGGAGCAGGTTGAGTCGCTCGGCGCGCGGTTCGTCGCCGTCGAGGACGAGGAGTTCAAGGCTGCGGAATCCGCCGGCGGCTACGCCAAGGAAATGTCGAAGGAATATCAGGCAAGGCAGGCCGAGCTTATCGCTACCCATATCGGCCGGCAGGATATTGTCATCACCACGGCTCTTATTCCCGGCCGTCCGGCGCCGAGGCTGGTCACCCAGGCGATGATCGACACCATGCGAGCCGGCTCGGTTTTGGTCGACCTCGCGGTCGAGCGCGGCGGCAACATCGAAGGCTCGAAAGCCGGCGAGATCGTCACCACCGCGCGCGGTGTCAAGATCATCGGCAACTCGACCATTTCGAAAGTCGCCGCGACAGCGTCGAACCTTTACGCACGCAACCTCTACAGCTTCGTGTCGACCATGGTCGACCAGTCCAAGTCGAGCCTGGCGATCGATTGGGAAGACGAACTGATCAAGAGCACCAATCTCACGCGTAACGGTGCCGTCGTTCATCCGGCCTTTCTGAAGGCGACGCTTAACTAAGCAGCCTCTCATCCGCGATCTGGCGGGGCCGCAAGCCCGCCGCTTTACCCCTCCCGCGAGCCTCGCGGGAGAATGCCTTCGCTCGCGCCGCCGAACCGGCTGCGCTCACGATCTTGGAGGATCGATATGACGTCCACCGCTGTCATCCAACTATTCGTTTTCATGCTTGCCGGCTTTGTCGGCTTCCAGACCATCAGCCGCATCCCGCCGCTGCTTCATACGCCGCTGATGGCCGCGACCAATGCGATCTCAGGCATCTCGCTGGTCGCCTCGCTGGTCCTGGCGGGTTCAGACCAGGGACCGATCAGCACCGTGCTCGGCGCCGTTGCCGTCGCCTGCGCGATGGCCAACGTCGTCGGCGGCTTTCTCATCACCGACCGCATGCTGGCGATGTTCGGCCCCGCCAAGACCGCGAACAAGGGAGAGCGCAAGGGCGCTGACCATCAATGACCGAGACGTTCATCCAACTCGCCTATCTGCTCGCCGCAGCCCTTTTCATTCTGGCGCTGCGGTCGCTCTGCCATCCCGATACGGCCCGCCGCGGTATGCAGATGGCCGCCCTCGGCATGCTGGTCGCCGTTGCCGCGACACTGCTTCATCAGCGCATAGTCACCTTTGAATGGCTGGCGGTCGGCGCCGTCGTCGGCGCACTGATCGGCTATCCGCTCGGCATGTGGGTGCCGATGACGGCCATGCCGCAGCGCATCGCCTTCAGCCACGCTTTCGGCGCGCTCGCCGCCACGCTGGTCGGCATCGGCGAATATATCCACAGCTACGACACGCAGCACCTCACGCACGGCCATGTGCTGGCGCTCGGCTTCGAAGTGCTTCTGGGCGCGCTGACCGTCACCGGCAGCCTCATGGCGTTCGGCAAGCTGCAGGAAATCCTGCCTGGGCGGCCGATCACCTTCAAAGGCCAGAACGTATTCAACCTGTCGCTCTTCGCCATCGGCGTTGGCTGCCTCGTCTGGCTGGTGGTCAATCCCTATGACGTCTGGACATTCGCCGCCATCGGCGTCATCGGCCTTCTCGTCGGCATCCTGTTGGTGATGCCGATCGGCGGCGCCGACATGCCGGTGGTCGTCTCCCTGCTCAACTCCTATGCCGGCCTCGCTGCCGTCGCCACCGGCTTTGCCCTCGACAACAACATCCTGATCGTCGTCGGTGCGCTGGATGGCGCCAGTGGCTTCATTCTGTCGATCGCCATGAGCAAGGCGATGAACCGTTCGTTTTCGAACGTGCTTTTCGGAGCGTTCGGCTCGGCGGCATCGGACGAAGCGGCGGCATCCGGAGCCGGCGGCGAAATGGCGCCCATCAGCGCCGACGACGCAGCGCTGCGGCTCGCCTTTTCCCGGCGCGTCATCATCGTGCCCGGCTACGGCCTGGCCGTTGCCCAGGCACAGCATCAGGCCCGCGAACTCGTGGATCTCCTGGAAAAGAGGGGCGTGGATGTCCGCTTCGCCATCCATCCGGTTGCCGGGCGTATGCCGGGCCATATGAATGTGCTGCTTGCCGAAGCCGGCATCTCCTATGACAAGCTCGTCGACATGGAAGACATCAACCAGCGCTTCGCCGATACCGATGTCGCTCTGGTGGTGGGCGCCAACGACGTGGTCAATCCGGCGGCGCGCACCAACAAGTCCTCGCCCATCTATGGCATGCCGATCCTCAACGTGTCGGATTCCAAGAGCGTGATCGTGCTGAAGCGCGGCAAGGGCGCGGGCTTCTCCGGCGTCGAGAACGATCTCTTCGTATCGCCGAGAACCTCGATGCTGTTCGGCGATGCCAAGCAATCGCTGATGAAGCTTGGGGCCGAGGTCAAGCTGGCCTAAGATTTGACAGATGCGTTTTGGGGGCGGTGTCCTATAGTGGCGCCGCCCACAGTTGAGGATATCCCAAGCGAACGCCAGCCTGACGCGGCAGCGACGCCGCCAAATAAGTCTTGCTATCATTCCAAAAATAAGATGATATGGCGACGCAACAGGCGAACCGCTCGGTTAGCCGGCGGCATCCCGAAATCTGCCGATGCCGGTTGAACCCTTCCCAAGGGCCAGAGGAGGACGAGTATGACTGAACAGGGCGTCGGTGCCTCATTGCTGCGCAAGGAGGATGACCGTCTCCTTCGCGGCCGCGGCCAGTTTGTTGCCGACATTCGGCTTGCAGGCATGAAGGATGTCGCCTTCGTGCGCTCGCCGCTGGCTCACGCCAAGGTCGGAGAGATCCGGGTTCCCGACACCTGCCGCGACCGTGTCTTCATCGCCGCCGATCTTGAAGGTGTGAAGCCTATTGTCGCCGTGTCCGGTCTGGCTGGCTTCAAGGCCTCGGAACAGCCGATCCTCGCCTTCGAAAAGGTCCGTCAGGTCGGTGAACTCATCGCGATGTGCGTCGGCGATACGCGGGCGCAGGCTGAGGATGTGGCCGCCGCCGTGGAGGTCGATCTGGACGAGCTTCCGGCCGTCCACGACATGATTGCAGCGCGTAGTCCGGAGTCGGCGCTGGTTCACGAACACTGGGGCGACAACGTTTTTCTGGAGACCTTCGTCGATATCGACATCGAGACGGCGTTTGACGCGCCGATCAAGATAAGCCGCGAAATCTCCACCGCGCGCCAGAGCATGGCCCCGATGGAAGGCCGCGGGACCGTGGCCTATTGGGACAAGCGCATGGAGCAGCTCGTGCTCTATACGGGCACCCAGATGCCGCACATTGTCCGCACCGGCCTGGCCGAATGCCTCGGCCTCGATCAGGCGCAGGTGCGCATCGTTTCGCCGGACGTCGGCGGCGGTTTCGGCTATAAGGGCATCCTGCTGCCGGAAGACGTGTGTCTTGGCTGGCTGGCAATGCGCTGTGGTCATCCCGTTCGCTGGATCGAGGACCGCCGTGAGCACCTGACGGCTGGCGCGAACTGCCGCGAGCACCACTATCGCATCACTGCCTATGCCGATCGCGACGGCAAGCTGCGCGGCATCGACTGTGAGGCGACAGTCGATTCCGGTGCCTATTCGTCCTATCCGTTTTCGGCCTGCCTGGAAGCAGCCCAGGTCGCCAGCATTCTGCCGGGGCCATACGACTTTCCAGCCTATCGCTGCCGCACCTGGTCGGTCGCCACCAACAAGTGCCCGATCCTGCCCTATCGCGGCGTCGCCCGAACCGGCGTCTGCTACGCGCTCGAACTGGTGCTCGATGCGGTTGCTCGCGAGGCGGGCATCGAACCGCACGAGGTTCGCATGAAGAATCTCGTCAAGCCCGAGCAGATGCCGTTCGACAACATCACCAAAAAGCATTTCGACAGCGGCGACTATCCGGAGGCGCTTGAGCGCGCCCTTGCGGCGATGGACCTGAAGGCGATCCGCGAGCGCCAGAAGCACCCGGAACCCGATGGCAGGCTGATCGGCATCGGTCATTCCATTTACTGCGAGCAGGCCGCGCACGGCACCTCGGTCTATTCCGGCTGGGGCATACCGATGGTGCCTGGCCACGAGCAGGCCACCGCCCGCATGACGCCGGATGGCGGTCTAGAACTGCGCGTCGGCGTTCATTCGCATGGCCAGAGCATGGAAACGACGCTGGCCCAGGTCGCTCACGAAATCCTCGGCATCGAGACCGCCAAGATCAAGCTCGTCCACGGCGACACCGAATACACGCCCTATTCGACGGGAAGCTGGGGCTCGCGTTGCGCGGTGATGGCCGGCGGTGCGGTCGCGACCGCATCGCGCGAGGTTGCGGGCATGGCGAAGCGCATCGGTGCGCACCTGCTGCAGGCAGATCCGAAGGATGTGGAGATCGCCCACGGCAAGGTCGTCGGACCTTCCGGCAGCGTTACCTTCGAGGAGATTGCCCACACCTGGTATCGGCGCCCGCAGGACCTTCCGGAAGCCGTCGATCCGCGTGGTCTGGAGTCGACTATCGGTTTCAAGCCGGTGCGGGATTCCGGCACCTTCAGCTACGCCGCCCATGTTGCGCTCGTCGCCGTCGATCCCGAAATCGGCGACATCGAGATCCTCGACTATGTCATCGTCGAGGACGGCGGCAAGCTGATCAATCCGATGGTGGTGGACGGTCAGATTTACGGCGGCCTCGCCCAGGGCATTGGCACGGCGCTTTATGAAGAAATGAACTTCGATGCCTCCGGTCAGCCGCTGGCGTCGACCTTCGCGGATTATCTTCTGCCGGGACCCACAGAAGTTCCGGCACCGAGGCTAGACCATATGGAGACGCTGTCGCCCTATACCGAGTTCGGCGTGAAGGGCATAGGCGAGGGGGGTGCCATCGCCCCGCCGGCTGCAATCGGCAACGCTGTCAACGATGCGCTACGGCCCTATGGCGCCGAACTTCTGCGCTCGCCGATGACGCCACGCCGCGTGCTGGAGGCGATCCGCGCCGCAAGCGAGGAAAAGACAACTGAAGCGGAGCGGGAGGAGGCGGCGTGAAGCCTGTCAATTTCGACTATGCACGTCCGGCCGATGTCGGCGCAGCCCTGGCGCTTCTTGCCGAGGACAGCCTTTCGGTGAAGCTGATGGCCGGCGGCCAGTCGCTGGGGCCGATGCTCAACATGCGGCTGGTACAGCCCGATCTCCTGGTTGATATCGCCGGGATAGAGGAGCTCAAGCTGGTGGAGGAGCGGCCCGACGAGATCGTACTCGGCGCCTGCATCACTCATGCCGATGTCGAGGATTTGCGCGTTCCGGACGTGACGCTTGGTGCGCTTCCTGGCGTGGCGCGCGGCATCGCCTATCGGGCGGTGCGCAACCGCGGCACGATCGGCGGCAGTCTCACCCATGCCGATCCGTCCGCAGACTGGCTTTCAATCCTGTCGGCCATGGGCGCCAAGGTGACCCTGCGCGGACCTTCCGGCAGCCGGACGATCCCCGTCGAGGACTATATGCTCGGCGCGCTCGAGGCCGATTTGCGTCCGGGCGAGATGCTGGTTTCGATCTCCGTGCCGAAGCTCAGCCGCTCCGCCCGCTGGGGGTATTACAAGAGCTGCCGCAAGACTGGCGAGTTCGCCCACGCGATCGGCGCTTTCCTTGCCGATCCGGAGCGCGGCGTGAGCCGGGCGGTGATCGGTGCGACCGAGAGCCGGCCGATCGTCATCACCGAAGCGTCCCATCTCATCGGCGACGGAAAGGCCGAGCGCCTCGATCTCGCCTTCGACAGCCGTGCCGCCGGCGTAGTCATCGAAGCCGCCGGCATGACCGACCCGATCGACCGGCAGACCCATGTCGTCGCGCTGCGGCGCGCCATCGAGCGAGCACATTCAGCATGAACACGGTCACCCTCACGGTCAACGGCAAGCCGGCCAGCGCCACCATCGAGCCGCGCACGCATCTGGCCGATTTCCTGCGCGAAACCCAGAATCTGACCGGCACCCATATCGGCTGCGAACACGGCGTTTGCGGCGCCTGCACCCTGCTCGTCGACGGTGTGCCGACGCGCTCCTGCATCACCTACGCGGTCTCCTGCCAGCAGGCTGAAGTGACCACGGTGGAAGGACTTGACGACGACGATATCGCCGCCGAGCTCCGCACGGCCTTTTCGAAGGAACACGGTCTGCAATGCGGCTATTGCACGCCGGGCATGATCGTTTCGGCGCGCGATGTGGTGCTGCGCATGGATGCGCCATCCGAACACGACATCCGTGTTGCCATGAGCGGAAATCTTTGCCGCTGCACCGGCTATGTCGGCATCGTGCGCGCAATCCAGGGTGTGATTGCGGCGCGTCGTGCGCGTGGCATTGCAGCGATTGCCGATGGCAACCGCAAGATACTCGGACCCGCGGGTTCGGGGCATGCGGTCCCTGAATCCAACGGGGCAACCCTTCGTGCCCGCACTTCCGTCGGCACGGCAGCGCCGCAGGCGCGGGCGTCGGTGCCGACGTCGCGCCAGGATGCCGATTGGAAGCCTCAGACCACTTTCACCCAGAGTTTCACCGTCGCGCATCCGGTTGATGTCGTCTGGGATTTCTTCGGCAATATCGGTGAAGTCGCATCCTGTCTTCCCGGCGCTTCGCTGGCCGGGGAGCCGGTCGACGGCCATGTCGAGGGCCAGATCAGGGTGAAGGTCGGCCCGATCGCAGCCGAGTTCCAGGGTGTCGCCGATGTCACGCGCGACGACGCCACGCGTACGGGTACGATCAATGGCAGCGGCAAGGACAAGCGCAGCAACTCGCAAACTCGTGGCCTGATCGGATATGCCGTAAAGCCCGGAGATACGCCGGGCGAGACGCGCGTTGATGTCAGCATCGGCTACACGCTGACCGGCATGCTGGCGCAGTTCGGCCGCTCCGGCCTGGTTCAGGATGTGGCGGGTCGCCTCATTGCGGCCTTTGTCCAGAACCTCGAAGCCAAGCTCGCGCACAAGGCCCATGGCGGTGATGCGGATGCGCCGCCCGTGATCACCGAACTCGACGCCGGCTCGCTGGTTTCGTCCGTCATCATCGGCCGCGTGAAGCGCTTCTTCGCCAGCCTGTTCGGCCGGCGCTGAGTTCCGCGGACAGGAAGCAATCGGGACGATGCCGTTGCAGGCGTGCAGGACAGCGCGCCTGCAACGGCTCTGTGCATGCTTCAATATTTTCTCGAAAGTGTTCGGCAATTCCTCGCAAAGTGAAGGCTCGAAGCCGTCCCGCAACGCATGGTAAAGTTGCGAGGTGCCTTGCTGCGGAACCGGCCGCTGGGAACAGCAAAAGTGAATTTGCCTGGTAGAAACCCGGTCCCGATGTAAGCTGTTGTTTTGAGGACAATCTTTAATCACAGATTTGCAACTTTCCAGGAACAAACTCTGGCAAAGTGAACCTATTTGTCGTACATTCGTATCATGAGCAAACTTGCATCGATCTACGACCGCAGTCGCGTTCCTCTCTATGTCCAGGTGGCGTCCGTCATGCGCCAGCGCATCGACACCGGCTTCTGGATGGAAGGGGACAAGATCTCGACGCTTGAAGAACTCGAGCAGGAGTTCGCAGTGGCGCGGGTCACCATTCGCCAGGCCATCGAACTGCTGCGAGAAGAGGGGCTTCTCGATGCCCAGCAGGGCAGGGGCACTTTCGTGTCCGGCAAGCCCAAGCACAATCGTTGGCTCAACCTTGCCACCGACTTCGATTCAATGGTCGCATCTATCCGGGAAAACGTGCTGAAGCGCGTCCACATCGAGGAAAACGCTCCTCTGCCTGAACTGGCGGAGGGCGAGGGCAAGCCGGCGCCGGAAGGCTATACTTTCCTCAGGAGCGTGCAGTACAACAACGAGGAGCCGTTCTCCGTCGTCAATTTGTATCTGGCGCAGCATATCTTCGCCAAGGGGCGCGACCTTTTCAGCCACGTCGCGGCCCTGCCCAACATCGCGGAAATGGACGAC
The DNA here is from genome assembly GCF_047739745.1 of Borborobacter xinjiangensis. Taxonomy (NCBI): domain Bacteria; kingdom Pseudomonadati; phylum Pseudomonadota; class Alphaproteobacteria; order Hyphomicrobiales; family Phyllobacteriaceae; genus Borborobacter; species Borborobacter xinjiangensis. Next base: position 355,951 of record NZ_JBLLVA010000003.1, on the reverse strand, counting down.
GTCCTGATCACCCATGCCCATCAGACCGTGACGATCGGCGTCGCCGACCCGGAAACGGCGGATTTGCTCAAGATAGGTCTTGGCGAACCGACAGCCGACTGTCGGCTGGTTCTGGTGGACAGCGAGGATGTGGCGATTTACGTGGCAGACATCCATTACCACAAGAGCTGCTTTGCCCTACGTGTCGATCTGCTCGAGAAGACCGGCCCCCGCGGCGGTCGGAAGGCGGCAAACAGCAAGTAGAACGAGTGCGCTCAACTGAGCGCACCTATGCTTCGACGGCCTGACGCGTCGGACCGTCTGCGTGATTCCATCGGATATTGCGGTAACGTCTTATTGCGCGTGCGACCGGCCCCGAAAGGAGCCGGCCTTTTTCGCTTTTGCCGATTTTACGCGGCCGCAAGAACAGCGGTCGGGGCAGCGCCGACAATGTTTTCATAACGGGCTTCGTCGGTGGCGCCTTCGGTGTTGATGACGAAGACGCGCGACTGCGAGTCAAGACCGAGCTCCCGACGCAGCTTTTCATTCTTCATGACGCTCAGCAGGCCGGCCAGGCCGGCGCCGCCGCTTTCGCCGGCGACGATCGCCGGATCGCCGGAGGTCGGGCGCGCAAGCCGGCGCATGGTTTCGGCAGCATCATCCTCGCCGATTGTCATGAAGGCGTCGGCCGTGCGCGTCAGCACGCGCCAGGCGACGAGCGAGGGCTCGTAGCATTCCAGCATGGCCATGATCGTTGCCTCGCCATGCTCGACCTTGATGGGCTTGCCGGCGCGCGCGCTTTCATAGATGCAGGCGGCGCGATCGGGCTCCACCACGATCAGGCGCGGCCGGTCCTTGCCGAAGACAACGTCGAAATAGCCGGCGACGGCGGCAGCCAGGCCACCCACGCCGGCCTGGATGAACACGTGCGTCGGGCGCTGCGGCAGATCTCGCACCGCTTCGTTGAGCATCGCGGTGTATCCTTGCATCACCAGGCCGGGTATGCGCTCATAGCCCGGCCAGGACGTATCGGAAACGACGATCCAGCCTTTCTCATTGCACACGCGCTCGGCCTCGGCGACCGAATCGTCATAGGTGCCTTCGACCCGGATCATCTCCGCGCCGAAGCGCGCGATCGCTGCGACCCGTTCGTCCGAGACGCCCGAATGGACGAAAATCGCGGCCTTGGCGCCGACGAGTTGCGCGCCTGCCGCCACCGAGCGGCCGTGGTTGCCATCGGTGGCGCAGCCCACCGTCATGCCTTGTGCGACTTCGCGCACCGCCGGCGACTGCAACTCGCTGATGTCCACCGTTCTTCCGAGTTTGCGGCCCGCTTCCTCCAGCACCAGCCGGATCACCGCATAAGAGCCGCCGAGCGCCTTGAAGCTGCCGAGGCCGAGCCGAAAGCCCTCATCCTTCACATGGATGGCGCCGATGCCGAGTTCCTTCGCCAGTCCGGCCAGCGAATGAAGCGGTGTCGGCTTGTGATTGTCGCGATAGGTCAGGAAGCGCTCGACTTCCTTTGCCGCCTCGATGCTCAGCGTCTCGGCGTCGGCGGGGTCCAGCGGCTTGTTATGATCGGGGTGGGTATTGAGAACAAACATGAAATCGCTCCTGTTCAGGTGAGGAAATTATATTGCAGTAAGGTCGAATTTTGCGCTCTATTTGGCCGCATTGAATGAAACGTTTTTGCATGGAGAGCAGAGTGCAGGATGCTGCGGCCATTCCCCCCGACCTCGACCGCTTCGATCTTGCCATTCTTGAAATCCTGCAGCGGGACAACACCACGCCGCAGCGCGTGATTGGCGAGAAGGTCAATCTCTCGGCCGCCGCGGTGCACCGGCGCATCCGGCGCATGGAAGCCGATGGCGTCATCACCGGCAATGTCGCGAGCGTCGATCCGGCCCGCGTCGGGCGGCCGATCACCATCGTCGTGGAGGTTCGTGTCGAAAGCGAGCGGCTCGACCTTCTCGATGCCACCAAGCAAAGTTTTTCCAATGCGCCTGAGGTGCAGCAATGCTTTTACGTTACCGGTGATGCGGACTTCGTGCTCATCATCACCGTCGCTTCCATGGGCGAATACGAAGCGCTCACCCGCAGGCTGTTCTTCGAAAACCACAATGTGAAGCGGTTCCGCACACTGGTGGTGATGGACCGCATCAAGACCGGCGTTGCCGTTCCGCTGGGTCGGATACCATAGAAAAACGCCCCGGTGGTATTCACCGGGGCGTGGCAGTTGGCTCGATCGGGCCCGCTCAGGACCCCCCGGCGGCCAGCTCGATCTTGCCGTCGACAATCTTGATCAGCGTGCCATTCGCCATGTACTGGCCGCTCTCCCTGCCTTCAGGTCCGTCCTTGATGAAGGTAACGGTGCCGTTGAGGGTGGGGACTTCGATCTGCCAGAACGCTTCGCGGATTTTATCGGGCTCGGCGACGCCGGCCTTTTCGATTGCCGCCTTGATGACGCGGATGCCGTCATAGCCGCGATAGCTTTCGGTCAGGCCGGCCTCGTCATGGCCCTGCTTGGCCCAGGCGTCGATGAATGCCTTGGCCTGATCCGGATGCGGCGACTTCTCCGGCATCCAGGGAGCGAAGAACACCATATGCATGGTGTTGTTGGCGGCCGAGCCGGCCTGATCGACCAACTGGTCCGGATTCTGCGAACCGCCGGTGGTGATGATCTTCTTGGTGATGCCGAGTGCGGCCGCCTGCTTCAGCACCAGCGTCAGCTGCTCGACGGCCGTGGTGATGATGATCGTGTCGGCATCCGATGCCTTGATCTTGGACAGCTGGGCGCTCATGTCCTGCGACGCCTGATCCATGATTTCCGTCAGCCCGACTTCGACGCCGTTCTCCCCGAACATGGTGGTGAAGTCGGTGATGGTGCCGCGGCCCCAGTCATTGTTGATGGCCAGGAAATCGACCTTCTTGACGTCGAGCGTCGGCAAAAGCTTCTTGAACAGCTCCGCTTCGACCCATGAGGGCGGCGAGATCCGGAAGATATAAGGGTTGCCCTGCTTGGTGATCTTGCTGGAAGATGAGGTCTCGACCAGCATCGGCACTTCATATTGCATCAGCTTGGGCATGGCGGCGAGCGTCAGGCTGGAGCCCCAGGCGCCCATCATCACCGGCACCTTGTCGCGCTCGATCAGCTTTTCGGCGACCGCCGCCGCTTCAGTCGGATTGCTCTTGTTGTCCTCGATGACCAGTTCCACCTGGTTGCCGAGAATGCCGCCATTGGCATTGATCTCTTCAGCGGCGATCTTGGCGCCGTCGACGATATAGGTGCCCGATGCCGCGAACGGCCCGGTCAGCGGCTGGTTGATGCCGATTTTGATGGTGTCGGCGCTTGCGACGCCGGCCGTCGCCATCAAGAGCGACAAAGCGAATGTTGTAATAAAGTTGGTGCGCCTGCTCATTAATTCTCCTCCGGATCGGATTGATTGCGCCGCAAACCACTGCGCACCGGCGACAACGGCGCAACGAACCACCCTAGGGCCGCTCACGCCGTTCCGCATTGTCGCTTTCGGGCTGTGTGGCAGGAAAGCCCCGTTCACGGCCCAGGCACGTCAGTCATACCATCATTCTATTTTTAGGATGATAACGCAAGTGGAATTTAAGAACGCAGTGATGTGTGTAGGAACTTAAGCAACTTCTTCGTGTCGCGGTTTCGGTCATGGAGAATGGATGAATGGACCAGCGCTCGTTGCCGATCATGCCGACGTCAGATTGGACGTCCGGATGCCGCAAGATAGCGAGCTCCGACATGGTTCGCAGAATCTTGCAACTTTGCGGGGTTAGGAACAGGGTTGTGGCTTAAGTCGCGGGATTTTTGTGACCGAGGTGCATGCCATCTAACGCAGCTTTTGAAATCTCAGAGGACTTTCATCATGCCAGATAATCTTAGGCAAGGCGTCGATCGCCGCGATTTCATAATCGCGTCTGTTCCCACCGTCAGCGCGTCGGTTGCCTTCGCCGTCAACGCCGGCCGCAATTATGCGATCCGCTTCCGCCAGTTCGATGCGACGACACGGTGGAACATCGATCGTCCGGACGGTGCAAACCGCTCCGGGGAGACATCGGCGTTGCTGCTGACCGGCAGCGGCGAAAAGCGGGCCCCGGCACCATCATCCATTTCGGGCCGGCCGCGCTGGAGAGCATTCCGCTGGTGATGTTCACGGTGCCCGTCACAGCCGTCAAGGCCGCGAATCTCGTGGCTCTCGGTGTGAAAGATTACGCGAATGTGACACGTCGCCGGCTACCGGCGCCGACTCCACCAAGTGGATAAGCTTCGCACCGCAGAACATCGTGAACCAATCGTAGCATTACGAGTCGGGCAAATCGTCAGGTCCTACGATGTCGAGGGACCGTACGACGGTGGCGACGGGGCGGTGCGGTTCGAAGTGTGGAGATACTCGGCGACGACGGCCGATACCCGATGGTCCCGCGCCTGAAACTGAACTGGGAAGAGAACTACGGCGCGCCTCAGCGCGAGAGTTTGAGTACAACAGCTCGAAATCTACGCTGAGCCGCTGCGATGAGATCAGTTCATTCTCACTTGGTGAATTCCATCAATAGCAGTGAGAGTCAAACTCTCGACCCTCATCGAAAACGTGCCATCCACCACGATTCGCGGTTCGATCCATCTCGTGAAAGGCGAAACCTTGAACCTCATGCCGAACTCACGCGGCGCACCTTGCATTTCCCAAGAGCTGAGCGGAACGACGCTCAGCAACTCGCGATCTTCGGAATACTCAGCGAAAAAGAGCTCAACGTGCGAGCGGCCGCCGCCTAGTAACACGTCTATTGCATATTCGCCATCAGGTTCAACGGGGAAGAGACCATCATCTGCGCCCGCCAGATGGAAGCGCAAGAGGCTACGCCAGTTGCGTTGGAACAAGCCGAGCGGCGACTGCACGGACACCTCTGACCCCTGAAGTGTTGCTTCTGGCGTCCATCCGTTCGTGGCGACGGCTTTGCGCCCGCCAATCTCTAAACCCGTTTGAACGGTCCATGCAGAAATCCCTTCGGGCAGAGCGCCGGGCGCAGTTATCACTTGGGTTTGGAGATTGGTTGAGTTGGCAACAAAAGAGGCAACAGCAATGGCAACGGTTATGGCAAACCCACTGCTGATGAGCCATTTCAATTTCAATCTTTTGACCATGGAGGTCTGATCTCGCGTGCTTGCCGAACTGAGCGTGGTAGCGTTCAGCCGGTGGGTGATTGGGTAGGTTGCGCCTAAGCCAATCTACCGGGCGGTTTTGCTGCCAAGCCGACGAGGAGCGCAGCTATAACCGCGTGCGGAAGCGAGAAAATTGTGTCTCCGGATATCAGGCTGTACGGCATGACAGCCAAAGCGATGAAGCTGGAGCCTGACAGTAAACCCTCGCTGCCTGATTGGAATATGTAGATGGCGGTCAAACCGTAGAAGGATAGTGCGAGGAAGAGCCCGAGAACACCGAATGCGATCCAATGCGGACATGATGGACGCATGCGGGTAGTCAATAAACTCGCAATTGACGAATCTACACGAGAACTGCTGGTGATAGGCAAAGCCACGGCCCAATATGTAGCCGTTCTCCTGAATCATCTGCTAGCCGAGCTTCCACTTCTCGAGCCTGCTACCGAAGCCGTAGTTGTCCTCGAACGTTGATGCTAGAGCAACGGGAGACACATCGCGGGCGGCTAAGACTCGTGGCTGGCCGGTCTCGTCAGTGCTGACGGGACCAAAAGTGCCCTTAGGAGGCTCCCTCGCCTCCAGCAGCTCAATGGGAGATGCCGGCTCAGCAATTGCAGGCTCAGCGGTTCGAGATGCGGGCTCGGTGTGAGCGAACCAACCGGCGACCACCTGCTCGACGGTTACAACTTCTTCATCGGCAATTTTGGCCCGTGGCGCACCATAATAGGCGTAGAGCAAGGCAGTTAATGCGAGAGGAACAATGGCTAGTCGCGCAGTCCGAGCGGGTGACCGAAACGCATGTGCAGCCCAATAGATGGCGACCAAAACGGCGATTGCTGCGAATCGACGGGAGCCGGCGAAAAGCCCTGCTGCAAGGATGATCGCCAAACAAACGAGAAGGATTGCTTTGTATCGACTTTGATAACATAGGATCAGAGCGCTCGCACCGAGAGCCGCGATCCCGATATAGAGACTGAAAAGATTGTAATCGCCGCAGAAGGTCGTCCCTTGCGGATATCGTCCGAAGCACGTGTTTATCAGCGATCCGAACAGAACGCCGTTCAATTGCAAGCCGTACTTCACAAGACCTGCCACTGCAATTGGCACTGCGGTCACCGCGGCGGCGGTGAAGAAACCTAAAATGATGTCCTGTGGCCGATCAGAAGGATCAGACGCCAATAGTACAACCCCAACGACCCCTCCCGACCATATGAGGTTTCGGAGAACGTCATCGCTGTAAGGGGTTGTGCCAAGTAAAATCGCGGCGACGTGGCATGCCGCAAGAGCAACAATTACGAGATGCAGCAGGGTAGGCTTAAAGAATGGCGCCATTCGAATCCGGCGCACAAAAAGATCGATGATCAATGGCAGAAGCAGAAGCGCCGCAACGACTGTTGGGTATGGGTTGGCAGCGAATGGAGCACTAAGCGCCACCCCTGCCAGAAAGCCCCGAGATGGCCATTTGAGATCATAAGACAAGCCAATCCCCTGCAACTATTCGCCGTCGGCGGCGGCTAATGCCTCGTCCAGATATGATGCCCACAGATCGCGAGTTTCCTTCAGTGTCTCGCTTCAGTTATGGTGTACAGGGCGTGGAGCTGGTAGACGTGAACCGAGTGGTAGGAGGCGCTGAGGTAAAGGTTTCTCGCGTTGTTGAAGGTGAAATGGGTGAGGTCGTAGGCTGTCATCCCGCCCATGTCGTAGTACGGAAGGATGCGCTCTAACGTGACAATCCCACGGTCAAAGAAGTTCTTCGCTATCGCCTGGTCGGCCTTGATCTGTGCCGGGACCTGTGACCAGTCATACAGCCCGAGCAGGGCGAACATGTAGCCGTTGAGGATGTAGTTGTCCCTTGGCTGCGTCACGATCTCCTCGAAGAACACATAGTCCTTCAGGCTGGGGTCGAGGTCGGCAAGCGTTGTCATGACGCCGCCACTCGTCGTCGGGGTCAGCATGTAGGCTAATGCCTTCTTGCCGGCCGCTATGAACGCCTCGTCTTTGGTCGCATCGTAGAGGCGCACGAACAGGCTCATCGCCTGCCCCTGCGCCATAGCGGAGGTCCAACCGGCCTGAAGGAGCTGGTTCGTGACGTAATACCACCAGCGGTACGAGTACGGAAACGCGCCTACGTCATTTTGCAGTTCCAGCAGCTTGCGGCCGTTCTGTATGGCGACGTTCAGGTAGTTTTGATCGTTAGTGCGGAGCCACTTGCCATGCGCCTTCAAGCCACACTGCGCAAGCAGCACCGGATCATAGAACCAGCCATCCTCCCCTTTGATCACGCCCTTCGTGACGTTGATCAGAAAAATGCCTTCGGCGTCGGGCTTGAGGTAATTGGACGCCGCACACACGTCCATCCCGGAGTTAAGATAGTCGCCCGTTGCAGTGTGTTCAGTGATTTGCGCCCGCCAGTTGCTTGGTTCGATGCGCCACATGTTATGGGCATTGGCGACAGCGGCGGGGGCCGTCTCGGGGCGTAGGATTTCTGGCCATTGCTCCTCGCTCGCGATCAGTGAGAATGAATACACCGCAGAGCCAAGAAGCGCAGCGAAAACAGCAACAGCGACCAAATATCTCAAAATTCACCTCCAAGCCCACGCTTGAATAGGATCATTGGCGCCGCAAATCAACTGGAAGCTGTAGTAACAACGGTGCGAGCGATTATCGAAAGTTGTCTCGGCTTCTATCCATCGGCGTCGAAGCGCTTGGAGATGAAGGTCATCCCGACCACGAATACGACGGTAAGGAGCAGAGAGTAGATCGCATGCTCGAAAACCCTCTAAGCGAACGCTTCTTTCAATTCCAAATCTACCCGCTTTAAGGCGCCCCATAGCAAAGGATAGACGGGTCCGGCAGGGGCGTGGATTGGAAACAAGGCTCCGGGCAGGCTTGGCTGGAACACTTCACTCCACTCTGCCGCATACACATCGGCCCGAAAGAGTGAGATGTTAACTAATCGAGATCCACGACAACTGGCACGGCCCGCAGCATCGACGCGAAATCACCATCCGACAGAGATTTGCGCGGGCTTTCCCAAGTCCCTCGCCACTGCCGAAGCTTGTAGTATTCAAAGGTTGGGCGGTCGTCGGTATTCAGATCAATGGCGGTGAGATCACTGGACCTGTCTAGAACCAGAACGTCTAGATGATCCGCTCGCTCCGACTTCTCCTCGCGTCCGGGAAAACGCTTGAACCATGCGTCAGAAATGTCGGGCGTAACCGTAGCTCTATTTAGCGGGGGCAGGGCGCCATTCTTGAAATACACATGGTAGTAGCCCGGATAAAGCGCGGCTTCGAACACCTGAAGCCCATCGCGGGCGTGCCCTAGCAATGGCCTGACACCAAGGTAGCCCCCTTCAGTAAGTAGGTTCCGTTGCAGGCGCATGAACTCTACGGTGAAGAGATTTCCGGAACCGGCGTGCCATGGTTCATTTATTTTTGTTTGAATCAGGTCGTAGTTACCCCCAGCGGCTAATGCCTGCTGGACGAAGCGTCGACCGTCCTCAATAATGATTTGCACGCGAGAATCTTCAAATATCCGCCGAGTTGACGTCGTGGTATTGTCCCGCACTGCCTCGACTACTTCCTCTGAGATGTCCACAATGTCGATCTTCTCGACAAAAGGTAGATCCAGCAACGCGTCGATCAGATAAGCGTGGCCGATCCCGATGATGAGTATGCGACGGGGGCGGAAGCCAGGATCGAGAGCCAGTAGTTCAGTCAGGTTCCAGCGCCAGGCCTCGTATTGGTCTCCAGGACCTGGATCACGCACCATGGCAGAGGCTGACGCAGTGCGGTTCATGTCAATGATCTTGTAGAACGTACTCGTCGGCACCGTGGTGGCAACGCCGTTCCGCCCTTCATAGACGCGCTCGACCTCGTAGCCCCCAAGATGAAATTGGCGGTAGTAGTCGCGGGGGATAAGGAGAGCTAGCGCTAGGCCGGCAGAGGTTGCGACGAGTATGCGGCCGGACCCAAGCCGCGCCACGAACAGAATACCGGCTGCCACTATGCACGCGGTGATGGTCAAGGAAAGGCCCGTCCCGACGGATGGCAACAGCCATAGGCCGAACGCAAAAGTGCCGAGCACATTCCCAACGGTGTACAGTGAATAGAGGCGTGCAAACGACTTGCCGGCATCATCTATCCGGGCCGTCATTAGACGGGTCATCACTGGGAAAAGCGCCGACCACGCCAGCACGGGCAACATCAGCAAGCCGCCAAAAAGAAACACAATAAACGGATTCGGATCGCCGATCAGGTGAGACCAGTTCAGGGAAATTAGCGAGCCATTGAAGGTCGTGAAAGTTAGCGCGCCCAGCCATGCCGCCCACTCAGGCGGAAAGCGCATAGCGATAAGAAGCAGCAATGAGCCGGAGACGAAGAGTGCAGTCAGCACCCCGTTGCGAGATCGCCATGGCGCACGAGTGTCCGGCAAAGCGCGGCAAGACGCCTTGCAGCAAGGTGATTGAAATTAGCCAGAGTTTGCGGCGGGAGCGCAATTTCAGGGAGCCAATCTAGCAGGTGATCGATTAGCTCGTCCTTCCGCCATAAATCGCCATCAAACTCGACATCATAGGCGTACAAGGCCCGTTGAATACCCACCTCGTCCATCGAGCATATTTCTGAGAAGAACTGGGGGACATTCGAAATCTGGTAGACCTTGACGGTGGCACTCGCCGCCGTTCGTATTGTGTCAACCTGAGAAGCAAACCATTCTAAGCAGTCTCTGCGCGTCCAGACTTTCTCATTGGCATCTACCGAAGGTTTGTCGCCCATTGCGCGAACTTTGTCGGCAAGTTGACGATAAACCTCCTCCATAGCTTCGTAGCTCGGATTGACGCCTTGGCTGCTCGACAGTTTGAGCAACGCATTTATATTGCGAGACCTCAATGCGTCTTCTTCACCCTCGACTTCCCACAGCATATTGCTGGCCCAATCGGCCAGAGTCCGGCCTGAAGCCGATTTCACGGTTTTGAATTTCTTAGAGAAACTAGTGACCAGCCCCGCAAGGGCTGAATAGCCGGCGCGTTTCACACGCGGGCGTCGGAATGGTTGTAGCTTTGCCGAAACCGCGCGCGTGGTTACAAATCGAAACCAAGCAATTTCCCCATGCTTATCACAAAGGAGAGATTTCTCACAAACGGAGCTACCTTGCTTATTATCGACGCGCGCTGTGAGTTCTTTGATCGACCATTTTGCATCGATCTCGGTCGTTTTGACCTGAACATATTCTATAATTGTTTGCCCGGCCTCAATGCGACGCAGGACAACATCGTCTCCGGTCTCGCACTCCAATTGCAATATTGTGGAATCATGTAACATCTCAAGAGCAAGACGGGCTGCAACATGATCCTGAATTCGGAAACCTTTGCGGGCAGCTATGCCCCCCCCCGCATCTGTCGACGCAGCGATAATACTCAAATTATTAGACACCCGGCCCTTCTCCTGACTGGGCTGAACCTGGTGCGTGCGCCGATTTAAGACAATTATCCATGAGCCCCCCTCAAAAATGCTTACATCAGCGTTGTCCATTTGCCTACGGATTCCGTGTCACCGTTTGAACTCGATCAACTTTGGGTCGAGCTACGAGCACAAGCCTGAGCCTGCCGAATAAGGGTATAGCTCCGATGGCCGCAGTGACCACTCAAAGGGGAGTGAGTGATTTCAGTAGGTTATGTTCAGTCGGACTTCAGCACCTCTAGGCCAGCGCGCCTGCCGCTGCGTCCTGCTCAACAGGTTTGCTAAGGGCTTTGCCCTCGCGCCAGCAAGGTAAGTGGAACCGTCCGGGCGGTATCACCAGCCTTCCGCGCTTCGCTTGTGCCGGCCGGGTGATTCCCCTCCACCCCGGCCGCCCTTGCTCGTTGCTACCCCAGTCTCGGCGACGGCCAGAAGGTCAGGCGCGGCGTTCCGCTTCGCTGACCTTCAGACCTGAGGATCAGAGACATGACCAACGTATCCGACAACAACCCCCGCATCTATGTCGCCTGCCTTGCCGCCTATAATAACGGCTATCTGCATGGGGCTTGGATCGACGCGGATCAGGACGCCGACCAGATCAGGGACGAGATGACGGCCATGCTCGCGCGGTCCCCCATCGAGCACGCGGAGGAATACGCCATCCACAACTACGAGGGCTTCGAGGGCGTCAGCATCCATGAGTATGCCGGGATCGACACCGTGGCGCGGATAGCCGCTTTCATCGCAGAGCATGGCGCATTAGGCGCGGGCCTGCTGGAGCAGTTCAGCGGCGACATGGACCAAGCCGAATCCACCTTGCAGGACTGCTATCATGGTCAGTTCCCCAAGCTTGCCGACTACATGGAAGAACTGACCACCGAGAGCGTTACGATCCCCGACGCGCTGCGCTACTATGTCGATTGGGATGCGATGGCACGCGACGCTGAGATGGCCGGCGAGTTTTTCACCATCGAGACCGCATATGGCGAGGTCCACGTGTTCTCCAACAGATGAAAAATGGTCGCCCGTCCGCGCACGCGGGCGGGCGACCGGGTACCTGAGTTCAGCAGGGTTAAGAAGAAACCGATACTGATCGGGTTAGCCGATCAGTATATCGGCCGTGAGCGGCTTCTATATTTCTAGAAATCCTTGAGCCTCTTTTTGCCGGGCGCTGCCCAGCACGTCCCGGCTTGGGGAGGTGACGCCATGCTGAGCATTGATTGGCGATCACCGGCGGCATATGGCACACAAAGCAAATCCCGGCCGCTGGTTTCGCTTGGGAAAATCTGCGCCGCAACCATGATTATCGTCAGGACTTCCTGACCATCGCACAGACGGGGGACCGAGCGGCCGCGACCTTGAAACGTTCGCACGTCGCTGGGGCGTCCGATTTCCCCTGCGATCCAGATTCTCCGCATGACCAACAGTTACCGATGTGGAGTCCAAGCTTTCAGCCGCAAGTGGTGACGCTGTCGCCGGTTGAGCACAAGGACGGCGACACAGAACCAATAATGACGCTTGCGCATTTCGACGGCCTCGATCTGCGCCGCGCTCCCGATGGTTGGCACGGCATTTGGCAGGTGGATGACATCGCGCATCAATTCTGGTTGCCGGACGCTGCGCCGGACGCCGCCGCGTTCTACGCCGTCACGCTGCCGATGGACTCTTTTCTGGAGCTTCGTGCCCACGCCGCTCGCCGTTTTTGGCGATCCCTCAACGGCCGTGCTCCCGGTCCCGACTTCCGAGCGATCCCCGCCCAGCTCCGGCAATGGCATATCCTATCCCTGCGCGCGCTCGACGCTCGGCTGCGGGGCGAAAGCTATCGCACCATCGCCGAAGTCCTGCTCGGCTTTCGCGGCTCCAAGGAGGATTTCGAGAATGATTCGCGCAAAACAAGGCCCGCCGCCTGGTTGCGCATGGCATCAAGATGATGCGCGGCGGCTATCGCCTTCTGCTTCACTATCCGATCAAGCCCGGCAAGCGTTGATTGCGCCAGCATGGCCCTCACGCCCTGTTGGAACGAGAACGCCCGCCAAGGGTTTTGGAACGGCGCACGGCCGCCCATCGGCTACCGCATCGTCGCGGCGGAGCAACGGGGGTCGAAAATCAAGAAGAAGCTGGAGATCGACCCATTACACGCCGACACCGTGCGGCTGATCTATCGGCTATATCTCGAAGATGACGGCACATGCGGCGCGATGGGCGTCAAGGCCATCGCCACCTATCTCAATGAGCGCCGTTTCTTCACCCGTGACGGCGGGCGTTGGGGACTGGCGCAAATCCACGCTATCCTGATCCGCACCACCTATATCGGCGAGCACAGGTTCAATACCCGCTCGCACAAAGACCGAGAAAAGAAGCCGGAGAGCGAGGTCGCCATCATGGCGGTGCCGCCCCTGATCGAGCGCGAGATATTCGATGCCGTACAAGCGCGTTTGAAGTCACGCGATCCTTTGGTGACGCCCGCACGTGTTTCCAGCGGCCCCACACTGCTGACCGGTATTTGCTTCTGCGCCAAGTGCGGAGGTGCCATGACGCTTCGCACGGGTAAGGGAAGCGCAGGACAGACATATCGCTACTACACCTGCTCGACCAAGGCACGACAGGGGAATACTGGTTGCAAGGGGCGAGCGATTCCGATGGGTAAGCTCGATCATCTCGTCGCCGATCATATTGGAGATCGCCTGCTCCAGCCCAAGCGGCTGGAAACAATCCTTGCCAGCGTCATCGACAGGCGGCAGGAGCGCGTCGAGCGCCGCCGAGCACATCTGGCCGATCTTAACAGGCGAATCGCGGAAACTGACCAGCGGCTCGGCCGCCTGTTTGACGCCATCGAAGGTGGAATGATCGACAAGGATGACGCTATGGCGAAAGAGCGCATGGCGAGTCTTAAGGCGATCCGGGATCAAGCCGCAGCCGATGCCGAGCGCACGCAGCTCGCGCTAAACAGTTCAGTCAATCAGGGTGTCACCCCCGACATGCTCAAGGCATTCGCCTGCAAGGCTCGTGAACGGATACGGCTCGATGATGGCGGTTATCGCCGCGACCACCTGCGCGCCCTAGCACAGCGTGTCGAGGTCACCGACGATGAGGTTCGCATCATGGGATCGAAATCGGAACTGCTGCGAACGCTGGTCGCCGCTTCTAGCGTAGAAACGGCGGCGTTCGGCGTTCATAGTTCTGTTCTGAAATGGCGCGCCCGAAAGGATTCGAACCTCTGACCCCCAGATTCGTAGTCTGGTGTCAGTTGTTGAATTTGTTTGGTTTTCCAGCAAAAGAATAAAAATAGTAATGTTGTTTATGCAACAGTTTTTACTACATCTGCAAAACGAAAACCGCACTTTGAGAGTCTGTATCAAGACTGCTTCTGCGCCGCAAGCGTGCTCTCGAATTTCGCGATTGCATTCGTCGCCATCGTGCTAGTCCTGGACAAGTAGCGGTCAAGAATCTCCTGCGCGCGGCGAAGCGTGTGGCCCGTGATAGATGCGACTTCAGCCACGGTGCACCCTGCCTCAAAGAGCATGGTGACAGTCGTGCCTCGTATGTCGTGAAAGTGTAGATCGGCAATGTCCGGTCGCTTCTCGGCTGCCAGCTTCGCCGCCTTGTCCCAGCACTCCGCGAAATATCGCTTCTGGAACGCCTTGTCGGTTTTTGTCAGCAAGATAAGCGCCCCTCGACGGGGTATGGCATCCAGAGTGGCCTTGAGCGCCTGGGTGCATGGAACGCGCACATGCGCGCCAGTCTTGCCTTGCCGCAGGGTTATCGTCTGGCCGTCGTACTGCGACCACGCCAGCTTTCGAATGTCAGCTTGCCGCTGGCCGGTGTGGAGCGCCAGCACCATGGCAAGTTGCATCTCCGAGTCGGCAACAGCCATGAAGGCATCGACGTGCTCCGGCAACCATATCTTGTCGGATCGATCACTGGTGTAGGCGCGCTCGAATCCGTCGAGGACGTTCTTTTCTAAGTCGCTGTCCTTAGCCGCCCACGACAACACACGGGCAAGCACAGTTACGCGGTTGTCAGCCTCCCGAGGCTTGTCGGCAGAAAACTCGTCGTGCCAAGAGATGACATCGCGACGGAAAGTCTTCTGTGACAAGCCGCGCTTTGGAAGCGTGCCGAATTTATCCTCCCAGAACGTGAAGACTCGCGCGTACTCTTTCTGCGTGCTTGGCGCCAGCTTCCGCCATTTGGCCGTCTGCTGGAAGTCGCGAATAATGCCCGCGAGCGTCCCCGTCCCGCGCTTCGCCATGGATTGCTCAGCCTCGGCGATGGATGCAATGAACGTCGCTGTTCCCGGTTTACCAGCCAAGCGCTTGCCGCTGGCTCTGTGGTAATAGTAGGTCGACGTTTTGCCGTCCGCCAATTTCGCCTTGACGGTGTTGATGCCTTTAAGCCGCACTTTCATTATCGAGCTTCCATTGTTCGTATGGATCCAGATTCGCGCGCGCCACGTCGCCATTCAGAACACGCAAGATAGCATCCCGGCTCCACCGACGCGTGCCTGTAATGGCGGGGGGCACGATGCCCTTTCGCACCCAAACGTCAAAGCCAGCAGGCGTCAAGGCGCACATAGCAGCCGCTTGTGGGCGCGTTAGGATCGGGGGGTAGTTATCATTATCCGCCTTCACACCCCGCCTCCCTCTTTGCGGCCCTCTGTGAGAGCGGAACGGCGAATGACGTTATGCCGTTTGACGCACCAGTCGTAGAAGGCGACCATGGGCCACACTACGACTGCACACAGGACTGACACGACTTTCGCGAGGTAGTCGAACGTCATATCGATAACGTAAAATGGCACCGCCAAGAGCATAACTGCTTTGCCTGACACCCTGTAAGCGGCGCATTTCGCTTCCGTCAGCTTATCGGCCATCCTGCGCCTCCTTGAGCAATGCGATGAGCAGGGCGATGGCGGGCGTTGCTCCGACCCCTTCATATTCCGCGTCAGGTTCAGATGGTCGCCTTGGTGAATTGTTCACGAAAGCTGTGAAAGGCCCCTTGGCAACTGTCTCCCCCGCGCGCGTGGACGTTAAGGGTTTCGCGGCCATAATGGTCCAAGCCCACCCCGGCAGCACCCGCTCTACCAGCGCAATGGCGGCGTCTAGCGAGGCGGTGACCGGTGTTCCGTACAGGCGCATGTAGTTCACTGACCGCCACTCACGTTCCGGCCAGCCGCCTACGGCTTCCCAAATTGCCTCATCCAAGATTTCGCTCGGCCCGTCGAGCTTTTCGAGCTTGGCGATAAGGTCACGCCCTATCACGTCTCTGGCGGTGTCAGCCATCTATCTGCCCTCCTGCGCGGCGGGGAGGGCGGGACGGAGATCAGACGGCACAAAGCCGTCCGTTTGGCCGTAGCCTCTGGTGATGTCTTCTGCTGCTGCGATGCTGATGTTCCAGCCGCGCGACGGGACCGCCCGGTGATCCCATGTAATGCCTGCCACATAGTAGATCGCGCTCGGGTCTTCTTCGGCGTATGGGTTGGCCAGATGTACGGCCTGTCCGATGCGAAACTCGCATTCATGCGCCGGTACAGGTCCATTCACCATGCCTTCCGGCACCCGCCACCCACCAGAACCGGAGCCTGCCAGGGTGGCGCGGGCGGCACTGTGCCAGTTCACATAGACCTGCGGAACATCGTGCTGCGCCTGTTTCACAAGTGAACGTATCCGCGCCAGTTCGGCCTTTGCGTCGGTAAGCGCCGCCTCAAGGTGGGCGTACTCGCGCTCAAGGGCTTCGTGCAGATCGGCGCGTATGTATTCGGTTTCATAATCAACGGCTGTTCCGCCGATCTTAGAGGGATGCCATGTCTTCACACGAGCAACATTAGCCGCCCAAATCTTCTCCGGTTCCTCACCCATGACGGCCACCCTCCTGTGCCTTGAGGGCGGCGAGCCTGTCGAGCGTGTCCCTGATGTCGCCTTTCAGTGTCGGCGTTCCTTCCGGCGGCCTGCCTCGATAGGCGGGATAGGAATAGTCGCCATTCGCGAAATCAAATAGACGAACCGTGGTTTCGTCAGCCGCCTCCACCACCCGCTCCTCGGCTGGCGCAGGGGTGGCGGCTTTCGCTTTATCCAGCACCAGACGCAAATCCCGAGACACCCACCCGATGGCGTGTAGACAGTGCTCCAAAGAATGGCCGTGGTAAGGGCTAGAGGTGCCCTCATCACGCGCCTTCTCGCCAGCGCGCACTGCATCAAGCAACGGGTGATCGAGCTTGTCGTTCAGTGGCGTCTGTCCTTCCGGGACCTTGAAACGCCCTGTCACCTCTCCGCCCTCTACCAGTGCCGAGCGGGCGAACTCACGCAGCTTGTTGGCATCTATGCGGTAATCTTTTCCGGTGCGGAGCGCCGCCCTATAACCAGCATTGATGACTTCGGCCAGCTGCTCCCAAGCCACCGGCGATGATGCTTGTGGGGCGGCGTAGAGGGGTTCCCACGTCCAGCGTTCACGGTTGAACGGAAGATCGTCTATCGGCTTAAACCGGAGGTCACGCCCGCCTGTGTTTTTACTGGTGCAAAGCCAAGCCACCGGCTCTGCGTTGACTGTGGCGAGGGCGGCGGTGAGGGCGGTGCGCATCCATTCCTGTATCTCTGGCGGGACAGGTCGTTTCTCGATGCCCGAAAAGATGATGCCATCTCGCTTGTTGATGGCCTTGTACGCTGCGTCGCAAGCCGCCTCGACCATCTTGTCATTCACCTGCATGGCAGCCTCCTTGGATTGCGGTGAGGGCGGAGCGGGCGGAACGAAAATCAGATGGTCCGAACCAATCGCATAGCCTGTCATTCTTGCAGGCCAAATCGGTCCAGCCCTCATCATCAACCCATCCGTCCGCCAGACTGGCAAACGGCTCCAGCGCCTCCACTGCCTTATCCAACAGCGGCTCTAGTGCGGAGAGGCGGGCTTCGGCGGCTCCCTTGAGCTGCAGTGCGTTTGTCAGCGCTTCGTCAATCACAGCAGCGCGAACGGCAAGATCGTCCCGTTCCGCCCTGAGCCGTTCGATCTCGGCTGCTTGCGCTGTGATGGTGTCGGCGGCTTCCGAGATCAGATCAACACTACGGGCGGCGTAATACGCGGCATGGTTCGGCCACTCCGCTTCGTGCTCCCGCAACCGCTCCAACAGCCCATTGTCGGCTGGGGCGAGGACGGTGAGCTGCTGCGAAAACCATGCAAAGTCTTGCGGCGCAGGGTTGACCTTGGCCGCGAGGCAGTCGCCGTCTGGGCAGTTGCACATGTTGCGATCCTGCATTGTCTGGCAGACAGCATTCGTTGCGGCATCCCAAAGGTCTGTCGCCGCCTCCAGCGCTTCCTGGTGGCTGCTAATGCCGGTCATTGGTAAGCTCTCCCATGTCGCCGCGGAAATCCACGTCGGGAACGATCGATTGCGGCTTAAACACAACGCGGTAGTGGTAGGCGCTGACGTTAGCACTCTCCAACTGCTCGACGAACGCGCTAGTGTTGTCAGACAGCACCAGCGTATGGCGCTTGTATTCACTGGGGCCGGTCTTGCAGATAACGTTGAACGCCGTACCTGCCGAGTTCAAATCCATCGAGCAGCGGCCCTCCACCGACAGCATATAGCTATCGGTGATGCCGTTGTAAAAAACAACACGACGCGTGATTTCGAAATTATCGGCCGCCCGCTTGATGTTCTCTGTGGCGACGGTTGCATCGCTGGAGCAGCCCGTGATCGCGGCTCCAATCAATAGCGCGGCCAGTGCGGCCTTCAACAGGCCGCCCATCACGCAGCCCTCTTATTACGAGCCGCGCTACGCACCTGCCGGTTATCATTAGCGAAGCGACGCCGCTTGCCGTACAGGTCGACGCCCATAATATCTGCAACCTCGTTAGCAACCGAGCGGACTGCCGCCGCCAGTTCCTTCTGCGGCCTATGCTGGTAGTTGCCGGACTCAAGGCTGCGCGCAATTGACATTATGGCTGCTGCGGACGTGCCTTGTGCGATAAATTCGCGAGCGGTAAGGATATTCATGTGGTGGTTCCTTGTGGTGTGGTGATGTTAGATAGACCAGCGCGCACCGTGCAGAGCGCGGTTGGCGTCAACATGCGACTGGCTGTTGGTATTGGCGGCTATGCGGGCGCGAATGACATCGTGGGCATTAGCGCCGCGCCGGACTTGATACGCCGGCGCTTGCAGCAACGCGGGCAGTTCACTTGCAAACTCAAGCGCAAACTCTTTCTGCGGCAGGTTGCTGTTGGCAGCAACTCGCCGCTCTAACTCCTCAGCCGTCTCCGCCAGACCCGCCTCAACCGCCGCCGCGTATTCCCTCGCGGCTCGCGCGTCAGGCTCATCGAGTAGCGGCAGCACGTCGTCAAGGCCGCCATTTAAGACCAGTGCCAGGATGTTCTTCTCCTGCAAGATGCTGTCCTTGGCGCGGTGCTTGAGAACGTAATCGTCGCCCTTGGCCTTAACCCATAGGCCGTTGTCGAAACGCACGACGAACCCCTCTGCGCCTTGAATTGCGCGTGCGTAGGCGAGGAAGTCGGCTGCATTGGTGTGGCTGGGGCTGCGGTGAGAGACGAGCGGAATGCCCATGTCGCGCGCCCACATGGCGGCAGACTTCCTGTCCTGATACGCACCGCTGTAGTTATGGCGGACCGCTAAAAGCGTAAGGTTGCTGTCGTCATATCGAACCACGATTCGATTCTCTGGCGCGGTCCACTCAAATATCGGCGTAATGTGGTTGTCGAGCATAGCGCGACACGCCATCTCGACGTGTTCAGTCAAGTGCCGCTCCGCCTTCTTGGCAACATCGGTCCTGCCCATCCGTGTCATAAAGACAACTTCGCCGCTCACAATGGCGGGATGGATCATAGAACCGTCCAGTTTCTCGGTGATGGTGTGCGGCTGGCCGAAGTCGATCTTGTCGGGCTGCGTATCTGGCGCCTGCCCGATATTCATGAACTTATGCAGCGGTCGTGCCAAAACGGAACCATCCGGTGCAAACTTAATTCCGCGGCACTCGACGCGCGCAGGATGGTCGAATGTGTCTTCGCCTGCGAACACATAGTCGATTACGGTGTAGTCGCCTTTATCCGCAACCACGAAGTCCTTGCGCCCCTCAACGTAGGGGAGGACGTCGTTGATATGGGAGATGTGGAAGTGTCCGGTCATGCTGCCACCCTCGCGCCCTGGTTGGTGCGCAAGTCCACTACATTGACGTTCGGCAGGCCATCGCCAGCCAGAATGTCGCGCAGTGCGGACTGGAAGCGTTCATGATGAAACTCGACGAGCGGCTTGCCTTTGACGGTGACGTCGGCCCGCCAACCGGCCGTTGCCTTCTTCTCGGACAGAGGTCTATCGATGACGATGTAGGAAGTGCGCGCACCGACTGGAGCAAGAGCCACGCAAGCTAGCCTGTCTCGACGGCGCAGATTGGTTGCATCGATGCAAACAGGCAGGCCGCTATCGAGGCGCGCCTTGGCTATGCGATGCAGCGCAGTGAACACGTCATCATTGCGCGTCTGGTCTTGCTGCGAGCCGGTGTATTCGGCACGTAATTCGTCGCTGGAAACGTATCCCGGTAAGCCTTTTGCGTAGTTGGTCTTACCGGCGCCGCTTGGCCCCACCATAAGGGTCAGAAGCGCAGCACCAGGGTCAACTGGCGGGATGACGCGCCCGGCATCTTCCCAATTCGCGACAACTTGAAAGCACGGTATGCCTTCCGACCGCCACATGTCGACGACGCGCTGCCGGTCGTCATAGACGAGATCGGGCCGCTCCTGCTCTTGATTGAGCCAATAGCGCTTAAGCTCCACGTCTGGCGTGTTGTCACCCTCGGCGCGCATGTGCTGCAGGAAGCAAGGGTCTATGCCGTTTTCGGAAAGCCATTGTTCCGTCTCTGCTTGCACAACGTCGCTTCGCGCCGACCAGACTCGAACCTTATGCCCTGCCGACAGATGCGCGTGAAACGTCTCAATGACATGCGGCACAGGCAGGTCGTTGACGCACTCGCGAAAGAATGAGTCCCAATCGCCACGAACGAAGTGCGTGCGGTGATTGATGTTAGCTATCGTGCCGTCCAGATCGAAGATAACGAACATCACCTTACCTCCGCCACAACAGACCCACACAACCATTCCGCCGTGCTGGTTTCGACAATCTGCCAAGCCAAGTCCGCAATAATCTCAACGGCTATGTCTTCCGGAACGCCTTCCTTAACGGCCAAGGCAAGCAACGCCTCGCTGCGGTCGTAATCCGGCCAATCGCAGGCGTATTCTTGCGCGGCGTAGTGCGCGGCTTGTTCTAGCGTGCCAAGGTCAGCGGCCCGCGCCAACATGGCGCCGCCAAGCAGTAGCGAGCCGGTGTAAATGGCGAGGGCGGTGTAGAAGCGGAGGGTGGTCATGACTGCACCCATTCGAACCACGCCGATACCAAGCGCTCTAGTCGCGCCTTGGCTTCGTCGATCGTTTCGTAGTGTTCGGGAGCCTGCTTGATGCCAGGCAACAAGCAGGTGCATCCGTACTTCTTAGGGTCGCCGCGCGGCACCAATCCGGAATAGAAGGCCGCCCCTACGATCACCCGTCCTACGCGATAGTTCTCGCCATTCTGATACTGGCCAGTTTGCTTTTCCCACTTCGCGTTCATGACCGGCCCTCCGCTTTGGCGATTGCTGCGCGGGCGGCGCGGGTTTCCGGGTCGGGAACACCCATTCTTTGCTCGTACAGATTCCGCATATCCGCGAAGGGCCTGAGCGCGGCCAACAAATCAGGTGCAGCGGCGATCAGGCGGGCGTCCGCGCTGTTGATGCCGCGCACGTCGTATCTGTAAACGCTGCCTTCCTTCCGAGCCGCATCGATGCCCACGATGGACTGATCGCCTACCTCGAACTGAAGAAGGTCTTTTGCATCGATCATGCCACCACGTTTTGGCTGGAAGCGAGGTTGCGCACCGTGCATGCCCCACCGCACAAAATCCATGACATAGCGGCGGCCGCTGTGAGTGGTGGCCAGATAAACGTGGTTGCTGCTGGCGTTGCCGAACCATGCCCAAGGCCCCGGCGTATGCGCCACATTGCGCCCCGCGCAAGCAGGCGCACTGCTGCCGGCAGCAGCATCCACCGCCCCACTCACAGCCCGCACTCCACGACGCGCGGATCAAAGTCCCACTCGTCGTCTTCCGCCCGTACAACGGGCCTTGCGCGCCGCAATTCCGCATTTACGGCAGCAAGCTCTTTCACAAGAGCGCGGCGGCGCAGTTCAAGAAAGCGGATGTTGGCGCGGGAATGCTGGCTGCGGTGGCGCGTGCTGCGTGCGGCTACAATTGTTGACATGGCGACTCTCCTCTGTGGTGGTGAGGAGAGTTATGCGATATTCACCTATGTATGTCAACCAGAATTATGCGATTATCAAATATAGGCCGATAAACGCGTTTGATCGGCATCTAGCTACCGGCCAAATCAATGAGCGAATTTAAACTTTCCGCCAGTAGTCTCTGGAAAGGCGAAGAATGAACGCGCGCGCCCAATCGAGCGGTACGTCTTCTATGTCGGGTGCGTTCGAGCTGGTGAGCGTGTACAGGCCCTCCTGCGTGCCGCGGCGGACTCTCTTTATAAGCATGCGTCCATCGCTAAGCTGCACAACGCAGGTTGAGCCGATCGCCTTTTCGGGGGCCAGCGGCTCGCCTCCATACGCGACCAGGTCGCCGTCTTCGAAGATAGGGAACATCGAGTCGCCCCGGACAATGGCGGCCACCGAGCCTTGCGGAACAGGGAAGTCGACCTCGATTTGCTGCAGGGGCTCGCCATCGTTGATCGGTCGAACCTCCGCGCCGGCGCCAATATAGCCAATGACGTCCAGCGTGAAGTTCTCGCCCGGCATTGGAACGCCAAGGTATTTTGCAATCTCCGCCGCTTCGCCTGCCGAAAGGTCACGTTTGCCGCGGATGATCTTGCTTATCTTATCCTGGGAAAGGCCAATTGCGTCGCCAAGGTCTGCCTGTGTGACCTCCTTGCGCGCCATATGCGTCTGCAACCATCTAGCGACTTGATTTCTATCCATATTTCTTTTTCGCATAAATTTTGCCCCCTAGTCATGCGCGAATATCGCATAATCAGGGTTGACTTTAACATGTGAAATTCGCATAAGTGCGTCGTTAATTCGGATTAACCCTAACGATTCTCTACTATTCGTTTGGCTTACCCGGCAACCGAAACGAAAAAAGCGGCGCCCGCTTGCAACAGGCACCGCTTTGATAACCACCAACCGAACCACCACAGAACGGAAGGTTGCGCACTCTTACGGCGCACCCTCCCGGTTGTCAATACCGAGGAGCATTATGAGAAAAGAAGAGAAGAAGGCCGCAGCTCGCTTGCTGCGGGCGCGCGGCTTTTCGCTCGCCGCCATAGCATCACGTTTGGGCGTCACCAGAACGTCAGTTCACTACTGGCTGCGAGGGCGTAGGGCTGCCGTACCGCGTTTGCCGGCGCCAGTCGCGAAGCCAAACACCGCAGTTCGCTACATGCCAGTTAACGGCGGTGCGTCAACGATCTGCTTCCACCAACCCGTTTCATTGCCGCGCGTCACTTTTATCGACGGCCCGCAGGCAGGAGCGCGTGCAGAGGGGGCGGCGGCATGACCCAGCAGACCCTGCAGAGCCCGCAAATAGAGCTAGGCGTAAAGGTCCGCGCGTCGTTCGAGGGCAAGGTTATCGCGCGCACCGTTTCATTGGACCGCCCGCCTTCCGTGCTTGTCGAGTGCAAGGCGGACGCGGACAGCAACCGTGTGCTGCGCAAGTGGATCCCGGAAGACGAGCTGGAGGTGGTGGAATGAGTGGCAATAGCAACACTGACGACGACTTCATTGGGATCGGCGACGTCGTTGAGCACCGAATGAACACCGACGTGTTCGGTGTGGTTATCGGGTTCGAGGGCTCGCTTCTGCATGTGCGGCTTAGCCCGAGCCTGGTCGTGGCGAAGTTCCACGAATTCGAGCTTCGGATGGTTGAAGACGACGAGTACGAGCCGGAGCCAAAAGAGGCGGAGCCCAGCAACGTGATCAAGGTGGACTTCACCAAGCGCGTGAAGCTGGACAAGAACACCAAGACAGGAGGAGCGGCGTGATGGGCAAGTTTAAGGTAGGCGATAGGGTGCGGCTAGTAAAGGATGGCCGCTCGACGACCGGCGCAATTGGCAAGATGGCGACCATTAGCGCGTGGTCGTCTGGCAAAATCATCGATAACGGGGAATACCTGCTCGATATCGACCCTCCTGTAGACTACAAGACACTTGCCTGCACGCCGAACTTTACGCGCGCAAAACCGGACTGCTTTGAACTCGTTACTGAGTCGAAATTCAAGGTTGGCGACCGCGTAAACTGGACTCGCGTGAGCGGTGAGTTCGACGGCTCGACAATCGAGGCCATTGATGTTGATACCGGTTTCGCCACCCTCCGCATCGAAGCCGGCAAGTTCTACAAGACGCGCGACGGGCTCAAGGTGGGGCCGATGGTAGATCGTGGTGGATACTATACGCCAAACGGCGGGAGGCACCATTACAACAGCGACGGTAAGCGCCGGTTTGGCGATGATGATGGCACTGTGGTCATCGCCGAATGGCCCGCAGACGACCCGGCCAGCAACGACAACGAGCCGCCGGTTGCCATGCAACAGCAACCCGCCAGGTTCAAGGTTGGTGATCGGGTACGGGGCACGGGGTATAGTCACGGCTATAAAGGTGCGGTCGTGGAAGGCGTAATCACGCAGACTGACCGCACTTCGCTTCCTTATCTTATTGATATGACAAACGGCGACACTACGTGGCTTCACGAAGACGGCGTTGTGCTTATCACATCCAACACCCCCGCCATCGTCTGCCTCCTCGACAACGGCCAGCCTAAGCCAGCCGTAAGGCCGTTTGTCCACGGGAGCCGTGCCGCGGCAGAGAAAGAGGCGGCCCGCCTGTCGCACAAGTACCCTGGCAAAGAGTTCGGCGTGTACGAGTTCGTGTCCAGCGCCAAGGAAGACGCGGTTTACGAGCATGAATGGCAGCGGCTGGCGGCGCAGGGCCAGTTCTTTAGCGCCATAACAAATCTGCGGCAACTGTCTGGGCTAGATTCAGAAGCGGCCCAACTTGCCGTGGGCGACTGGCTCAACCGCGCCGCCTAGTTGTTGTTGCGGGCAGCAAACAACCAAACCAAACAACCAACCACCACAACAGCCTACTGCGCAAGCAGTAGGGGATGGAGGAACTATGTTCGAACGCATCCGCAATATCTTCACGCGCGTCGTAGATCGCGAGCACGAAACCGACACAAAGCTCGGCATGCCGTTGAGTGGCTCTGCACACCGCAGGAGGCTTGACACGATGTCCCGCATGACGGGCGGCAATGGCTTTACCGTCCCCGCAAAAGAACCTGAAACGGACAAGCAGGGCCGCACTCGTGGCGAGCGTAAGCGTGCCTTGCGTGCTGCAACGATGGAGAAGGTTAGTGAGACGCGGGAGCCGAAGTTCATGCATTCGGCGGCGCGTCGTAGGCTTGCCGGTGAGCAGCCGCGTCAGATGACGGGCTTTCCGATGCAGGTGGCAGCATGAGCAACTGGGCGCGCACCGTGGACAACCTAGCCGCAGCGGCTTTTATCCTGTCGCTGCTGGCTGCAACTGCCGCCTGGCTCGTCATCCTACCGACCGTAGGGCTGCTCTACAGCGTGGGAGTGCTGCCGTGAGCGACAAGCCCAAAACCGAGATCATCATTCTGCACGAAACCGTGCTGCAGTCATACCTTATCGACACCAGCACATTCATACTGTTCCTCGCGCTTATCGGGATAGGCGTCTACCTCGACAGCACCGCAATGCAGTGGATCGGCGCCATCATCGGCTTTTTCACCATTGCGGGCCGCGCTAGCCGCAAGCGGCGCATGTCGTTCGACGAAGCCCGGAAGCGCATCGACGAATTGGAGGCCAGCGTATGAAGGCCGTTGTTGACGGCCTTACCGACCTGCTTGCAGGCGCCCCGTTGGACTATGCGCCGGATGACCGAGGAGACGAACCTTACATCGAGACACACGCACTGTGGCGGGGAGTTATTGCGGCAGCAATAACGTTCGCCATTGTCGCCGCAATCTGCTGGGCCGGCTACGGCTTGTGGTTTGCGGCGGGCGTTCTGGCGGCGGTGTGGCTATGAAGAGGATCATGGTTGACGCTGATGGTCACGAGATAGTGACGCTCCGCGACTGGTTCGCAGGGCAGGCCACAGAAGGGGACATCTCCATGTACCTAACGGGGTTCATCGGCGACCAGTGGGTACAGCGAAATCGCGAAGAAGCAAAATACGCTTACGCCGACGCCATGCTCGCCGCCCGCTTCAAGGACCCCTCATGACCTGCCCACCCAACCCTTGGTGGCCAGCCGCGATGGCACTGGCCGCAATGACCGCAGCCTATGCGCTGCATCTGCTGGCGACAACGCCGGTTAACTGAAGGAGGTAACAACACTTGGCAATCTCACTATCAAGCCTCACATCCAGCAAGAAGGTCTACCCGCCCAAGGTCGTAATTTACGGCGTGGACGGCGTAGGCAAGACCAGCCTTGCATCCGAATGGCCGGATCCATTGTACCTGGCGACTGAGGGCGAAGCGCCGCCGTCCGATATCGAGATGGCGACGCCCAGCGATGAGAACGGCAACCCAAAGCCAATCGAGACGTTCGATGAACTGCTTACCATCTTCGGAGAACTGCTTACCGAAGAACACGCATTCAAAACTGTCATTATCGACAGCCTGGACGGCCTGGAGAGCCTTGTGTGGCAGGCGACGTGCGCGCGCCTTGGCATCAACAGCATTGAAGAGGCTGGGTACGGCAAGGGCTATATCGAAGCCGACACTGAGTGGAAGGACTATCTCGGCGCAATCGGTGCGCTTGCTCGCTCCGGCGTTAGCGTGGTGCAGCTTGCGCATCCAGAGATCGTGCGTTTCGACTCCCCGACAACAGACCCGTACAGCCGCTACGGTATCAAGCTTCACAAGCGGGCCAACGCGCTTATTCGCGAGCAGGCCGACATCGTGGCGTTCATGAACTACCGAATTTCACTCAAGGAGAAGGATGTAGGATTCAACAAGAAGGTTTCGCATGCGGAGGGCGGCAACGAACGCATCATCCACCTTTCCGAAAAGGCTGGCTTCGTCGCAAAGAACCGCATGAGCGCGCCAGACAGCATCCCTTATAAGAAGGGGCAGGGGTACGCCTCATTGTCCAAGTTCTTTCCGACTGACAACGACAACGCAGCACAAGAGGAGGCGGCTTGATGGAGGGCAACAACGAACTACGCCTTAACGAAGCCACTATGCAGAAGATTGTGCAGGAATGGCTTGATCGTGAGTTCAAGCCACCGGCCCATGTAAAATCGGTTTCGTATCTGGGTGGCGGCGATAGCACCTTTGTGGTGCGCATTGGCGACAAGCCCAACCCGCCACCTTTCAACTAACCACCACACCACCACCACCACCACAAGGAGTTACATATGGCCAAGTTTGGCGTGAGTATAGCTGTTACCGAGGAGAGCACGGAACAGCGCGAATTCCCGGACCTTCCGTCTGGGGTGTTTAAGGTCGAGATTAGCGCGGCCGAAGTTCGACGGAAGAACGAAGGCGAGCAAGATGAAACCGCCGGGTTCAATGCCACGTTCGACGTGATCGAGCCAGAAGAACTGCATGGCAGAAAATTCTTCAATTATTACAATCTAACCCATCCGAACCCCGAGGCGCAGCGGATCGGACAAGAAGAGTTTAGCCGTCTGCGTCGCGCCCTTGGCTTCGGCGACGTTGACGCTGACATGGAGGAACAGGACGTCATCGATGAGATGCGCCTTGTTCCGCTGATAGTCACCTACGGCATGGGCAAGGATTCCAAGAAGAAAAATCCTGATGGTACGCCCAAGTATCCGGCGCAAATGGGCATTCGCCGCTACTGGTATCCCGACCTTAACGACGCCCCGCCGATCGGCGTAGCGGCCGCGGCTAATGATAATCGTCCTGCCGCGAAGGTCGTGGCTAAGCCGGCAACGCCAGCCGCTACTGGTGGCTCAAAGCCTTGGAAGAAGTAGGCCTGATGATGGAGGTACAATCAGACAAGTTCCTGAACACCATCCGGGGCAAGGCAATCGCCGGTCACGCCACGCCCGACGAACTCATGAAGGTGTTCGGCCACATCGATGCCCTTGAGGACTTCCTAGACGAGCAAGACGAAGACGATGTGTTCGGCACGGAAGGCTGGCGTCATCTTCTTGGTCTCGACTAACCACAAACAACGGCGGCTGGTTGCTGGCGCAACTGGCCGCCAGATAGAGGAGAATGGTATGGCTTACGAAGCCGAAAGAAAACAGATACTGGGCGCCACGCCGTTGCGATTTGATAACGCATTCGTTGCAGGCGGCGCAGTGACGAGCGTCTTTACGGGCGCAGACATCAACGACGTTGATGTGTATTTCAAGTCGCGGCGCGCGTTCGAGACTGGCGTCTATCAGGCGTACGAAGATGGCCTCTGGTGCGTTGCGGCCAGCAAGCGCGCGGTGACGTTCGCACAAAATGGCGACGTGGTGCAGTTGATGCACTTCGATTACTTCCCGACCGCCGAGTGCATCTTCAAGGCGTTCGACTTCACGATCTGCATGGGCGCGCTGGACCTGGACGCCGGGCCAAAGTCCAAGTGGGAGGGCATAAAGCTGGTAACGACCGGAGAAGAGCACCCCGAATCCGGCTTCGTGTTCCATCCCGATTTCATGAAGCACAACAGCCAGCGCTTCCTGAAGTTCAACCCCGGCACTCGCTATCCCTTGGCTAGCGCCACCCGCGTCCTGAAATACCAGCAGCGCGGCTATACCATCGGCAAGGGCGACATGATGAAAATCGCGCTCGCCGTGCGTGGCGTTCGCATCGAATCGTGGGACGATCTAAAGGACCAGATCGGCGGCGCATACGGCGATAAGGTTGTCTTTGAGAAAGAAGACACGCCGTTCTCGCTTGAGGCTGCAATCGAGGCGCTGACGGTTGAAGGCGCGGAAAGCGAGCTGTGGTCGCAGCCCGCGAACGACAACATGCCGGGCAATGCGGAGGCTT
Organism: Borborobacter xinjiangensis; assembly: GCF_047739745.1. NCBI lineage: Bacteria > Pseudomonadati > Pseudomonadota > Alphaproteobacteria > Hyphomicrobiales > Phyllobacteriaceae > Borborobacter > Borborobacter xinjiangensis. The sequence goes on along the minus strand of NZ_JBLLVA010000003.1, from coordinate 327,271 downwards.
TGCTTCGGCATCTGGCGGACCTGAACGGCGTCGAGTTCGTGCCGCCCGAATTGGACGAGGATGGCTGGCCAAAGGCTGACGCCGCAGAACAACCGCTGGCCGCGTAGTTCCTTTCCGCGCCAGCCGGGCCGTAAGTGTTACCAGCGCCTACGGCCCACCACCACACCGCGAACCACCACCGAGGAGACACGAATGCGCATCTCTTTGCCGCGCCACGACCTGGCGCACCTTCTATCGCATGTAACAAAGGCCGTTCCGAGCCGGAACACGATCCCGGTTCTGGGAACCGTTCGCCTTATCGCGCGCGACGGTAAGCTGACCGTCACGGGCACGAACATGGACCTTGAGATATCCGGCAGCATCGAGGCGGACACGCCCGAGCCGCTAGAAGCTTGTGTCGACGCCAAGTTGCTTTCTGCGGCGGCAGGCAAAGCTCCCGGCGAGACGATCACCATCGAGGCGGACAGCGGCCACATTCTCGTCAAGGCAGGCCGCAGCCGGGTTAAGTTGGACGTGCTTCCAGTTGATGATTTCCCGACGATGGAGGCCGGAGAATTCGCCGCAGAGTTCGAAGTCGACGCCGCTGCGCTGTTTGCACCGGTAGCGTTCGCCATGTCGGACGAGCAGACTAGATATTACCTCTGCGGCGCGTACCTGGAGCCGACCGCTATTACCGCCACCAACGGTCATAAGCTTTCAAGTGTAGCGCACGAGCTGATCGAATTTGCGCCCGTCATCGTTCCGTCCGCTACGGTCGCCATTGCACCAAAAGGCAAGGCAACTGTTCGTGTGTCCGAGCGAAAGATCCAGTTTGTCGCGGAAGGCATCACCATCACCAGCAAGCTGATCGACGGAACTTACCCAGACTACGAGCGTGTGATTCCCAAGAACCTTGAGAACGTTGCCGTGTATGACAATGCGACCATGAAGGCCGCTGCCGAGCGCGTGGCTATCGTGTCGCAGGATAAGTCGCCCTCTGTTCGGCTGGACCTGACTAGTGAGGAAATCACGTTGACCGCTAGAGGCAACGGCGAGGCGGACGATGTTGTGTCGTGTGCCTACGACGGACCTGCGCAGGCCGTAGGCTTCAATGCGCGTTACCTCGCTGAAGTGTTGGGCGCGCTGCCTGCAGGCGACGTGCGCATGGCTGTGGGCGATTGTATGGGGCCTGTGGTGTTTACGAGCGACGCGGCCCCCGAGCAGCGCGTTGTCTGCATGCCGCAGAGGGTAAGCTGATGTTCTTTTTCGAAGATGAATTCGGCTTTGATGAGGAACTGCGCGGCAAGACCGCAGCCATTGAAGCCATCAACCAAATCCGACGCGGTGATTACACCGACGCGATTACCACGCTGGAACGCGAGTTCCTGCCGCAGTGGGAAGACGTGTCGGATTGCGAGGCGGCTTACAGGGAGGCGATGGGAAAATGAAACTCACCGGACGAACACGCTACCGGACAGACTGGCGCGGCAGGCTAATCCTGCAAGTAGAGTACAGCCGATACTACTGTCACGACTTAAACGGCAGCGGCTATTACGACGAAGGTCATACGACACACTGGCGCGATGCGAAAGCCGAAGACCTGATCAACAAAGAGCAAGCCTAATGCCCTTATTTCCCCGCCCCACTCCATCGACTGTCCGCGCCATTTACGCGGCTTACGAAGCGGCTAACGAGCACTACGACAGCCTCGGAATAAGCGTCGGGGAAATCGGCGAAGCTTGTGATAGGGCGCTTTGGTACACGCTGCATTGGGTATCTCAGCCCGAAGTTCTGGACGGTCGCAAACTGCGGCTGTTCCAGACGGGCAACATTGAGGAAGAGAGACTTGTTCAAGACCTGGAAAGGATAGGCGTTGAGGTTTACGGCCAGCAGGACCGCATTCGCCTAGTGTCGGGTTTTGTGCGCGGCAAATGCGATGGCAAGGCCATGGGTATTCCAGAGGCGCCAAAAACAGAGCACTTGCTAGAGTTCAAATCCACAAACGAAAAGGGCATGAACGAGCTTCAGAAGAAGCGGAGCGTGCGCGAGGTCAAGCCGCTGCATTTTGGGCAGTGCCAGATCGGGATGCACGCCTTCGGTCTGTCGCGTTGTCTCTACCTTGCATCTTGTAAGAACACAGACACGCTGTACGCGGAACTGCTGGAGTATGATGCGGAATATTGCCTCCGACAGATAGCCCGCGCTCAGAGGCTCGTGTGTGCCTCTGAGCCACCATCCCGTATTAGCGATAAGCCGGACTTCTTTGGCTGCATATTTTGCAAGCACAAGGCGGTCTGTCATGAAGGTGCGTTTGCTCGTGTCACGTGCCGTTCGTGCGTTCACTCAACAGCAGAGCTAGGCGGTGATTGTCATTGGTCCTGCGCGCGGTTTTCGAAGCCACTCAGTGTTGATGAACAAAAGGCGGCTTGCCCCGCTCATCTATACCAGCCGGCGCTCGTACCTGGATCTTTGGAAGACGTCGACGAGGCGGCGGAAACGATCACCTACACCTTGCGCAACGGCGAAACGTGGGTGGATGGGGCGGCGGAGAAGAAGGAGAAAACGGCGTGAAACACATCTCTAGAGGGGACGAAGTACTAGTTGCCGGCGCTTGGTATCCGGTCGCCGGCTATTCAATGCGGCTAGAACCAAATGGCGGCAAGTCAGGGAGCGTCTTCACACTAAAGCCGTACGGCAAATTCGAGCCGTGCCTTGGCTATCGTATCGACTTTAAGGATGTCGAAGAGGTTAGGCAGGCAGCATAATGGCACTCAGATATTACCAGCGCGAAGCAATCGACGCGATCTTTTCCTATTGGCAGGAAGAGGCAGGCCACCCGCTTGTGGACATGGCCACGGGTACGGGCAAGTCGATTACGATGGCCACGCTGACCAAGGAATTGGTCGAGGGCTGGCCCGATCTGCGCGTGGTAAACATTGCCCACCGGGAGGAGTTGGTCGCCGGTAACTTCCAAGAACTAATAGGCATCTGGAACTTTGCCCCGACCGGAATCTACGCCGCAGCATTGAAGCGACGGGACGCCCACGCTCAAGTGCTCTTCGCCCAGATCCAGACCGTTTACAACAAGGCCAAGGAAATCGGCCACGTCGACGTACTTGAGATTGATGAGGTGCACCTCGTCCCTGCGAACACAGAGACGATGTACGGCAAGTTCATAGCTGCGCTTATGGAAATCAATCCGGATATGAAACTAGTTGGCTTCACTGCCACCCCATATCGGCTTGATAGCGGTCGCCTTGACGAAGGCGAGAACCGCATGTTTGACAAGGTGGTATATACCTACGGCATTGCTCAGGGAGTTGAAGACGGATACCTGGCGCCGCTGTCAAGTAAAGGTATGGACACTGGTTTCGACCTGACGGGCGTCGGCACGCTGGGCGGCGACTACAAGAAGGGCGCGCTCCAAACAGCGGTCGACAAAGAGGAGGTGACACGGCAAGCCGTTGCGGAAGCCATTGCTTACGGAGTTAACCGTAGAACCGCGCTGTTCTTCTGCTCTGGCGTTGAGCACGCAGAGCATGTCCGCGATGAAGTGCGCAGGAACGGCAAGTCGTGCGAAATGGTTTGCGGCGATACCGCAAAAGATGAGCGGCGGCGAATATTGGCCGACTTCAAGGCTGGTCGCCTCTGGGGCGTGACTAATGATGCGGTGCTGACCGTTGGCACCAATATACCAGGTATCGATCTCATCGCAGACCTGGCGCCGACAAAGAGTACAAGTCGTTACGTTCAAAAGGCGGGGCGGGGAACTCGTCCAATATACCGCGCTGGCTTTGATGCCAACAACGACAACACCACCGCGGAGGAGAGACGGGCCGCGATTGCCGATGGCCCGAAGCCTAACTGCCTCTATCTGGATTACGCAAAAAACGTTTCATATCACGGGCCGGTCGACCGCGCGCAACCGAAAACACCGGGGAAGGGTGACGGATCCCCGCCCGTGAAGCAATGCCCGCAGGATGAAGGCGGTTGCGGCGAGTTGGTGCACATATCCATTATGACCTGCCCATGTTGCGGTCATGAATTCCCGCCTTCGGAGGACGTAAAGATTACGCAGCACGCGGCGATGACGCCCATCATGTCTTCCGAGCAAGATATGTGGCGCGCCGTAACCAGCCGCCGCTTTTTCGAGCACCCCGGCAAGCAGGGCAAGCCGCCAAGCGTGAAGTGCGCGTATACCTGTGGGTTTTTGAACGTTAATTCATGGCTGTGCCCCGGCCATACAGGATTTGCGAAAACTAAGGCGGACCACTACTGGCGAGACCATGGCGGGCTACGGCCATTCCCTGATAGCGTGGAAGCTTGGCTTTTGAGGCAGCACGAACTCCTGCCGACCGCGGAAATCGAGATCGAATACAACGGCAAGTGGCCGAACGCAAAAAATTATAGGGCGGCAGCGGCTAACGATAACCCGCGACAGGCGGACAACGATAACGAAGTGCCGACCGGCCACACGAAAGAGAGTTGGGAAGCGTTGTTAGCGGATGAAGTGCCGTTCTAGCACCACCACCATGTGCCTAGTTGTGCGAGGCACAACATGGCGCAATTACCACCACCGAGGAGACCAACGCATGACCGCGCCCATCATTAACCCGCCACGCAATCACAACGCCGACCCTATCGACGTCGCCTTGGATCACATTCAAGACCTTTACGATGAGGCAAAGAATTTCGCCGATGGCGAGCCTATCGACAGCGAGGAAATGCACGACGCGATTACTAAGCTGTACGACGCTATTCACGACGCGGGCAAGGCTGCAGACGCCTTGCGCGTCGAGGTTAAGAAACCTCTGGACGAACAGATCAACGCGATACAATCAAGATTCAACCCCTTCATCCAGCCCAAGAAAGGGAAGGTCGATCTGGCTAAGGCTTCCCTCGGCGCTTTGCTTGCCGCGTGGCGCCGCCACGTCCAAGAGGAAAAGGCCCACATTGCGGAGGAAGCCCGCAAGGAAGCGGAACGGCTGGCCGAAGAGGCGCGTGCCATCCGTAAGGACGGCAACCTGGAGGCAACAGAAGCCGCTGAACTGCTTATCAAGGAAGCCGCCGCGGTAAGCCGATTTGCGAAGGCGCAGGAGAAAGGGCCGACTGGCCTTCGCACCGTGTGGCGGGCAGAGCTAGTCGATATCGAGAAAGCCTTGGACTGGGCATACGGGCGCGACCCTGATGCGTTCCGCGCACTGTGTCAGTCTCAGGCCGACGCGGTTGTGCGGGCCGGTATGCGGATGGTGCCAGGGTTTAGGGTTTTCGATGAGAAGGTGGCTGCTTGATGGTGTATGAACGCTACTACTACATGCCAATGCCGGTCAACGCTGACGGCGACGGCCCCGCAATGGGAGATGAAGCTGTTGCCACACTTCATGAGGTATGGGACGACGCCTGCCTAACGGTTTGCACCTGTGGCGATGAAGCTATGGCGCGCCGCGTTGCCGAGGCGCTTAACGCAGCCCAATCGTTGCCACCTATTGCCCAGCAATAGGCCGCAACCTTTCGTTAACCACTACCCACCACCACCACACACCACCACACCGGCACGGCTACTGGCCGCGCGAGAAGGAGGTACTATGAGAATTGAATGCATAGGCAACGCTACCCTGTACAACGGCGATTGCCTAGAAGTTATGGCGGGGCTGGGTCCGGTCGACCATGTGATCTCGGATCCGCCGTACGAGGCTCGAATGCAAATGCTGCACGCCAAGTTTAAGCTTCGCCGAACGGATGGCGGGCCGCAGAGGCAAGAGCTAAATTTCCAATCCATCAAGGATGTTCGCGACCCTTTCATCGATGGAATGAAGCCGCTCAATCAAGGATGGCTGCTTGCATTTTGTAACGTAGAGGGCGTTGGCGACTGGCAGAAAGCTATCGTTGACCGAGGCTTGAAGTTCAAAACCACATGCATCTGGGTAAAGCCCGATGCCACGCCAAAATTGAACGGGCAGGGGCCGGCGCTCGCCTATGAGTGCATCACGACGACGTGGTGCGGCAAAGGCCATGCCCGCTGGAACGCAGGCGGCAAGCGCGGCGTCTACACGCACCTAACCAACCAGCGCGACCGTGACGGTAGGCACCCGACCGAAAAGCCCATCCCGTTAATGGCTGAGTTGCTAGCCGACTTCACCAATCCCAACGAAACCATCCTCGACCCGTTCATGGGTGGCGGGACGACCGGCGTGGCTTGCGCTCGAATGGGGCGGAGGTTTGTTGGTATCGAATTGGACGAACGCTACTTCGACATCGCCTGTGAGCGCATCGCCAAAGCTTACGCTCAGGGCGACATGTTCGTGGATCGGCCCAAGAAAGAGAAGGCAGCGGGGCTGTTCGACGCCCCGGCCAACGACAACCATGCCGCTCCCGCGCAAGCAGGTGCAGCATGAACGCGTCCACCCAACACGACCCCGCCGAGTGCCACGTGTGCGGACGGCACGCGATAGGCATAGGCTTTGCGGGTCGCAAGCCTGAAGACACCCGCTGGCTCTGCGCCGAGTGCGCGCTGATCGTCGAAGACATAAAGAAGGTCAAGCGCATGGACGCATTCGAGTTGCGCGCCAGAGAGGGCGGCGTCGAGGCCGCGGCTGATGTGATCGCGGCCTACGGCACTGAGCTGTCCGAATACACAGATGAGCAGGCAGCGATGCTCGCGGGGGCGATCTGGAAGGGGTGTGCGGCGCGGTTGCGGGAGTTGATTAGAGAGGGGGAGGCGCCGTTTTGATGGACTGGACAGATAGAGTTCCGAATTGGACCGACTTGGCAACAGACGAACTCATAGCCGCTCTACGCCACGACCTAACGGCTAGCGAACATGAACTAGTTGCCGCCACAGTGCGCGCAGCTTACGCGCACGGCAAAGAGGCGGGTAGAGCGGGAGTCCTTAGCGCGATCACATGCAAGGGCCAGAACGGTGAGGTGTACAACTCATACAACGGCGGCGAAGATTTGCGGGAGTTTCTGACATGAAGCAGGGTTGGCACAAATGGTTTGCGTGGCATCCAGTGACTGTGTGTGCACCCACACCAGGCAAGCGCGTGTGGTTGCGGACGGTAAATAGGCTGCGGCTGAACGGCGAGTGGTTCCACGACGAGGGACCGCGCATTGAGGCTATTGAGGGTGAATCGCTCTACGGCGCGATGGAAAGGAGTCTGCGGCATGAACACTGACAAAATGCGCGAAATGCCGATCTGGATAGCAGGAGCGTCGCGCCGTTTTAGCAACGCCGGTAACTCCGCGCAGCGTCTCCGGGAGAGGGGAGAGTCGCCACGCGGAGTCTCGTCCGGTTAGTGCCGGAGAGCCGTTGTTTCGCCTTCGTCAAAAGAGCGGATCAACGGGATCAGCTGCCATACGGCCGACGCGCCAACGAGGATGTACACGATCCTGGAAAGCAAGGTCATTCGCCCGAAGATTGCCGCGACAAGATCGAAGTCGAATAGGCCGACAAGACCCCAATTCAGTCCGCCGACGATCAGAAGGATGAGGGAAACTATGTTGATAGTGCGCATTGCGGTTCCTTTGTTCGGTTCGTCCTTCAACAACGACGATGAGGATTGGTTCCGGCGCAGGCCGCCGTTTTTTGGGCGCGCAGATAATCATGCATCTCTCGTGGTGCCCGCAAACTGCGCTCCTGACGCTGCAACGATTGTCGATCAATGCAAAAACGGAGTCCAAATTGAATTACGATAACGATAACGCACCAGCAGGGGCGCTCCGCTTCCTATCCGTGTGCAGCGGCATCGAAGCTGCGTCCGTCGCATGGAAGCCGCTCGGCTGGAAGGCCGTCGCCTTCTCTGAAATCGAACCCGCGCCATGCTCGGTTCTCAAGCACCACTACCCCGACACGCCAAACCTCGGCGACATGACAAAATTCAAGGAGTGGCCAGACTATGGCAAAAATGGCGACCAACCAATTGACCTTCTTTGCGGAGGAACCCCCTGCCAGAGCTTTTCCGTCGCGGGACTTCGTTCGGGCCTTGCTGACCCTAGAGGCAACCTCGCACTCACATTTCTTGCAATCGCTGAGCGCTATCAGCCCCGCTGGATCTTTTGGGAGAACGTCCCTGGCGTCCTATCAAGCACCAGCCACGTCAGTCCCGATATCCGTGAGCCGGAAGTTCCGGTGGATTTGGGGTGCGACGGACAGGAAGTGGACACTGAAGACGAGTACGACGCAGAAGAAGTACACGCCTTCAACTCATTCCTGGCCGGACTTTCAGAACTCGGGTATGGGTGGGCATACGTCGTTCGTGACGCTCAATACGTCCGAGTGGACGGCTTTGCCAGAGCAGTTCCCCAAAGACGAAGGCGTGTGTTCGTTGTCGGATATCTTGGAGACTGGCGACGTGCCGCAGCGGTATTACTTGAGCCCGAAAGCATGTGCGGGAATCCTCCGCCGCGCAGGCAAGCGGGGCAAAAGCCTGCCCCAACCCTTAGCGCGCGCACTCAAGGCGGTGGCGGACTTGGTACGGACTTCGAGCTAGACGGTGGGTTGATTGCGAAGCAGGCGGACTTCGTGTGCGCTACATGCGGAGAGGAAAACGCTGCGACGTGGTGGCCTACCTGCGAGTGGTGCGGCCATGAACACTCTGACGACGTTGCGCACCCGCTGCTTGCAAAAGGAAACAGCAGCCACGACGATAGCAAGGAGACGTATGTGCCGGTCGCCTTTGGCGGCGGCAATACATCGGAAATCGATGTTGCCACGACGCTGACAACAAAAAACCAGCGCATCGATTTCGAGGCGGAGACGTTCGTTGCCACCCGCGAAGTTGCTGCGACACTGACGCGCGGCTCAGAAAACGAGAACGGCAAGGGAGGCTATGCGGGGCGCAGACAGGAGGATGACGTAAACCTGGTGGCACACAGCCTTACCGCCAACGGCTTTGATGCCAGCGAGGATGGAACCGGGCGGGGCACGCCTATTGTGCCGGTTCCCTACACCCTCGCCATTCGCGGTCGAGGCGACAGTCACAATCTCGAATGGAGGCAAGATGGAACGGCCAACGCCATCCTGACCCCGAACGGTGGGCGTGCTGGCATTGGTGTTGGTGCGATTGCGGCACCTGTGAACCACATCGAGTTTGAGGCAGCAGGAACAATGAAAGCCTGCAAGGATAGCGGCGGGTGGTCAAACTCGATCGACCATGCGGCCGCCGATTATATGGTTCCGCAGACCCACGCCATCCAAGCGGGCGCGACCCGTACCAATCCCAACAGCGGCCCCGATGGTGTCGGGGTACAAGCCGACGTCGCCTACACATTAGAAGCGCGTGCGGAGGTGCAAGCCGTCCAGCAGGAATGGGCCGTGCGCCGCCTTACGCCAGTAGAATGTGCTCGTCTTCAGGGCTTCCCTGACGGCTACCTGTCCGTCGTCATGCACAACGGCAAGCCGCTTGCAGACGGGCCGATGTACAAGGCGCTCGGCAATAGTTGGCCGGTGAATTCCGTCCGGTGGATTGGCCGACGCATTCAACTGGTCGAGGAGGTTGCAGCCGAACTTGCCTCCCACACACCCGCCAACGACAACAACAAGGAGGCCGCCCGTGCAGCGTGATAGTGAGACAGATAATCCGATGAACCCCAGCCAAGCGCACGACACAGCGTATGACCGCACACCAGAGCACGACCAGATGGTGGTGGAAGTTTACGAGTATATCAAGATGCGCGGCTTGCCGTATCGCCCGGTCTACACTCCCGCAGGCGGCGGCCACCAGGAATATGAAAACAGTTGGGTGGAGTGCGAGAAGATGTATGTGGGACGGCGAACGTTTTTCGCGGATATCGGCGTCGTAAAATGGTCGAACCACAAAGGAGGCCGACTAACCCCCTCTAAATACAGCCACCATTTGATCCTGGAGATAAAGCCAAAGATTTACTCGGTCGGTGCCGTCATTAGGCAAGTGAAGGCGCAGCAGCACCTCATAAACGGGTGGTGCGAAGCACTTGGTGACCGAGGAGGTCTCGGCTCGACAACTTCATGGGGAAAGGCGGCGCCGGTACTCGCGGCAAATGACCCTCTCCTTGATCTTTTTAGTCGAGCCGTCGAGCATGGCTTTACCTATTTTGTTTGGGATGGCGTCAAACTAGTGAAGCCGTCCGCGGCGACTTTCGTTCCGCTAGACCCGGAAACAGGGGAAGTATTCGAGCATGGAGAAGCAGCATGAACACCATGCTCGACGTTGCATTGTCCTACTCATCCAGCGGAATTCCTGTCTTCCCCTGCCGTGAGAAAGACGAAGAGACAAGCGATTTTGACCCCGAAACCGGCGAACTCATCGTCCTAAAAGCGAAAACCCCGCGGCTTGGGAACGGCTTCAAGGGCGCAACCAAGAGCGAGCGGCTAGTACGTGAGCTTTGGAAACGCGACCCTGACTCCATGATAGGCATTCCGACTGGCGAGCAAATGGGCGCATGGGTGCTCGATGTTGACATGCACAAGGATGACGACGGCAACGTCATCAACGGCTTTGAAACGCTCGCCATTCTCGAGAGCCAAAACGGCCCGCTTCCACGCACGGCTGTAGCCCAGACCGCAGGCGGCGGCGAGCACCATTACTTTGCCTACGTGCCGGGCGTCCGCAACCGCGGCAGGCTCGGTGCTGGTCTCGACGTGCGGGGATCCGGCGGATACGTCGTGGCACCAGGTAGCCGGCTGGCAACAGGCGCGGAGTACGCTTGGGTGGACTATGACGGCGACGGCCTGCCCCCGCTGCCAGAGGCCCCCGCCTGGCTCTTGGACCTTGTGCTGCCCGCAGCTCCGGCGGCACAGTCGCCCGCATACCCCACCGACTACACATACACGCCAGGCGACAACGCGGTGTACGTCGAGCGCTCCGTATCCGCCGAGCTTAGTGAACTAGCCACAACGCCACAGGGAGGCCGCGGACAGGCGGTGAACCGCAGCGCGTATAACCTTGGCACTTTCGTTGGCGCCGGCGCCCTGTCGCGCCAGGAGGCCGAAGCTGGGCTATTTGACGCGGCATACGCCAACGGCGTTGTCGCCAAAGATGGGGAGAAGGAAATCAGAGCCAAGATTCGCCGCGGTCTGGATGCCGGCATGAAGCATCCTAGGTCGATTCCTGCGCCCGCCGTGGGCGATGATACACCCATCGTCTCGCTCGGCGTGTTGACGCAGCCTCGCCATGAGCCGCGCGCGCTTGTTGTCGACGCCGAGCCGGACCCAGAAGACATACCGGAGTACAAACTAGAGTCGGTTGACGACCTAGAGGCGCTGACGCGGCCGGGCGGCTTGGTCGAAGACCTGATCGATTGGATCGTTTCCAGCGCGGAGCAGCCCTGCCGCGCGTTGGCAATGGCGGCCGTCCTGCCATTCGTGGCGGCGCTCTGCGGCTCGCGCTATTCGACCGGCTCAAGAGACACCCGCCCCAATATCTACACCGTTGCGCTGGCGGAGTCGGGCTTTGGCAAAGAGCACGCCCGCAGCCAGATCAAGCGGCTACTTATGGCCGATCAAGGCGTGTTCGAGAAGTACAGCGGCCCGGCGCGCATTATGTCGGCCTCCGCGCTTCGTGAGGTGCTGGAGGCAAACCAATCAGTCAACTGCCAGATTGACGAGTTCGGCGGGTTCGTGCGGGATATCACCGACCGCAAGGCAGGCAGCCACCAGCGGGCTATTTCGACCGACCTGCGCGATTACTACAGCGCCAGCTCCACGTTCTTCGAAGGCGCGGCCTACCGCGGCACCCCCCCCAAGCGCATCTATAACCCGAACCTGTGCATCCACGGCACGTCGACGCCCGACCAGTTCTGGACCGCCCTTAGCAGTGCTAGCGCTGAGGACGGGCTTTTGCCGCGCCTCATCCTGTTCCACATAACGGGGGACAAGCCGGCCGCAGTTCGCCCCGAAAGGGATGTGCGAGACACCCCGTACCTCCTGATGGAGCGAATGGCACACGTTGCAGGCATAAATGTTGTTCAGCAGCGCATGCCTGGTAGCAAGAAGTTCCCGCCGACAGGACCGGCAACAGGAGCGCAGAATAAGCCGACCATCGTTCCCTGGACAGAGGACGCACTAGGCATCTTCAGGGCGGTCAAGGGAACGATCGATGCCAACGAGATGGCCGCGGCTCCAGAGGCTAGGCCATTCATGCGCCGCATTGTCGAGAACGCCATCAAACTGGCGCTTATAGTGGCCGTAGGGACGGATCCTTTAGAGCCTGTGATAACGGAAGCCAACTTCGAGTGGGCCGCAGCTGTGGCATGGACGTGCGCCGCAGGAATGCTCTCCGAGGTAACGGAACGGCTGGCCGATAACCAGCGCGAGGCGAACTACAAGAAGATTGCCGGGCTCATCCGAAAAGCTGGCGCAAACGGCATCACGGAGGGCCGTCTGTTCGACCGATGTAAGGCGATCGACGGTTGGCAAAAGAAGGAGATTCTCGACGAATTGCGGTCGGTCGGAAGCGTCGTTTATGCGTCGAACGACAACAAAAAAGGGCGCCCTACAAGGCGGCTAAAGTGGGTGGATTAACGTCCATCCACGCCGTGGTTTCGTCCGTGGACGAAATTCACGCCTCCGACTTTCGTCATGGATGAAACCAACGCAAAAATGGACGAAAGTCAGCCTGAAAAGACGAATGAAATCAATAGGATATATATACTATATATAGTTTCATCCATTTATCCAATCGTTATGTAAAGAGTAGTCTTTTCTATCATTTTCATTGGTCTGTATAATATATAGGAGCGGAAATGACAAAATCGGAATCCACCACCGCGCTTGCCTCCACCACATCCAACGCCCCTGGCAAACGCCGCCAGACCACCGTCACGATAAAAGGCAAGCGGATGGTTGTTACCACTACTGCGGCCGGGGTAACAACGGTTAAGACTGCAACTCCGCAGGAGTGGGAATGCCAAAGTGAACAGGTCCGGCGCCTACGCAGAATACCGGGTGTATTGTTTGTCGGGGGGATGGAGGCCGGCAAGCGTGGCCCCCGAGCGCGTATGATAGCATTGGCTACCGGACTCACAGCCGGTCACCCCGACTTGACGATATTTATGCCGGGCGGACGCTGCGCTTTCATCGAAAACAAGGTGGGCAACGGAAGGCTGTCCCCTGCGCAAGTAGCGAGACATACAGCGCTGCGCAAACTCGGGTTTGAGGTTGAGGTGGTTCGAGCCAGCTCAACTGATGAGGCTGGTGACAAGGCGGTCGAACTCGTCAAGAAATGGCTGACTGCCAATGATAACAATAATGTCGCAAACGCCATATATGGCACTTGACATACTATCGCAAAAGACATACATTCAAGCCATCATGACGAGTCAGGAATTCAAACTCATTCGGACAAGACTCGGCTTGACCCAGGCGGAATTGGCTTCCGTTTTGGGCTATGCGAGCGCGCTACAGATATCCAGTTACGAGCGCGCCACCAATCCACGACCAGTGCCACAACTTCTGGCCCTGCTTATGAAGGCGTACGATGAAGGATACAGACCAAGGAATTGGCCACGAGCGCAGTGACTTTTACGTCTACACGTGGTCCAGACCAGACACAGGAGAGGTTTTCTATGTTGGCAAAGGGCACGGCAACAGAGATAAAAACCTCAGCGGACGCAACAAGCTATTCCGGAGCATACTTGATAAATTGAGCGCCTTAGGGATGGAGCCAACGGTTGAGCGTGTTAGTTCGGGGCTTACAGAGATTGGCGCGTTCCAATTAGAGGCCGAACTGGTGTCTCATTACGGCAGACGAGACTTGGGAACTGGCTCGCTTGCCAATTTTACGGATGGCGGAGAAGGTCGAGTTGGGTCGATCGTTAGCCTGAGAACTCGCAAAAAGAAGAGTTTGGCGCTCGCCAGGACGCTGCAAGACCCTGCAGTAAGAAAAAAATGGAGTAGGGCGCAGTTCACAAGGTACGAAGACCCAGCACAAAGGGAACTCACGTCACTCGCGCTGAAGAAGCGTTATGAGGATCCATCAGAGCGCGAAAAAACGGCGGCGGCCCTTCGCGGCATCCCCAAAAGTTCAGAGCATATTAAGCACGTAAGGGAGGCACTACTCGCTTCATGGGAGAGCGATGAGCTAAGGGCGGCCCATAGAAGGCAATCGCTTAAAAGGGGACCATCTAAGGCCAATAAGTCTGGCTTTAAAGGTGTCTCGTTTGATGCGTCTACAGGGAAGTGGCTGGCTCAAATTGAGGTTGCAGGCAAAAATAAGCACTTAGGTAGATACGGAAGCGCAGCGGAGGCCGGCAAGGCGTACGACGATGGAGCGGTAAAATTCTACGGGCGCGACGTATACCTAAATTTTCCCGATGCAGCGCAAGCCGCCAATGATAATGAGATCGCAACAGAGCAATCAATGAAGGTCGCCGGTTAAGGCAATGCACCGCTAGAGCCCAGCCAGCGCACTAGGCACCCCGCCTTGGCCGCGCTAGGGCATCCAGTACACGTAGTGCGCGCCACAACTTGCGAGGACGCCGCAGCGCAAGCCGTAGCCCTTGTTCGCGCATGGCTAGCCGCCCCCGTAGCTGCTAACGATAACAACGCCACAAACACCAAAGCGGCTTGACACAAAGCCCTGACAACACCTATAAGAAACCATCCGGCATTTTGCGATTCTAGCTATCCTTGTTTTGTTAAAGCGCGCGCACATAGCGCACATGGTCGCCGGACCAATCACAACAACAGAACGCGCACCATGCGCAGATACGAGGAATGGCTATGACGCATAGCGCACGGGCGGCTACGGCCGCGAATGATAATGCACCTCAGCGAATTGCGGTGACCGGCAGCTTACGGCATGGGGACGCGTCGTTCCCGGCGCACGAACTGGAGGATTTCATCGAGTACGACCTGAAGTTCGGACGGGCGCAGCCGGAATACCCCACCAGCGAAGATACGCAACTAAAGGCTGGCGGGACTGCGATCAAGTTTATCGACGAGACGGGGCGGCAGGTATGGGCTGCTGTTATTCCAGAAAGCGGCGACAACTGCTACGCATACCGGTGGCGCGTCGAGCTATATCGCTACAAGAATGAAGCCTATAGCGCTTTAGTGCGCGCCCAGCCGGCATACGTCGTTTGCGACTACGACGATTACTACGATGATGATTACGAGGTCGCTGCGTGATGGCCGCTGGACATAGGCCAAGGCTGCGCGGAGATCACCCGTACCAGACCACCACCAAGTTTCAGCGCGATGCTGATGGCCATCTCATTCGAGGCGACGACGGCATGTTGGTTCCTGTTGTGGCACACAACACAAATGTTCCCGTGGCGGCTGCCGCGGCGAGCCGTGTTAGCGTAACGGCACTGGCCGAGCACCGGGGGGCGGAGGAGAAGAAAGCTATGGCAAGAGAACGGCGCCGCATCAATAAGCGTCAACGCATTGGCGATCCGTCATGCGAGCAGTCGCGTGATGAGGATTTCCCGTTGCTGGCCGTGCTGCGGCGGGACCGCAATGAAGACGCCATTCGCGTCGTGCTTGAGTATCGCCGACTGGTAGCCCTGTGTGCAGCCGAGCCGCTGAAAGGCGTGGCATATTCCAACCGCGAGGCAACGGGCATGTCCGTCGAGTACGAAAGCATCTTGCGCGATGGTGTTGCCGAGGTTGATGCGGCAAAAAAAGGCGGATGGAAGGATACAGCGGTTCCTGGTGGCGAAATTGAGTATATCAAGCCAAGGCGGTCCAAGGGCGCCTACAACATACCGGCAAGGCGAAAGGCTGCCATCGAGTATGACGACAACTGCGAAGCCCGCACCGGCCGAACCGCGAGCCTGCATGTCAAGGTGACGGAAGACGTATTACTTGACCGCATAGACCGGTTCCCCATCCTCATGCGAATTCGTTCAGCGCTTGGGCCACTCGTAGATCCGTTTGAGGATGCTGTATTGGGCGGGCAGACTCTAATCAGCATAGGTGTCCGCGCTGGGTTCCACGGACGGGAGGCAGTTTCGGCAGGAAAAGCGCTAGTAATGCAGGCGGTTGAAGCTGCTTCACCGTTCCTACACACAAAAAAATACGTCGCGACAAACGACAACTATTTGATTGAGCATAAGAATTCCGCCTGAGTGCCACTAACGCGCATTCAAGTCACCTATAGGTGAGGGGCAATAAAGCCCCAAACCTCTTGCGGTTACAATTGCCGCCCCGGTGCCTTGCGCCGGGTAACTACACAAAGACGACCTTGGCCAGTGATGGTTCGAGATAGGCGCGGTAAGCGGGTAATCCGCACGCGATGCAGCCCGACTACCCGATTGGGGCTGCCGTCTTTGTTCGATGTAAGCCGTGGTTACCGTCTCTGCGCAAGCATGCGGCCATGGCAAATATCCGCCCTTGGCGCTGCCTCCTCCGGCGACTTGGGCGTATCTGCGGCGGGTTGAGGTGCCCAACGATAAAGGGCGTGCCTCCCCGCCGCTACAGATTCTTAGCAGCCCGCGTCTGTCCTGCGCAGATGCCACTGAACGACCGATTGTGTTGCCTAAAAGGAGCAATCGCCGTGGGTGGATTGGACGTCCCTTGGGCAAGGCATCATACCCGCGCTTCATGCGCTACCCACCACCCGCTTGGCCGCAGGTCCAGCCCGCCCGTTGTGGCGGGCTGCGTTTATTCTGGAGGAAATATGTTCGACTTCATATCGCGCACACTGTCGACGGCGTTCGATGTGGCCACGTTGCCTGTTGCTGCCGCCGCTGATGTTGTGACGCTCGGTGGTGCGCTTATGGATCGGAGTGAGCCGTACACTGCCACCAAGGTGAAGCGTGTTGCCCGTGGCGTGGGCGATGTAACTAAGGCTCTTGTCGAATGACGCATGAAGGCTGGGGCGGACTTGGCTAGGCCAGATAGCCGCAGTGCTGAAGCGCAGGCTTACAGGCGTCTGTACAAGACAGCCCGCTGGCAGCGACTGCGAGACGCCAAGCTTTCGCAGGATCCACTGTGTCAGTGGTGCCTAGAGCAGGAGATCGTCGAGCCTGCAACTGAGGTGCACCATGCAGATGGCGGCCATAAGGGCGATGTCGACAAGTTTTGGAATGGCCCATTCATCAGCACATGCAAGTCATGTCACTCATCACGGGGCCAGCGCGAGGACTTAGGTCAGGCCGTAGTGACGTTCGGCATTGATGGATATCCCCTCTAGGGGGGGAGGGGAGGGTCGGGTTTCTAGGGGCGCGCGGCCACGGACCGGCGGGGTAGTCGAGAACTAGCGCTAATACAGGAATTTCTATGAGTAAACGCAAGGCTCGTATCGATAGCGCTACCGAATCTGTGCGGGTCATGGCGAAGGCGACGGCCAAGATTGCGCCGCCAGACAACGTGCCTCTGGACGACGGGGACATGCCCTTCTTCGAAAGCGTCATCGCCGAATACGCACGGTCGGAGTGGTCGGCGCATCAGCTTGAGCTTGCGGCGATGCTCGCCCGCACCATGGCTGACTTGACGCGAGAGCAGCAGTTGCTCCGCGAAGAGGGCGGGGTTGCATACTCCGACAAGGGCACGCCGGTAGCAAACCCGCGCAAATCGATCGTACAGATGCACGCATCTTCAATCTTGTCATTTCGTCGGTCGCTGTCGCTTCACGCGCGCGCGCAAGCGGGAGAGGCAAGGGATGTGGCAAATCGGCGTGCTGGTGCAAAATCAATCGAGGCGGGAAACCCGCTAGAGGACGACTTGCTGGCGCGCCCGGAGTAGTCGCTGGAGCGGATGGCCAAGAAACAACTGTCGCGCGGCGAGCGCGTGATTGCGTTTATTGAGAAATACTGCTGCGTTCCAGAAGGGACATACAATCTCGGCAAGCCGGTCAAGCTTCTGCCATTTCAGCGCAAGTTCATTCTTGAGGTTTACGACAACCCGCATAACACGGCACGCGCTTACCTCTCAATCGCCCGCAAGAACGGCAAGACGGGATTGATTGCCTGCTTGCTCTTGGCGCACATTGTCGGCCCTGAGGCGTATCAAAACAGCCGCATCGTGTCGGGTGCCAGGTCAAGGAAGCAGGCCGCAGAAGTCTTCAACTACGCTGCGAAAATGGTGTGGATGTCGCCGGAGCTTAACAAGCTCGCGAAGTGTACGCCGTCCAGCAAAACTATTATCGGGTACGCAAAGAACGTTGAGTACCAGGCGATTTCCGCAGAGGCGAAGACTGCGCACGGCGGATCGCCAATTCTGGCGATTTTGGACGAGGTAGGCCAGATCAAAGGGCCGACTGACGACTTCGTTGAGGCAATTGTAACGTCGCAGGGCGCGTATGAAGGGCGAGCGATGCTGTTCGCCATATCGACGCAGGCGGCGACCGACAACGACCTTTTTTCCAGATGGATCGATGACGCGGAGACGTCGAAGGACCCGACTATAATTAGTCACGTCTACGCAGCGCCGGCGGATTGCGACGTGCTCGATGAATCTGGATGGGCTGCAGCAAACCCGGCGCTTGGGCTGTTCAAGTCGAAGACAGACGTGCGGAACGCCGCAGCCATTGCATCACGCATGCCCACGGAAGAGGCGAGCTTTCGCTGGCTTCATCTGAATCAGCGAATTGATGCCACGGCGCCGTTTGTAACTCCTGCTGTCTGGCGGGAATGCAACAAGCCGCCTATGGAGTCGTTTAAAGACCGACCTGTTTTTGGCGGCCTCGACCTGTCGGAGGTCAGCGACCTTACGGCGTTGGTGCTTTTGGCGCCGGAGGATGCAGACAAAGGAACGGTTTGGCACGTCAAACCAACATTCTGGCTTCCCGAAGATGGGCTTAGAGATAAGGCCAAGGCTGACCGCGTCCCATATGACGTCTGGCACAGTCAAGAGAAGCTAGAAGCGACGCCGGGTAAGACGATCGAATATGAGTTCGTCGCGCACCACTTGTACGATCTGTTTGGTGAACTCGACATTCGCAAGATTGCGTTCGATGACTGGAACTGGCGGCACTTAAAGCCGTGGCTACTCAAGGTTGGTTTTTCTGAAGAGCAACTTGAGGGCGATGGTGCGCTATTCGAGCCGATGCGACAAGGGTTCAAGACCATTTCGCCAGCGCTGCGTGACTTGGAAAGCCACATTCTCAATAAGCGAATAGCTCACGGAGATCATCCTGTACTCAACATGTGCATGATGAACGCTACGGTGCGGCGCGACCCTGCCGGAAACCGTAAACTCGATAAAGAGAAGTCTCGCGGACGTATAGATGGTGCCGTAGCCCTCGCCATGGCGACGTCAGTTGCGGCAACGTATGAGCCTGCGGCAATGCCAATCGACCCATGGGCTGACCCTGACTTCAAGCTTTCGGTCATATAGGAAGGTATTTGCCCATGTGGCCATTTTCTAGGGCGGAGAAGCGCGCTGACGCGGCTGAAAACCCGCAGGTTCCGCTTTCCGACGTTCGCGTGTGGCGTTCGCTGTTCGGCGAATGGAACGGCGTAGCAGGCGTCGAGGTGACACCAGAAACAGCGTTGACCGTTCCGGCTGTATGGTGCGCGGTCAACTTCTTGGCCGGCACGATTGCCAGCCTTCCGCTGCAGGTCTTCGCCAAGACGGATAAGGGGCGGGAAAGCAACGACAAGGATCAGCTTTACGGCATCCTGCATGATGCGCCGAACGAGGAGTGGACGTCGTTCGCCTGGCGCAAGTACAGCATGGTGAACACGCTCATTCACGGTCGGTCCCTGACCTTTATTGAGCGGAACAAGGCGGGCAGGGTGATGAACCTATGGCCGCTTGATCCGCTGAAATGCATGATTGAGCGTCGAGAGGGCCGCAAGCGGTACGTTTACGAGGACGGCGGTCGCAAGGTTGTGTATGCGGCGTCGGAAATCCTCGATATTCCGTTCATGTTGAAGGCGGACGGCGTCTCGCATGTAAACCCTATCGACAAGCTTAGCGGCGCTGTCGGCCTTGCGCTGGCACTAGAACAGTATGCGCAGAAGTTCTTCCTGAACGGTGGCGTGCCGCCATTGGCGCTTTATGGGCCAATGAAGTCGCCAGCATCTGCTGGGAGAGCGGCGACAGACATCGCCCAGGCGGTTCGAGATGCGAACTCCGAGCGTCGAAATGTCTTGATCATGCCAGACGGGCACGAACTCAAGCCGGTTGGGGTGGATCCTGCCGACTCGCAGATGGTTGAAGCTCGGCGCATGCAGATCGAGGAAATCGCCCGCGTTTTCGACATCCCGCCAGTGTTTTTGCAGGATCTTACGCACGGGACGTTCTCCAACACGGAACAGCAGGACCTCCATTACGTGAAGCACACCCTGACCCAGTGGACGAAAGCCTGGGAGCAGGAGTTGAACTTGAAGCTGTTCTCGGCGCGCAATCGCACCAAATATTGCGAGTTTAATGTCGACGGACTTTTGAGGGGCGACTTCAAAACCCGGATGGACGGGCTGGCCCGCGGTGTGCAGGGAGGCATTATTAAGCCTTCCGAAGCGAGGTCATTTGAGAACTACCCGGATGCTGGGCCGGACGCCGACAAGCTTTGGATGCAGGGCGCAATGGCTCCCATGGACGTGCTTGCGAAGGGGCCGGTCAAGCAGCCGGCGCCCGCTCCTGTAAATGACAACAACGAAGATGAGGCGAACGCCGCATGACCAAGATTGAGAAGCGCGGCGGCCTTTTGGGCGTTGAAACCCGCGCTGATAATGAGACGCGGACCCTGACGGGATATGCCGCGATCTTTAACAGTGACGCGGATATTGGCGGCTGGTTCACGGAGGCAATTGAGCCGGGTGCTTTCACTGGCGCACTTACCGCGGACGTTCGAGCGCTCGTCGATCATGATACTGGCCGTGTCATTGGCCGCACCAAGAGTGGGACGCTGCGATTGTCGCAGGACGCAAAAGGTCTGGCCGTAGAGATCGACGTTCCAAACACGACGGACGGCAACGACCTGTGGGCGCTCGTCGAGCGGGGCGACATTTCCGGCATGTCGATCGGGTTCATGGTCACCAAGCAGGAATGGGACGAGACGGTTGACCCGCCGAAGCGCACCATCAAGGAGGTTGAGTTGTTTGAGGTGAGCGCAGTTGCGTTCCCCGCCTACGACGACACCGAATTGGGCAAGCGTTCCCTTCAGGAATGGCGAGACGCCCACGCCGCATCTCCCGAAGATGAAACCACGTCCGATGAGGACAACACGAATCCGGCGGCGACTGACTTGCCGGTACGGAAGGCCGCGAACACAAGGACGCGACTTTCTATGAGCCTGGACCTGAAGGTCCGCAAACGCGGCTAGTCGCCGCACGCACCACTACAACTTAGCAGGGTCGCTTTGGCGGCCCTTTCTTTTGAAAGGGGACTTGATGTCCACTATTGCAGAACTGCGCGCAAAGCAGGAACAGCACGTTGCTGAGGCGCGCGCCGCCCTTGCCGAAATCAAGGACGACACCGCGGAAGACCGCGTAGCCGAGCTTGAGACCCAGCACGACCGTGCTATGGCTGAGTACGACAAGCTTGAGGCGCGCATTGCTCGCGAAGAAAAGCTTGCTCAGCGCGAAGCTGAACTGAACGCCGCCGATGAGCGCCGCCCGAACGGCGAAAACCGGCAGGTGAATCCCGGTGGTTCGGAAGGCACCGAAGAGCAGCGCGTTGCCAAACGTCTTGCAGCGTTCCGCAGCTACCTGCGCCTTGGCTTGGAGGACATGCCGGCCGAAGAGCGCAAGATTGTTCGCGAGATGCGCGCGCAGGGCACCACGCCCGACAATAAGGGCGGCTATCTGGTTCCAGACGGCTTTATGGCCGAACTGATCAAGTCGCTGAAGGCTTGGGGTCCGATGCTCGATCCGGGCGTAACGCGCCGCCTTGATACTGCGACCGGCAACTCGATTGCTTGGCCGACGATGAACGACACCTCGAACAAGGGTGCGCTTATCGCAGAAAACACGCAGGTCACCGCGACTGACGTGACGTTCGGCACCAAGACCCTTGGCGCCTACAAGTACACGTCCGGTGTTGTGCTGGTTTCTTCGGAACTCCTGCAGGACGCCGCGCTCAATGTTGAGTCGATCGTCCGCGATGCTATGGCGGAGCGCATCGGTCGTATTGCCAACGAGCATCTGACCATTGGCGATGGCACTGACAAGCCGAACGGTCTCATTACCGCTGCCGGCACGACTGCCGCTGCTGCAGCAGCCGCCATCTCGTTCGACGACATGATCGAGCTGGAGCATTCGGTCGACCCGGCCTACCGCTCGGACCCGAGCGTTCGCTGGATGTTCAATGACACCACGCTGAAGGCTCTTCGCAAGATCAAGGATCTTGAGGGCAACTACATCTGGCAGCCTGCCGATGCGAAGGCCGGCGCACCTGCGACGATCCTGAACTACGGCTACAGCATCAACCAGGATGTTGCCTCGGTTGCGGCTAGCGCCAAGTCGGTCGCGTTTGGCGCGTTCAACCGCTACGTGGTCCGCATGGTCAAGGAGTTCGCTATCCGCCGCCTCGTCGAGCGGTATGCAGACTTCGACCAGGTCGGCTTCATCGGCTTCACCCGCTTTGACGGTGAGCTGCTTGACGCCGATGCCGTCAAGGTTCTCGCCCACCCCGCAGCTTAATTTGAGACGGGCGGCCTCGGCCGCCCTCTTACTTTTCCGCGGAGGCGTGAATGAAAGTGAAATTGACCACCAGTTTGGCTGGTGATGGCTTCTCCTACCGCTTCGGCGAGATCGTCGAGCGTGACGAGTTGCTGAAAAAGATCGGCTCTGGCGTGGACAATGTCAGCGTGCCGTTTGTCGAATCCAAGGTTGAGCGCGCTGTAAAGGCGCCGCTAGCGAAGGAAACTCGCGACAAGGAAGCGCGGTAATGAATGAGTGGTCGCGATTGTCGCTTGTCACCGCGGCCACAACGCCGGTTGTGACAACGGTCGAAGCCAAGCGGCATATGAACGTCTTTCACGACGATGATGATACGCTGGTGGATTTGTATGTCACGGCGGCCACCGAGTTGATTGAGGGGCCGAATGGTATAGGCATTGCGCTTAGGCCGCAGACTTGGCGCTTGTCGCTGGATTACTTTCCGGCGGAGATACGAATTCCGCTTGGGCCTGTGACGGGCGTGACGAGCGTCAAATACACCGATACGACGGGCGCTGAACAGATCGTTACTGGCTACAGGCTGGACAAGGACGCGCAGCCCGCGCGATTGCTGCCCGCGCTGGGCGCGTCCTGGCCGACTATTTGTGATCCTGGCGCTGTGAAGGTTGAATTCAAGTGCGGTTACGCAGAGGTGCCGTTTGTGCTGAGGGCCGCAGTGCTTCTGCTTGCGGGCCATTGGTACAATAATCGCGAAACCGTCGACGACACCAGCCTGAAAAAAATTCCCTATGGCGTGGATACCATTCTGGAGAGGTATCGCGTCGGGAGGTTTGGATGAACAGGAGAGATAGTTGGTAGACCTAGTAATTACTCCCGCAAGCGTCGTGGCCGACAGCAACGTTACGCGCGATAGCGGCACGGCAGGCGAAGCCATCGCGGCTGGTCAGGCTGTTTACCGCAGTTCGACCACCAACAAGTGGATGCTTGCAGATTCGAACAGCGCGACCGCAGAGGCTCGCAAGGCGACGGGTATCGCACTGAATGGCGCGGCGCTCAACCAGCCTGTCACGGTCGCCAAGAATGGTGACGTAACGCTTGGTGCTGTGCTTACGGCCGGAACGGCATATTACCTATCGGACACACCGGGCGGGATTTGCCCCGTGGCGGACATTGGCGCGGGTGAGTATGTCTGCCTTTTGGGTTTGGCAAAGTCCACGAGCGTTCTGGCGCTTGGGATCCAGTATCCGGGCGTGAGCTTGTAACGGTAAGCGATAGGAGTAGGCATGTGGATCCGGGTTACTGAGGATTTTGACTGGCGGCAGCCCGGATTTACCATTGCTTACAAATCCGGGTGGGTTGGCAACGTTCCGCACGAAGCCGGCGAGGCTGCTATTGCGGCGGGCAGGGCAGTTCGGCTTAAGCCGCCACGGAAGAGTGAGGAGCCGCAGGAAAGGCTCGAACAGAAGGAGGATGACAATGACTGAAGTTGATTGTACGTGCGAGCCGGTTATTGGTTGCGAGTCGCTAATCGGGTATGCCTGCGGTGGTGTCCCTGTAGTAAAGTTCCGCGATAGCGATATCCTGTTTGTGCGCACAGAGCGCACACTAGCCGCAGACAAATACCACGAAATCCGCGATAAGATCGAGGATGATTTGCGTCACGCGGGCGTCAATTCCCCGCGCGTCGTCGTATTGCCCCCGCATCTCGACATTTCGATCCTAGACCGCGATGCCGCAGAACAATAGGCGAGCAGGCGCTTTACGCTCCCTCTGCAACATACAAGGCTGGGTAGAAGAGCCAGATGAGTGGGGCGGGACGAAGCAGGTATTCGGCACGATTGCTACGGTCGCTGCACACTTCCAGCCCTTGCGCGGGACCGAAAGTGTCATGGCTTCGCGGCTCGCTTCAGAGCAGCCATTCGTAGTTACGGTGCGCTCCTCTACCCAAACAAGAGCCATTACACCGGCCCATAAGCTGCAGGACGCGCGCAACACGTCACGGATGTTCGACATCAAGGCTGTTGCGGACCCGGATGGAAAAAACCAGTGGCTAGAATTGCTGGTGGTGGAGGTAGTGACCTGATGTGTGTTGAGTGCACCTCAGAAAACCTATACTACTAAGTTTCGAGCTTTCGCTGACCCTGAAATAAAGAAGCGAGTGTCGGACGGACTTAAGAGGGCATTCGCAAACCCAGAAGTGGCCGCGAGGAAAGTCGCCGCTGCGGAAGAGGTAAATTCTCGACCTAGCGTCATAGCGATCAAGCGAGAAAAGAGCGCAAACCTACGAAAGATGGAAGGGCCGAAGGGAAAGCCATACAAGGGCGTGGTGTCGGGGTGGAAAGAAGGTGTCTGGTTGGCAAGAATAAAAGTTGATAAGAAAAATTTCACATATGGGCCGTTCAGAACACAAGAAGACGCAGCAAAGGCCTACGACGTAGCAGCGATAGGGGCCTGGGGCGCGGGTAACTGTTATCTGAACTTTCCAGATACGGCGCACCATGGCTAAAAGCATCATCGGACTAGACCGCCTCAACCGCAAACTAAAGAAGCTTCCTGCTGCTGCTGAAAGAGCAATTCGCGAAGCTATGGCTGCAGGCGCCGACGAAATCGTCGCCATGATGGCGTCGTTGGTGTCAGTAGATAGCGGCGACCTCCGCGGTTCGATTGGCTGGGCATTTGGCGAGGCGCCAAAGGGGGCGCTAAAACTGGCGACGGTTAAGGCTGCAAACGGCAAGACGGTTATCACCATTTACGCCGGCAACAGCGAAGCGTTTTATGCTAGATGGGTGGAATTCGGAACGGCAGCACACACGGCCGGCGGCATGTTTAATGGCTCTACAATTCCAGCTATTCCTGCCTCTCCGTTTTTCTACGTCTCGTTTCGCAGCCTACGACGCCGCACAAAGTCGCGCATTACGCGCGCCATAACGCAATCAGCAAAACAGGTGGCGGCAGGTGGCGGATCCAGTTCTTGAACTCCAGGCCGCCATATTAGCGCGGCTTAAATCGCAGGCAGGCGTAACTGCGTTGGTCGGATCGAAGGTTTACGACACCCCGCCCGTTGGCGCAGAAATGCCGTACATCAGCATCGGGCCCGGCAATTACCAGACCGAAGATGTAGATTGCGTCTACGGCGGTGAGGCGATGATACAAGTCGACGTCTGGTCGAAGGCCAGCGTCCTGTCGGAGTCGCGACTTATCGCGGGTGCGGTACGGTCTGCGTTGCGAGGGTGGGAGCCGGCACTGGCAACCAATTCGGTTGTAACGTTCGACCATTGGCGTACCGATTACATCGAAGACGATCCGATCAAGCATGTATCGATCCGCTACACGGCGATTATTGAAGAGCCGTAACCGCGGCGCACCACATCCCCATCACCAAATGGCCGCCATCGAGCGGCCTTTTCTTTAGGAGGCCACATTGGCTGCACCAGTTACTGCAAAGTTCGGGAAATTTCGTATTCTTCTTGGGGACTCGGCCAGCCCGATGGTCTATAGCGCCCCATGCGGCTTCACCAGCAAGTCCCTGACGCTTGGAAAGTCGCTCTCGGAAGTTAGTTTGCCGGATTGTGAAAATCCAGATTTGCCGATCACCATCGGGAGAGATGTTCAGAGCATCTCGGCTTCCGTGTCTGGCGAGGGCGTTCTAGCCGCAAGCTCTGTTGAGACATGGCTAACCGCCTACGAAAGCACAGACAGTGTTCCGGTGAAGATTGAGGTTGAGTTCTCGACCGGCGTCGTTACTTGGACGGGAAACTTCCATATAGAGTCGCTTGAACTTGGCGCCGAGCAGGGCGGGCGCGTTACGCTCAATGTATCGATGCAAAGTGACGGCGAGTTGGTCCGCACGGATACGTTGGCGTAATGTCACGGGATGGGTCTGTTGAGCTTCCTTGGGCGGATGGTGATTACACCTTTCGCCTTGGCTGGAAAGAGATAGTCAAGCTTCAAGAGGCGGTGGACGCTGGCCCTTACTACATCTACGGCCAGTTTTTAGCGTCTGCCAGGATGCTTCTTGATCCGAGTGCCGCAAAAGGCATGCGGATTGAGTACATTCGAGAGGTTATTCGGTGGGGGCTCATTGGCGGCGGCAAGTCGGCCGAAGAAGCCAAGAAGCTTGTCAGCCTTTACGTGGAGGCGATGCCGCCAGATGCGAACTTAGAAGTTGCCGCGAAGGTACTTGGTGCGGGGCTGATGGGAGCGAAGGACGAAACGGTGGGGGAAGCCGACGCGGCAAGTCTAACGGCGACAAACTAGACGACTTGCCGCGCGGTAAAATCCGAATTGCCTCACTATACGGCAATGGTGCCGTTATGGGCTTCACGCCGCAGCAAATTGACGCAATGTCGATGTGGCAGTTCATGGCCGCCGCGGAGGGATACGTTAAGGCGAACAGTGGCGAGGAAGGGCTAAGTGCTTCTGAAGTAGACGAGCTTTGGGCTTGGATTACCTCTTAATCCAAGCCAGCAGCGTTCCTAAACCTGGCGCGTGCGAGTTCGAGCCTCTTTGTGGCGTCCGTCGTTACTGCCTGGCATGCAGTACGATCGACTATCATTCGCGTGCCTTGCAGCTTCTTATCGATGTCGCTGACTAACAACATCGCGTCAGCGCGCGACTTCCCCGCCATCGTTAGATCGTTAACGGCGACCTGCCTGTACGTTTCATAGAGTGCAGGCAGTCCGATCGTCTCTCCGCACATACGGAATGACGCCATCGTCTCAACGTTGGCATCGAACATCTCTTTGGCCGCAGCGTACGGGTCTTGGGCGACAGCTGCCCCGGACGCGAACAAAGACGCCACGAAAGCAATTCGGGAAGTGTAGATGGCCACGGACATAGAGCGTCTTGTAGTACAATTATCAGCCGACGTAAAGAAGTACGAGAACGCACTTAATAGGGCTCTCGGTGTCACCAATCGCCAGACAAGAGCGATGGAGAGCCGCTTCGACCGTATGAGCAAGAACGTGTCGGCGTCACTTGCTAACACGCTCCGCAACACAACTGCTCTAGTCGGCGGTGGCCTTGGCGTGCGTGAAATCGCGCAATACGCTGATGCCTGGACAGAGGCGGGGAACAAGATCCGCGCGGCAGCAACGTCTGCTGGCGTTCAGGCGCGGTCTTTGGAGGAGTTGAATAAGGGGGCTAACGACGCTCGTACTTCGCTGGCCGGCTATGCCGACCTTTATGCCAGACTTATTAGGTCTGCGGCGGGTGTAGCTAAAAGCGAAAGCGAAATTGCAGCGGCTACGAATGCGGTCTCTAAGGCATTCAAGGCAGGCGGAGCATCAGCAAGCGAGCAAGCTGCGGGTATTCTCCAGCTTGGTCAGGCATTGGGATCTGGCGTTCTGCAGGGCGACGAGTTGCGCTCACTGCGTGAAAACGCGCCCATTGTAGCACAAGCTATCGCCAAGGAATTCAATGCTACCATCGCTGGGCTGAAGCAGCTTGGCGCAGACGGCGAACTTACGTCCGACCGAGTCTTTAAGGCTATTCTGGCGGCGATACCGGACATTGAGAAGCAATTTGCCGCGACCAATAAAACGATTGGCGATGGCTTCATACAGGTCAAGAACAACCTTACCGAATACATTGGCACGATGGCCGAGGCAACGGGTCTCACGGAAGCCATCAATACGGTTCTCGGCGCGCTTGCGGGGAATATTACCTCCGTAGCGAACGCCGCTGCCGCGGCGGGAGTTGTGCTTGCCGCTACGTTCGGGCGAGGCGCAGCATTGGGCGCGGTCGCCGCGCTGGCAAACCCATTCGTTGCTCTTGCTGCAGCTGTCGGGGCGGCAGCATATGCGATCACGCAGCTTTGGGACAACATCGTCCCGCTACAGGGAAGCCTTGCCACTCTTGGCGACTACGCAGCGGCCTTGTGGCAGGTCTTGGGCGATGGTGCTGCTACGGTTCAGCAGACTGTTGTGGATGCCTTTAATACGATTGTAGACGGCATCAACGGCGCCCTGTCTGGGGTTGGGACATCTATCTCCGGATTGTGGGAGATGGTTAAGTCGGGCGTCAATTCGATCATCGACGCTTTTGCCCGCATGGCGGACTTGATACAAGCCGCCTTCGCCGCCGTTCCTAACGCGGTGGGAAGTGCAGTCGTCGCGGCTATGAATACCATGATTTCCGGCGTAGAGGCGGGCATCAACAAAGTAATTCAGGCTGTAAACGCAGCTATTCGCTCCATAAATAGTCTCAGTGGTTTTGCGGGTATCGCGCCCATCGGTGAACTGTCTACGCAACAACTAGGCCGCATCGAGGACTCGTACGCAGGGGCTGCTAAGGCTGCCGCTGGCGCGTGGAACGATGCTATCAACCGGGAGACGGTCGATTACCTTGGCATGGCCGGGAAGGGCATCACAGATGCAACTACCGGCGCTGTTGACGCTATCGTTTCCAAGGCCAACGAGGTTGCCAACGCTCGTAGGGAATTGGAGCGCGAGACTAACAGGGGCGGTGCGCTTACCGGGTTAGGTGAAAACACCGCCGGTTTTGGCGGCGGTATTGCTGGCGCGGGCGACGGTAGCGGCGGCAAGAAGAAAAAAGGAGGCGGCCGCTCCAAGCAAGACGAATTCGCTCGCGAAATCGAACAAATAAAGGAACGCACTGCCGCCCTGCAGGCCGAAACTGCCGCCATGGCGGGTATCAACCCGCTTATCGACGACTATGGCTATGCGCTAGAGAAGGCGCGAGCCAAACAGGACTTGCTTACTGCGGCAAAGAAGGCGGGAATTGCGGTCACTCCGGAGCTTGCTGCCAAGATTGATGAGTTGGCAACTGGCTATGCGAACGCAAGCGCAGAAGCCGATAAGTTGGCCGAAAGCCAAGACCGTGCACGTGAGATGGCGGAAGATTTCCGCGAACTCGGCAAAGACGTTCTGGGTGGATTTATCAAGGACTTGCGCGACGGAAAGTCCGCATCCGAGGCGCTGGCCAACGCGCTAGGCAAGGTGGCAGACAAGCTCCTCGACATGGCGCTGGACAGCATGTTTGGCGGCGGTGGCCTGTTCGGGGGTGGCGGTGGCCTGTTTGGCGGCGCGATCATCCCCGGCATTCTGCATTCCGGCGGCGTGGCCGGCCGTGACGGCTACGGGCATGGACGGGCGGTGTCTCCATCGGTCTTTGCTGGCGCCAAGCGCTATCACAAGGGCGGTGTCGCCGGTCTGATGCCAGGAGAGGTTCCCGCCATTCTGCAGCGCGGTGAAGTCGTCATTCCGAAGGGCACTAAGGCTGGGGCGACAGCGGGTCCGCAAAACCTGAACATCAACGTTAACGTCGATGGCGCCAATGGTGACGAGCACGTCATCAGCCTTGTGCGCCAAGGCGTGAGCGCCGGTCTCACCCAGTACGACAAGCAGTTGAACCATACGCTCAGCGGCAAGATAGCCAACGCGCAGGCGCGGACGATGTAGTCGCGCTTGCCCATTTCTAGGAATAGCAATGACCATTCGTTGGCCGAGGGCGGTTCTTCGCCCTCAAAACCCCAGCTTTGACATAGCGCCTCGCTCTTTGGCTGCGCCCGCCTCTGTTTCGGGCGCTACACAGGTCGTGTCGTCGGATGCCGGAATATGGAAGGCGACGTTCGGCAGCGTCATCATCCGCGATCGGCAGCATGTGCTAGCTTGGCGGGCGATTGCCAACTTGCTTGAGGGGCGGCTGGGGTCGATTTTGGTTCCGGTCTGTCGCGGTTACCAGCCGGTACCGGAAGGCTCCAAGCCGCTTTACGAGCCTGTGCCACATTCAGACGATGCATTCTTTGACGACGGGACCGGTTATGTCGGCCGCGTCATTGATGTGGTGACGGTCGGCTCCATGGCGCTGCGAGCGGTGTCTGGAACGGTCGCGGTGAACTATGCCGGCACGATTGAGCCGGGTCAGCATTTTTCGGTTGGCGAGCGGCTGTATCGGGTGCGGTCGTTCAATCCTGATACCGGTGCAATCACATTCCGTCCGCCGCTGCGCGAGGCCGTGCCGTCCGGGACCAACATCGAGTTCGACGAACCGGTCGTGAGGATGAGGTTAGCCACTGATGGTGAAATGGACCTGCCGCTCGATCTCGGGCGGTTCGCGTTTCCAAGCGTCAACTTTATCGAGGATCTGTGATGTCTGAAATCAGTGAAGATCGCGTGCGCGAAATCATTCGCGAGGAACTGTCAAAGCTCATGCCGCCCGCCTTGGCAGAGATCGAGCGGAAGCTGCCCGACATGCTGGATCGGCTTAAGGCCCGGAGCATGTGATGGCATTTTTCACACCCGAGCAGATTGCAATCCTTTCGGCCTCGACGGTGCGCGTCGACCTCCTTGTGAAACTCGAATTTAGATCATCCACGCAATACCTCTGGAATGGCAGCACCGATCTGGTGACTGGCGGGCAGACATGGAAGCCGATGCATGGCACCGGCGTTATCGACGGACTCTCCGCGCCGACAGGCACGGCGGCTGAGGCGGTGACATTCCAGCTCAGTGGCTTGCCAGACCAGGCGACCGACCTGCTCAGGATGGCGCTGGAAGATAAGCAGGACGCGACGCAGCAGTTAGTAACGGTCTACCTGCAACTGTTCAATGCGGACTGGCAGCCGGTTGGTGTGCCGATCGGCATCTGGTGGGGCTTTATGCAGCCGGCGCGTGTCACGCGGACGCCGATGCAAGGCACGGAAGGCGCGATCCAGTCGATCACGCTGCAGGCCGAGAATGCCTTCTTCAACCGGTCGCGCCCGCCTTATGGGCGCTATACCGATCGTGATCAGCAGAAGCGATATCCGGGCGACAAGTTCTTCCAGTTCACGCCGTCGCTCCTGTTCAAAACCTTCACATATCCGGACTGGTAACCTTGACCATCAACGAATTCATCGCCGCGGAGGCGCGGAAGCCTTTCGCGTGGGGTGAGACCGACTGCGCCTCGACCGCTGACCGGTGGGTGCAGTCGGTGCGTGGCTTCTCGCCCATGGCGCGGTACGGCCGCCATCACCAGAGCCGCGACGAGGCGCATGCGTGGCTTGCGGAGACGGGCGGGCTGGCGGTTCCCTTCAATCGCGTCATGCGTGCCGCCGGTTTCAAGCGGACCAGTGAGCCGAAGGCCGGCGATCTTGGTTTGGTCATCTTCGACGGGCGCCTTTGCATAGCCATCCACACGGGAACCATCTGGTTCAGCCGCCATGAGGATGGACTGATCGGCGCG
Source organism: Borborobacter xinjiangensis (assembly GCF_047739745.1). Taxonomy (NCBI): domain Bacteria; kingdom Pseudomonadati; phylum Pseudomonadota; class Alphaproteobacteria; order Hyphomicrobiales; family Phyllobacteriaceae; genus Borborobacter; species Borborobacter xinjiangensis. Next base: position 295,618 of record NZ_JBLLVA010000003.1, on the reverse strand, counting down.
CCGCTCGCAAACGTATGGAAGGCGTGGGCCATATGAGACCCAATTGGCGCATGCGAAACCTCGACCGGTATCTCGAAGATACGACGGCGCTCCGCAACCCGCAGCTCTACAAGACTTTCGGCTTCATCGAGGGCATTGTTTTCTCGTCGCTGGTTGCTTCGGGATCGGCGCTCGCTGGCTCTGCTTTCGCAATCGCTGCCATTACCGGCGCAGTCAGCATCGGGCTTTCAGTGGGGCTGTCATATCTGGCAGCCAGCATCTTTGCACCGAAGGCACCCAAGCCGGAAGATGTGCAGCAATCCGTTCGCCAGCCGGCAGCACCGCGCGTTCGGCATTACGGCCGGGTAAAGGTCTCGGGACCATGGGTGTTCGCCGAGGCCAAAGCGGGCGCATTCTATAAAGTGCTCGTAATAGGTCAGGGTCCGATCGATGCGATCGAGGAGTATTGGGTCGACGATACGCTCGTCACATTGGACAGCAACCGTGATGTTACCCATCCTACATGGCAGTCGGGCTGGGGTCCGCTATTGCATATCGAGACCAGGCTGGGTGCTGGCACCGAGGCTTTCTACAGTCCTTTGGCCGGTGAATTTCCCAACTGGACCTCGGCGCATCGCGGCAATGGCGTGGCATCGTTGTTTGCTGTTCAACGGCCAGTAGAGGCCGAATTCTACGGCGGCTGCTTTCCGAACGGCATCAACACGAATTACCGATTGGTGATCCGAGGCGCCAAGGTCAAGAACCCAGTTACAGGCGTTACGGCCTGGAACGACAACGCGGCCGCCGTCATCCGCGATTACATCGTCCATAGGGACGGCATGCGCTTGCCGGAAACCATCGTTTCGACGCCGCTGGCGCAGGCCGGTTGGGTCGAGGCCTATAATCGTGCCGCTGCGAGCATTGCGACCAAGGCGGGCAGCGAGCCGCGCTACCGCCTGTGGGGCTCCTACACGCTTGAGGAGCGGCCGGCCGATGTGCTTGGTCGCATGATGGCTTCGTGCGACGGCAGGCTGGTTCCGACAGCTGACGGCGGCCTGACACTGGATATCGGTGAGTGGCAGGAGCCAACGGTCACGCTGGGCACTGACACCATCGTTGGCCTTTCAGAGGTCGGGCCTAGCCGCGATATTCTTACGACCGCCAACACGATCCGAGCGAAATATCTCGATCCAAACCAAGACTACCAAGGGGCGGACGCGGATCCATGGGTCGATGCCGCCGATGTAAGCGAGCGCGGCGAGATCGCCACTGACATGGAATTCATCATGGCGCCGTCGCACAGCCAGGCGCGCCGCTTGATGAAGCTGGCGTCGTTCCGCGCGAATCCGTCGTTGGTCGGGCAGTTCCAGTGCAATCTCGGTGGACTAGCCGCCTTCGGCGAACGTTTCGTGCGCATCTCCTACCCGGACTTTGGCATCAACAGCGTGTTCGAGGTTCAGGACTTCCGCTTCAACATCGGGGAGGGCGGAATTTTGCAGGGCGTGACGATTCAGGTGCAGTCGATGCCGTCTGCCGCCTACACTTGGGACGCGGCGCAGGAACAAGGCGATGCGCCGGTCTATGATGAGACGGAAGTCGACAACACGGTTCCGGTCCCGGTTGCCCCTACCGTTGATATCCTCGCCGGCCCGATTGCTCGGCTATCGTTCAGCCCAGCACCAGCCGTCATCCTGTCGGTTGAGGCGCGGTACAAGCTGACCTCAAGCAGCACTTGGAACAGCATCACCGTCACAAAAGGCGCCACCACGGCGGACAGTTCAACGCTGGTCGAAGACGAAGAGTACGAATTCCAGCTCCGCTACGTGACCGAGAAGGGCAGGGCTGGCGATTGGTCGGTAAGCGCCGTCGCCCTGGCCGACTCCGTCCCCTGATCTAGCCCCCCCAATAGCACATTCGCCCTGCCGCTCCCGGTGGGGTCTTTAGAGACTTGGAGAATCCATATGGCGCAGACCGCCGAGACCGTATTCCGCGACTTCGTCATCGACGGCGTAGCATCATCCGGTGCCAACAAGGTGAAAAAAGCGGAGGTTCGCGAGCTTCTGAGGGGCTATGAAACCGCTATCGCTGGCTTTCAGGCTGGCGGCGGCGTCATCTTCCAGACCAAAGCTGCGATGGTGCTTACCTACGCGGCGAACCAGATGGCGTGGGTAGTGGCTGATGCCACCGCCGCGAACAACGGCATCTACCAGAAGCAGGGTGCTTCCGGCGGTGGCTCGTGGTCGCGAGTTGCTGATCTGCCGTACTCGTTCGTTCGCGCGAACAATGCGGGGGCGGGAACGGCCGACGCTATCGCGGCCACATCGTCGATACCGCTGCCATCGGCCACATATGGCGCGATCATCCTCATGAATGTTGCGGTGGCGAACACTGGCGCCGTGACGATTTCTATCAACGGCGCCGCGGCAAAGCCGCTGGTCACCAACTCGGGCAATGCACTTGCAGCCGGTTACCTGGCGGCAGGCATGCTGGTGGCGTTTGTGGATGCGGGAGCGAATTATCGTCTGCTGTCGGATATTGTCTCCTCATCAATCGTGGCCGCTGCGGATGCTGCGCGGGTAGACGCCGAGGCGGCCCGGTTAGCAGCCGAAGCCGCCGCTGCCGGCGTCAACCTGCCGAGCGTTACCGCCAACACCATGCTTGTCGATAACGCGGCAGGCACGGCGCGTGAGACGCGAACATTCGATGAAGTTCGATCTCTGCTTGGTGTGGGCCTTCGGCTTACCAGGAAAACTAATCGGTTGCCTTACGGCTCGTTCATCCGGGGGGCCGAAGGGTGGGCCGTCTCCAACCCAGCGGCCGCGAGGGTCTTCTTCAGCTTCGAAACCGACACCTCTGACAACATGGCGCGGTATTTCACTCGTTCCAAGGTTCAATTGGACGCTTCAGCCGCAAGTCAAACTCTTCTAGCGGGTTCTGCTTCCATTTTTGCAGTCGAGTCAGAAAGGGCATGTGTGGTCGGGTTCTGGGGGGCTGCTTATGGTTCGGTTGATCCACTGCCAATTAACATCCAGGTGAAGTGTTATGACGACGGTGGTTCGCTATTAGGCACGCTAACGATCGCCAAAAGCGTTGCTGCGGCGAGAAGCCCTACGGGAAGCTTTTATCTTGGGTTGGTCAATGCCCAGGGGGGCGCTTCCCCGGCATGGCCGGCGGGCACTGTTTCAGCCAGCGTGTTCGTGTCTCTGTCATCAACGGCGGCACAGGGGCTGCATTGTTTTGCTGTGCTGGCCATCCCATCCGACGAGTATCCGGGACAGCCCACAGCTACTGCTTTGTCAAACGCTGGTGGCGGAACCCATGAGGCGCTTACAATAGGCGACTATCTGTATGTCCTAAATCACGGCTTCAACTGGCTTGTGAAGTTCGATGCTGACCTCAAGTATGTTGGTCACATCTCAACCGGCGATTATCCGCATGACATCGTTGCCATCGGCGGCGATCTTTGGGTTGCAAACTTTGATGCGGCGACACTGCAGCGAGTGAATATCGGGACATTCTCTGTCACGAACACATATAACATAACGGGTGGCAGGGGCGGGTTCGGATTGGCCACCGATGGCGCGCGGCTATGGCTCGGGGCCGGCACCAACGCGCAGGGCTGTGCCTTATACGAGGTCGATATCAGCACCGGAGTGATGACGCTGCTTTCGACTGATCTTAATACAGGCGGGGCGAACATTCCCGTGCGCTACCTCGATGGTTCTGTCTGGACGATTCACGAGGGCAACAGTCAGGTCAAGCGGATCAACCCGACAGGTGGAGCTACGATCGCGACCATAAACTGCGGCCTCGGGCGGCTGTACGGGCTTGGCGTTGGCGAAGGTTTTGTCTGGGCAAATGGCCGTAATGGCGTTGCCAAGATCGACCCAGCAACCAACACGGTTGTGGCAAAATATCTGTACCGGAGCCTGACTTCAGGCCAGTCGAACGTACTCGTTCACAAAGGCTTTGCTCTGGCGTGCGGCGAACAGGGAGTTATGGCTGTCAATGCGCAGACCGGAGCGGTGCAAGAGCTGCTACTAGACTCCGGCGCATGCAAGTGGGTTCGCGACATGCCGAATGGTGATATAGCAGTCGGCGCCTATGCTGCGCCTTGGATGTTTGTGCTGAGGGCATAGCGCTTTTTGCCGCGCTACGCCCTTCGGAGAACCGAAGCATGCGGCCGATGGGGGCTGTTGGGATAGCAACCCCGCCAGGCCGACATAACTACCCCCTGCTTCAGCGCCCAGCCATTTTGCCCAATGAAATAAGGGTTGCTAGTTCTCCTATGCCCGCCGGGGGTATATTGTGCCCCCGGTCGGGTGTGTCGTCCACGTAGAAATTGAGTCCTGGCACGCCCCACTCTGCGGCTAGGTCCATCAGATAGGGGAAAAACACTTTGGCGCGGGCACCTTTGAAGCAACAGGTGTCGAACTTGTTCCAGAAGTATGTGGCGCGACGACCTTCGCCAAGCGCCGACATCAGGTAGAGATCGCCATAGTCAACGATGTCATAAAGACGGCTTCCGTGTTGTTCCCAATCACCAACGTCATCCGTGCGGACGCCTTTAGCCTTGGTCGGCATGCTCCCCATGAACACTAGCGTTGCATCGATCCGAGGGTCGAGCGCGCCAAGTAGCCCTGCCGTCCAGCCACCGCCCGAACGCCCAGCTGCAATGATCTGGTCATATCCGGTGCGGCTAGTGGCCCAATTCAACGAGAGTACAGCAGGCTCAACAAACCAGCGTAGCGAAGAAAAATTGTCCGTTTCGAACGTGCCGAGCCAGTTGTGAGGCAGCTTGCTGCCAAATTTCTGCGGCGGCCGATCAGCAGCATTGTCGCCGCTCATCGGCATTGATAGGTGGAGCAAGTCGCAGCCCAGTAAAAGGGCAGAGCGCATCAGCACGAAAGCATCGGGCTTGGGTTGGTCAACACCCTCCCCATGCCCTGAAAGGTAGAGGAACAAGCAGGCAGGTGTCTCGCGCTCGCTGCGTACAAACAGGACTCTGGACGTGCCAGCCTCGCCGTTTAGAAAGTTCAGGCGTTCCGCGCGAAATGGAAGGAAAGCGTGTATTGGGAGCGGGTGGCTTTCGAATTGCGCCGCAGTTGGAAGATCAGCGCTACCAAAAATGAATTTTGTGATTTCCGCTCTCTTGGCGAGAAGTTCCTGCCCGTTGGACGACTTGAGAAGGTCGAATGCGTCATTCGGCACTTCCTGGTCAAATATGACGTTCGCCGACACGTTGGACACATCCTTCGAGAGAGCGTCGAGGCGATTCTCTAATATTTGAACGAGGGATATCGTCATGTCGTTCCCGCGGTTTACCACGCTTTTAATGTACAGCGTACTCGCGATGCCCAAGCAACAGACGATCACAAAAGCGGTAATTCCAACACGGTAGTCTGCTATTTTCATAACCAACGTATAACCACACTCGCCCTACCCATTTCAAGAGCGCACCTTATTCTTCAGCGGGCAATCGTTCTATGCAGGCGGTGGCCTTAGGTCGTCCTGCCCCTGCTAGTTTGACGCGATGTCGTCTTTCCCGGCCCGAGTTAAAACCTCCGTCAATCCGATCAGGTCAGCATAATCTCGCTTTGTTGCCTCGGACAGGTTTCTACGAATGTGGCTGGCATCACGGTAGAGGAATTCGCCTCCAAGAGAAGATTGGCACCAGTCGCCCGTACAGAGGTGATCGCCGGGGAGAACCACTTCCACGTCATCTCGTCTTTTGGCGATTTCTGACAAATCCGCATACATTTTGCCCTGGTATCTACGGAACTCCTGTGAGGAAACGGTGTCACCGCCTTCCGGGCAACTTTTGCGTAGGAGCCCAAGCAGGTGGTGTGTAGCGCAAGGGATCGGGTCACTTCGCAGCTGCGGAACATCAGCGATTATGATGAATCTGCGGCCAGGTGCAGCCGCCTCGTTGATTAGTGTTTCCAGCCCGTATGCGATCATCTCGTACGGGTCGGGATGGCCAGGCAAAGACCCATCTTGAGAAACGACGTTGCCCAAGTTGGTCCAGGAGGCGGACAAAATCACCATGTTGACGTTTGGGCTATTGGACAGAAACTTGATTGCCGCCTCTCGCCAAGCGACGCATTTGCTCGGGTAGTCTGGGTCTTCTTTTCGAATTCTGTGCACGCGCTCCCCCAGCGCAGCTGGGCAAGTCCTGTATAGGATGAACGACGACCTAGCCCCTGAAGTCGCAGCCTCTATGACAGGCGCCATGTGCTCCGCATGGCTGTCGCCCCACAAAATCGCCTTTGTAGATGCAGAATTCCAGGGTGCGCCGAAAACGCAATAAGGCGCTTTCAAATCACCAAACTTCATCGAAGTCGGACACGACCAGTCCCACATAACATCAAGGCTACTTAGCTTCTCAAATTCCGGTGATATCCGGGTGGCGAACCCGCCATATTGCACAATCACAAGGCTAGCGATGGCTACCGCTGCCGACAGGCTTAATCCTCCGCCGAAAGCGGAAAGAGGTCTGAATGGTGCCTTCCGGGCAGGAATTTCGATGAACTGCCACGACAGTGAGGCGAGTATGACAGAGATACCCGCTAGCGCCGCAGCTTGAGCGGGAGTCGGCATCTCGCCGTTTGCGTAGTGGCGAAACAGCACCAGAACAGGCCAGTGCCATAAATAGAGTGAGTAGGAGATCAGCCCTACGAACCGCATGGGCGGGGCCGCCAAGATTCGCGCAGTGCGACTTTCGGCGCGAGGCCACACAAGCAATGCCGAGCCAAGAACAGCGGGCACCATAGGCCAGCCCGGAGAAGCCTCCGTGCCTACCAGGGAGGAGACTGACCAGAGGATTAGACCAAGCCCGACAATGCCCATCGCCTCGGATGCCAACCGATTTCGGATGACCGGGAGGAAGGCTAGGAGTGCTCCGGCCCCTAGTTCCCATGCGCGCGGGTGGGGGAGGTAAAACGCGGCTTTCGGGTCAGTGGCCACAGTGTGAACGCTATATGCGAAGCCAGCGACCATCAGCGAGGCGATGCTGTACGCGACGACCAAATGACGGCTCCGCGCCATCCAGATTATGCCGGCGAGCAATACCGGCCAAACGAAATAGAACTGCTCCTCAACCCCCAAGCTCCACATGTGCAACAGCGGCTGTAACTCCGCCTCGCGGTCGAAATAGCCGGTGTTCCAAAAGAAGTAGAGATTACCGAGGCCAAACGCCGAATAGGCAGCGCTTTCGCCCGTAGACGCGTAGTCGCCGGGCATGAGCAGAAACCAACCTGCGCCCAAGGTGGTTGCTAGAACCACCAGCAGTGCCGGCACGATGCGGCGAATGCGTTTGTTGTAGAACCGGACCAGTAGCGGTCCGATTGAGTGCCCATTCTTTCCGATGTCGTCGGCCAAGCCCTTGGTGATCAAGTAGCCGGAAATCACGAAGAATACGTCCACGCCGACAAAGCCGCCGGACAACGTCGTGACGCCATAGTGAAACAATAGGACGGAGAGGACTGCAACAGCGCGCAGACCGTCAATGTCCGGCCGATAGTCAGCCGTCTTTGTCATGTCGAGTTTCGGGAACCCCTGATTGCAATTCTGGAGATTTCGCGCATCCCGCTCGACAAATCAACCAGCCAGATACGCAAGCGGGCCTGACCGCCGTGGTGCAGAGGTCAGCAATCAGGCCCTCCCGCCCGGACCAGGCGGTGCGCAATTTTAGCGTGCGCGCGTAACTCATTACAACTAAATCAAAGGGACTATGTCATGGAACGCGCATACCGCGTGCTCGGCAGTCTTTCGCGCGTCCTCAATCGGCTAGCGAAAGGCAAGTCCGGTCAAACTCTGTGCGCCCGCATAGCCGCCAGCCACGGCACCGACTGCCTGTTCTGCCGGCTTGTTGCGTTGGCAACCAGCCCGGACCACTGCGCCGACGAACTGGCCCGCTGGAACAGGCGGGGGACGAGCGCGGCGATGAGGCTGCGCCAGCGCTAGAAATAAGGAAAATCCAAATGGACAAGACTGTTCCTTCTGGAGCAGCGATTCTGCTCGACTTCATTCGCAAGACGGAAGTCGGAACGGCAGAACCGCGCGGCTACGACGTCATCTATGCCAACAAGCAGGCCCATCTGCCTAAACCAATCACGCGGATGACAGTTGCGGAACTGCAGGCACACCAGTCAAAAGGCTGGCCAGCCAAGTCCACGGCCAGCGGAGGGTATCAGTTCATGCGCGCCACCTTGGCGGGGCTGCGCAAGGAACTTGGCCTGCGTGATGGTCAAATATTCGATGCTGACCTTCAGGACCGGCTTGGCTTCCACCTATTGAAGCGGCGCGGCTATGAATCGTTCATGGCGGGCAAGATCAGCGCGGCGGAATTCGGCAAGCGGCTCGCAATGGAGTGGGCGAGCTTTCCGGTGCTGGCCGCCACGAAGGGTGCGCATCGGCAGCTAAAGCGTGGTCAGTCGTATTATGCCGGGGATGGCCTCAATAAGGCGCTCGTGGCGCCTGAAGTGGTCGAAGCGATGATCGAGCGAGCCTGGAAGGCGGGCAATAAGCCGGTCGCAAATAAGCCAGCCGCTCCCAAGCCCACTACTAAGCCCACAACTGGACCCGCGTTTGCCGCCGTCCTGCTGATCGCCGCTGCGGCGGCGCTATTCCTCATCTTTGGCACATAACGAAGGGGCATAGAACATGCTCGCATCAATTCTGCTGGAGGCGGCCGGGTCGCTGGCCGTCCCTGTTATAAAGAAAATCCTGGCTGACAAGCTTGGCGGCATGGCTGGCGATCTCGTTGGCGGCGTGATCGACGCCGTGGCGGAGAAGGCCGGCGTGTCGCCTGATAAACTGCCCGACCTGCCGCAGCCCGAACTGGAAAAGGCTATCGTGGCTGCGGAGCCGATCGCCGCCGACCTATTGGCGCAGCACGTCGAATCGCAGCGCCTCATGAACGAAACGCTGGCCGCAGAGATGGACAAAAACGGCCCGCTGTGGACCTGGGCCTGGCGCCCGTTCGGCATGTGGTTGTTTCTGGCCCTAACCGCCCACTACGGCGTTATCGTGCCGCTGCTGAACGCGGTGCTAACGAGCCCGCTGGTGCTGGTGTTGGATATCCCGACATTCGTCACGCTCTTTATCACGTACACCGGCCTGTACATGGGCGGGCACACCGCGAAAGCCGCGGTTGAAAAGTGGCGGGCCAAATGACCGTGGAACTGATGGGTGCCATTGGGTTCCTCGTTATGCTGGCCGGCGCATTGTTCGGGCAGTACAAGTGGTGGGGCGGCGCGATTGGCAAGGTGCGCGACGATCTTGCCGCGCACAAGCTGCATGTTGCCGAAACGTATGTCAGCAAGCAGGGCCACCGCGAGGCGACCGAACAAATCATGGATGCCATCGGCGCGGTGAAGGCGTCTATCGACGGCACGAACCAGCGCATCGACCGGATATTAGAGAACGGCAGCAGGACAACGGCCCGCCGCTCCAGCTAAAAATAACCCTTGACGCGGCGCCATTTTTGTTGCAGCCGCTTGACAAGGTGCCGTGACAACACCTATAAAGGTCACATTCGGCAGAATCGCCAAATCCACCAATCCCGATAACCGGCCGCCAGAGCTACGGCGCATAGTGCGGCTATTGTAGGAGACTCCGCCATGCGGAAGTCGTGGATTGCGGCGATTGCTGCCGCATGTGTGCTTGCCTTTACACCGCTACAGCCAGCCGTTGCGCAGCAGCAGTGCGTACCGATTGCGGCACTTGTGGTTGAAATAACGAACGCCAACATTCCAGCCGACAAGGTTTTTGTCACCAGGGACGTCGGCATTATCAACGCTTACGTTGGTAAGCTTGGCATCGGCATTCCGGACGGATCGCAGCCGATTGGTCTGGTTACGGTTGAGCTTTCCGACCGCGTGTTTATCGCGCTAGTCGAGCCGGGCGATTGCATCCGACATACCGGCCTTATGTCAATCCAGCGTCACCGCATCGCGCTTAATGCTGCGATTGCTGGTGTTTGAACCTATGGGGCTGTCCGTAAAGGGCAGCCCCTATTTTTCGTTTTAGGGGAGATAAGAATGGAACGGTTCTTTGTTGCGTTCTTTGGGACGCTAATCCTTGTCGCTGTAAGCATTGGCATCATCGCCGCTGTAGTCCTCGGCTTTCACTATTTTGGTCTGGTTGGCGGTGGGCTGCTGGGTGCGCTTTCGCTCGCGTCGTTTGCAGGGCTAATGAACTACCTCGACGGCCCGGCGAAGAAGGAGCCAGCATAATGGCAACGTCGAGGTTTGACGCAAGACTGGTTCGCGACAAAGCGCAGGCCGCTATTGACGAGCAGTTTACGAAGCGTGAAAGGGCCAGCGAGGACGCCCTACAGTCTTACGTGGGCGAAATCGTTAGCGAAGGAATTTGGCCGTTTAAGCGTTACCACGTTCGAACGCGAACAGAAGCCGAGGAAAGATACGGCAGGGAAGGCTCGTTGCGCACAACCCGTTATTGGGTGGAGCGCCCCTTTAACCTGCGCATCCAGAGAATACGTGAAATTCTGCTTTTGTCGAAAGCCGCTGTTGGGCCGTCCGTGAGAATGGGAACCATCAGCGATGGGTTCGTGACGCTCAATTCCGATGAAGCGCAGCTTATAGGCCTTCACGAGGTGGACGCAGTATGACCGACTGGATTGAATGGCGCGGCGGCGAGTGTCCTGTGCGGGATGGTACTACGGTCGATATTAAGACGCGGATGCGTACTGGCGTCCAATACCCTGATGCCAGTCTGGCTGACTGGAGCCATATCGGAAGCGCGACAGACATTATCGCCTACCGAATCGTCAAGGAGGAGCCATGACCGACTGGCCCACTCACCCAGACGGCACAAACAAGACCATTGGCGAAATGACGGAGGAGGAGCGCCGCCCGATTCTTCGTACCGCATTCTTGCGCAGCAAGATGGCCGCAGTTCCAGCGCTCGCCGATACATTCAAGGAGCCCACCACTTGAAGCCACAAATTTCAAACGACCTCGCGCTTGAGGCAGCCATCATGCGCGCGGCTTGCGACAGCGACAGCGAAGCCGCCGCACGGCTCGGCATAGCTCGCTCGACGTTCCAGAACCGGCTTAGGCGCGCTGCGGAGCGTGGGCTTGTTGCGCCGGGCAGAGAGACGATGCCGGGGTATGTGATTAAGTCGCTAACTGAGGCGCCCACCGGCACGTACATCAAGCAGCAAAAAGAGCATGGTGAGCCGTACAAGCCGACTGAAGGTCTGGCCGTAAAGGGTAAGACGACATTGATTGATGCGGAAGGCCGCATCATCACGCAGCACATCATGGAGCGCCACGATGCGGCCGCGCAGCGGGCAGCGTTCGAGGCGACGCTGGAAGCAATGAAGGAGACGCTGCCGCGCATTCAGCCCGTAGCGGCGCCTGTGAGCGTACAGGACGATCTGCTAAATTTCTACGGCGTCACTGACAACCACTTCGGCATGCTATCCTGGCGCGAGGAGACGGGAAGCGACTACGACCTGCGTATTGCCGAGCAGCTATTCCTTGATTGGTTTGCCGCAGCCATAGCCCAAAGCCCGCAGGCACATACCGCTGTTCTTGGGCAAATTGGCGACGTGATGCACCACGATTCGATGGAGTCGGTGACGCCAGCGCATAGGCACGTCCTCGATGCGGATTCGCGACTGCAGAAGGTTATACGGGTTGTCATCCGGTGCCTGCGCCAGGTTGTGGACATGCTGCTGCAAAAACACAAGCACGTCCACGTCGTGATGGCGAGTGGTAACCATGACCCAGCAAGTTCGGCGTGGCTGCGCGAGATGTTCGCGGCCATATATGAGAACGAGCCGCGCGTGTCGGTCGATAATTCGCCGTCGCTGTATTACGCCTACGAGTGGGGCGACACCGCACTTTTTATGCACCACGGCCACAAGCGCAACATTGGCAATGTCGACGTGACGTTCGCTGGCATGTTCCGCGAACTGTTCGGTCGAACGAAGTACGCATATGGCCATGTCGGGCATCTACACAGCGACGAGGGCCGCAAGTCAGGTCTTATGTACATCGAGCGGCACGAGACGCTGGCCGCGCCGGATGCCTACGCGGCTGGGGGAGGGTGGCTATCCGGCAGGTCTGCCAAGGTTATCACCTACAGCAAGAAATATGGCGAAGTTGGGCGGCACACGCTGCGCCCGGAAATGGTGGCAGGAGCATCCCGCATGCAGGCCGCAAACGACAACAATCCGGAAGCGAGGAGGGTGGGGTGAGCACAATGAAGCCAATACCCATTGGCGCTGCCAAGCGCATAGCCAGCGAATATGGATACGATCAGGTCATCATCTATGCACGCCGCTGTCACGACACACCAGAGCCTCACGGCGAGCACGTGACTACATATGGACGCAACGTTGCACACTGCGGTGCAGCGGCGAAGATCGGGAACCACCTCAAGCGAGTCATGGGATGGGAGGTCTAGATGCGATGCGGCTACTGCGGCAAGGACGGCCATCCTTACACGTGCTGTCCATCTAACGGTTCGTCCGCGAACTTGCGGTGCTCTTATTGCGGTGGGCGCGACCACAACTACGAAGCATGCACGAAGCACTGGGGTGGCGGCAAGCTTCCGGGCGCCATTCGGCTGAAATAACCACTGCCCGCCTCACCAGCGGGCCAACCACCACAAAGAGGAGATAACATGCAAGTCGGCAAGATTGAATACGCGCCCAACCACGGGCGCAGCGCGGCGGGCACTCTCTACGACCACCCGCGCAACGTGCCCAAACTCCACTGGGACTCGGCCTCGCGCCGCTACGTCGAGTACGACACCGAGCACATGGAAACGTTTGGCGAGATTGGCCTATACGGCAAGCACACGCCCGTTGCGGTCGGTGCCGGCACGGCAGCCAACGATAATCGACCCAGCCTCGACCCCATCCGCAACCTTCCCGGCTATGTGTACCTCGGCTCGCCTTACACCCTATATCCCAACGGCTTGCACGAAGCGGCCCGCACGGTTGCGCTCGCGGCCAGCCGGCTTATGGCGAGGGGGCTCGTCATCTACAGCCCTATAGCCCACGGGCACTACATCGCCAGTCATTTTAAACTCCCCGCCGAATGGGAATTTTGGAAGCGCCAGTGCCAACCGCTGATGGAGGGCGCGTCTTCGCTAATTGTCCTTAAAATGGACGGATGGGCGGACAGCGTCGGTCTGACCTACGAAATCGAGTGGTTCCACGAAAACGGCAAGCCGATTGTTTATCTGGAGCCGGGTGCGTTGGAAGAGAGGAGGGCGGCATAATGGCTGGCGCACCACCTTATAGATGGCTGACCGGTCGGCGCCGTTTCAGAGTGGCAACAGACGGAACTGTCGTATTGCAGCTAGAGGAAGGTTGCGTCGACCATGGCGATAAATGGCGAGACGCTACCGTCGAAGACATAACAACCGAAAAGGGTTTCCGCTACGTGGAGTTGGCAGCATGAACCACTTCTATGTCGGCCAAGAAGTTGTCTGCGTGGATGCGACGTTCAAAGGCGTGACCATCCCGCAAGGCATAACCGAAGGCCAGGTTTACACAATTCGCTGGATCGGCGGGTTCACGACTTACGTGGACGGCACGTATATCGGAGTTCGCCTTGAAGGCGTGGACCGTGGCGTAGACCCGACCTATGGCTACGAAGACCCGCCGTTTGCTGCCCGCCGCTTCCGGCCTTTGGTCAAAGATCCTATCGCATTGTTCCGGCGCATAGCGACCGACCCCGACTATAAGATTGATGCACCAGAAGGGCCGCTGCACCCGGACGGGCCGCTGCCGGAAAAGGAACGAGAGAGGGAAGAAGTATGAACCTCGCGAAACATGCCGACGCCAGTGCGGAGATTCGCAGGGCTGCGGACTTGGCGTCCGGCCTCGCCGACGAGTTGAGGGCACTGAACCTCGGCCCTGTCTTCGATCGCGAACGCGACAAGCGGATCGAGAATATCAGTATGTATTTCGCCGGCATCGCCGAACGCCTTGGCTACAGAGTGGAGGCCGCGCAATGACCACCCACGCATATTCGCCATTCGGCCCGCAGCCCCTTGCCGACCGCGCGCCCGCGCCAGCAAACGACAACCCGATGCTGATTGGCCTCACCGGCAAGCGAAACGTCGGCAAGACCACCGTTGCCGACTTGCTGGAGGAAGAGTTCGGCTTTTCCCGCGCGCACGCTTTTGATGGCGGCAAGGAGGCGTCTCGCGCTTATTTCGAGCACGTCACGGGCGACTTTGAGATTGCCCGCCGCATGGTGTGGGGCGACCTGAAAGACCAGCCGTCGCCCTACCTGCCGGGCAATGTCGCGCCGCGGTATTTCTTGGAGCGGTTCGGCCACTTTATGGGCGCAGACATGGGCGTTGAGTGGACGCTTGCTATGGAGATTGGCCGTTTGCGTCGCTCGTCGCCGCGTACGCCGATCGTTGTCGAGAGCCTGGTGTACGAAGCGCCGTGGTTTAAGGCACAGGGAGGCTTTGTGGTGCGAGTCGAGCGTCCGGGGCACGATGGTCCCGCAGGAGTCGAAAGCGACGCTGTGCAGGCCGCTGTGGCGGCAGACGCCACGATTTCAGCAACGACGTTGCCGGAGCTTCGTGCTAATGCCAGGCGGCTAGTGGCGCGGTATGTGGGTGATTGGGAGCAAGCGGCGTAATGGACTTAGCCAAAGCCTACGAGATCGCTGCAGAGTGGCACGACAAGACCGCCGCGGGTTGCCGCGCTATCGCAGATGACGAGCCACGTATAGGCGCCGACATTCGCGCCAAGGCAAAGGAGGCGGCAAAACACCACGCGGGAAGCGCGGCTGCCTTACGGTTAGCCGCAATCGAGCATCGACGAAACAGGCTATTGCTGCAGTTGGATTAGGGCGCTTCGGCGCCCTTTTATTTTTGTGACGCCTTACTAGGCACCAACTCTCCTGTTTTCGGATCCCGCACGCGCCTCCGCTTCTTCTCGCCTGACGGCCTTGCCGCACGCGGCACAAGTTGTTCTGCGGTCACGCTGCGGAGGAACGTGGATGGTGCGAACGCACCAGTACCTAGCGTTAGCGCATCGACCAGCCGCTTATTTAGTAAGTCGTTATCGTGGAGGAACTTCACGCCTGCAAGCACCGCATCAACGTGACGGTTAGCCTCTGCGGCAAGTTCTTCCTTTGCGGCCACCTCCGCGCGCCTGGCTAGCTCGGCTTGCGCCATCGCTATTTCAGTGGCTAATCGCTCTAGTTCTGCCGGCGATTTCTCAAGCAGTTCCGGTCGTAGCTTCTCAATGCCTATGGCCATTCGTCCCTCCTGGTTGCAGGAAGGATTACAGCAGACGACCCGGCACAGCAACATGCAAAGCGACCGGCTCGTCTCCGCACCGGTCGCCTTAATGGCCGATACGCGGTGCGCCTAATAAACCTCCACTCGCACGCACATGGCTTCGGTTTTCCACTCGCCGTCTTCCATTATGTCGAAGCGCCAGAGTTCCAGGTTGCCTTCCGCCCACTCAAGCAGTTGCGCCTCTGTCGCGCGCTCGAACCTGATGCGCTTTGGCCTTGGCTCGCAGGCTGGGTTTTGCGCTACCTTGGGCGCCAGTTTGTTATCGTCTCCTTTCCCTCCCTTTCTTGCCGCCGCATTTTCCGCCACGTCTTCCGTGTCGGCCCAAAGTGTTAAGTCTTCCATACGCTCTTGTTGCCTCTGTACTGACTCGTCCCTCGCATTTCGGCGTTCCACCCGACCGCCCAGTTTGAATTTCCATGCTTTTTATTGGGTGCGGGAAAAAGGGCGCCGCCCGAGCCGGGGGTTGATAACCGGTTCGGCGACCGGCCGATTAGCTTTCGCCTGGACATACGCATCGCCCCCGGCCGTAAAGGCCAGGACGTGCGTTGCCACCGAGCAAACCGCACACAGGTCAGCGTTATTCAAGCGCCGACTAAAACCGGGTTATCAAGCCCTGCTCATATTGAGGATGATTTGCTTGAAAAGAGCAAGCGAAAACAGCCATTATTGATGCCTGTTAATAAACAGCTATGTGATTAGAATTTTAACGATTATTTGGAGGTAAGCGCGAACCATTAAGAGCGTTTGTTGCTGCGGCGCAACTGCTCGTTAGCGTCATTCCGGGGCGAGCCTTTTGCGTTTTTCGACCTCCCGCCGACCCGTTGTCTTCCGGCTCGCACAATCACCACGCCGCGAAAATGTTCCCGACTCGTTCCTCTGTGATTCGCGGCGGCGGCTTCTTAGATTCGCGCCATGTCCACCTTGAAGTTCGTAGAACCAATGATCCCGGCGCCATCGGACGATGTTCCGGTCGGTGACGACTGGATCCATGAAGTCAAATACGACGGCTACCGCGCCCAGATCGTCAAAGACGAGGCCGGCGTTCGCGTCTTCACGCGCAATGGCTATGACTGGTCCTCGAAGTTCTGGCCGATCGCGCTTGAGGCGCGGACCTTGCCTTGCACCTCAGCGATTATCGACGGTGAGATGATCGTCACCGATGAGAAGGGCGCATCGCACTTCCCGAGTCTGCCGGAGGCGATCCGCACCCAGCCGAGCCGGCTGGTGTTCGTCGCCTTCGATATCCTGCATATGGACGGCGAGGACATGCGCGGCAAACCTCTGCTAGAAAGGCGCACCGCGCTGTGGAAGCTAGTACAGCCGGCAGATAATCGCATCCAGTACAGCCATCATTTCGAGGGGCATGGCCCAGCTTTCTTTCAGGCGGTCGATGGCATGGGCCTTGAAGGCATTGTGTCCAAGAAGGCCAGCAGCCGCTACCGAAGCGGCCCGACGAAGAACTGGCTCAAGATCAAGTGCTACGAAGAAAGCGAATACGAGGTCGCTGGCATCCTACGCGAGCCTGGCAGCGCACCGCTGGCGCTGATGGTGACGCGCGATCCTGAGCGCCGCTATGTCGGCTCAGCGATCGTGGCGCTCAAGCAGGATATGCGCGAGCGGCTGTGGAGGCGCGTTCAGGAGAAGAAAGGCGCGCCGCCTCGTGGCGTGAAGAAGCCGCTGGCGAAGTGGACGCAGCCGGGTCTCGTCGGCCGTGTCAGGCATCTCCGCGGCGAGGAGAGGCTGCGGCATGCTACGCTGAAGGATTTGAAGGAAGAGGAGTAGGAGCTACTACGCCTTGACGCCAGCCCGCCATGTTCCTAATTCGTTCTCATGCAGATCGAGACGCTCGGAGACGCCTACAGCCATTCGGTGAACGTGCGCATGTGGTGCGCGCACGGTCCATCTGACGGCATGAAGCGGCGGCGTGAGTGCAATTTCAACGCGACCTTGGACATGATGACGCTGGTTGCCACTCGCGGGAGGGACTTCCCGATTGCCCGGCTGGCTGAGCGCCTGCGCTGTCCGCGCTGTGGTTCAAGGCGAATTCGGGTGCTGTTCGACATGCCAGCCGAAAGCCCTGCTGCATCGGCGAGGTTTGGCTGATGTCCAGGTGGACGGGGCGAACATGGGTGGAACAGATTCTGCAAAATGACTGCAAAATACCAACTACGTCAGATTTCGTCGGCGGAATTTATCCAATGAAATCAACGCTTGAATGGCGCGCCCGAAAGGATTCGAACCTCTGACCCCCAGATTCGTAGTCTGGTGCTCTATCCAGCTGAGCTACGGGCGCGCAACCGACCGTCGTAAACGGCCGCCCGATCGAAAAAACAATCGACCGCGAAGGAGAGTGCTACCTAGCGACTGAATGGACGAAAAGCAAGCCGGCTTGAGCAAACTTTTTGTGGAGCTGTATCCGGTGGTCTCGCTCGCCGAATTTGTCGGGGCAAACGCGTTTTCGCCGACTGGCCGCCGGCTTTTCAAAGCTCGAACTCAGCCCCGCGGTTCAAGCCGGGCGGCGAAGGCTGTTTCGGGCTTCGTCCAGTCTGATCGGCTGATCCGGAATCGTCACGCCGAAGATGGTGCGCCCGCCGACGCTCTCGACCAGATCGAGCGAGCCGCCATGGGCGCGTACGAGCTCATGGGCGATGGCGAGGCCGAGGCCGGTGCCGCCGCTGCGCGCCGATCCTCGAAACGCCGCAAACAGGTTTTCGCGGGCTTTCTGCGGCAGGCCAGGCCCGGTATCGGCGACGAGAATGCGGCTGACGCCGCCCTTGCGCTCGGCCGAGATCGACAGGCGCTTGACGACCGCGCTCTCCTTTTCGGCCGACATCGCCTGCACGGCATTGCGGCACAGATTGGTAAGAACCCGCAGCAATTGCTCGGAATCGGCATCGATTTCGAAGCCGGGATCGACATTGTTGACGAATTCGATTTCGCCCTCCGGCTCGATGCCGAGAAGACCGCGCAACTCCTCTATCACCTGCCGCAATCGCAGCCGCCGGCGCGAAGGGGCAGCCTCCTGCGTGCGTCCATAGGTCATCACGCCCTTGGAATAGGAGACAGCACGGTCGAGCGCCCGCACCAGCCTTGGGGCGAGCGCCTGCACGGTCGGGTCTTTCACGGTCCCCAGCCGATCGGACATCAGCTGGGCGGAGGCCAGCATGTTGCGCATATCGTGGTTGATCTTGGAGACCGCCAGGCCAAGATCGGCCAGCCGCTTCTGCTCGCCGAGCGTCTTTTGCAGGCGCTGCTGCATGTCGCTGAGTTCGCGCTCGGCGACTCCGATTTCGTCGCCGCGATCCTCGGGTTGGATGACGCGGCCAGGATCGTCCGGCGCCTGCGAAAAAGCCAGCATAGATTGGGTCATGGCGCGGATCGGGCGGATCATGATGCGGTTGATCGCGTAGTACACCAGCGTCGCCGTGAACAGGGAGATGATCAGCGACAGCAGCGCCACATTTCGCGAATAGACCAGCATGGCGTTACGCAGCTTCTTGTCGGGAATGATCAGCTCGAACTCTTTGTCACTGTCACCCACCGGCCCGAAAACGCGCAACATGCGGTCACCGCCGGCAAACAGCGTCATCAGGGCTTCGCCCATTGCGGCGGCCGGGCCGGTGTGGGCGAGATCGACGTGCTCATCCACCTCCGGCGGCATCTTGGCTACCACCAGCAGGCGGGCGACGCCTGCGTCGCGCACAGCGATCGCCTTGACGCCGATCGAGGCCAGAACGTCGTCCTGCACGCCGCGCGAGAGATCGGAAGGATCGACCTGCAGCAGGAGGATCGACACCGCCGCGGCCGTGCCCAGTCTTTCCTCCAGCCAGCGCAGGCGGAAGTTGGCTACCGAGGGCAGAAAGATCAACACCTCGGCAATCATCACGAAGAGAATGGTGAGGACCAGAAGCTTGGTCGACAGGCCGCGCGACAAGGGGACGGAGCGCGCCGTCTGCCGGCTGAAGCCGGCGGCGATGTCGGCTAGCGATTTCTCAGCCATTGGAGCAGCCTCATCGATGCTGTCGCCGCACCCAACGATAGCTTGGAGCTTTGCCGCGTTCAATCCGAAGGAATGACGCCTAACCGAAAAGCCGCAGGAAACGGATCAGACGACGAACCGCCTTCCCGCGCGTGGACGGTATAAAGTAGGTGATCGCCGCCCGTTTGCCAATTTCGCCCATGGTCGGGTAAGGCGCGACATAACGGGCGATGTCGCTTGTCCTAAGGTCTTTCGACAGAGCCAGCGCCCAGATATTGATCATCTCCCCCGCATTGGCTCCGACGATCGAAACGCCAAGAATCCTGCCGCGGGGGGAGGTGACCACCTTGATATGGCCCTGCGTGCGGCGTTCAGCCTGCGCGCGGTCGTTCTCGGCGTAAGGCCAGCGCAGAACGCGAATCGGCAGGCGCAGCTTGCGTGCCTCATCCTCGCTGATGCCGACCTGGGCAAGTTCGGGATCGGTGAAGGTCACCCGGGGAATGATCTGTCTGTTTTCCCGCGCCGGCAGCCGAAACAGCATTGCCCGCACCACCAGCCCGGCATGATAATTCGCGGCATGGGTGAACTGCAGCGAGCCGGCCGCATCCCCGATGGCGTAGACGCGACGGTTGGTGGTGCGCAGTGCCTTGCCGACCTTCAGTCCGTTGCCATCGTAAGCGATGCCCGCCTTGTCGAGCTCGAGACCAGCGACATTGGCACTGCGACCGGCCGCGACCAGAAGGTGCGTGCCGTCGATGGTTCGCGTGCCGGCCTCGGTCTCGATATGGGCGCGGACGCCAGTTTTGCCGCGCGGTTCCACCTCGGCGACCCTGGTATGCTCGAATATGCCGACGCCTTCCTTCCGCATCTGCGCGAGCACCACGGTGGCAAGTTCCGAATCCTCCTTGCCGAGCACCGACTGCGCTTCGATGACGGTCACCCGCGCGCCGAGACGGCGATAAGCCTGCGCCAGTTCCATGCCGACTGCGCCGCCGCCGATGACGATCAGGTGGCCGGGAAGCCGCTTCAGGTCGAAAATAGTTTCGTTCGTCAGGTAGGCGACTTTGTCGAGACCGGGGATCGGCGGTATCAGCGGCGACGAGCCGGTCGCGACCACGAAGCGCCGAGCACGGATTTCCGCATCTCCGGCAATAAGCGTGCGCCTGTCCTTGAAGCGGCCTTCGGCCTTGATCACCTGCACGCCGAGTGCGGTGAACCGCTCGGCCGAATCGTTCGGCGCTATGGAAGCGATCACCTCATGAATGTGACGGTGGACGGCCTGGAAATCGACCTGCGGTTCGACTGCGGCCACCCCGAAGGCCGCACCCTCGCGCATCGCATGGGCTTGCCTGGCCGCGGCGATCAATGCCTTCGAGGGCACACAGCCATAGTTCAGGCAGTCGCCGCCAAGCTTGCCTTTCTCCACCAGCACGACCCGAACGCCGAAAGCGGCCGCAGCCGCGGCCATCGACAATCCACCCGAACCGCCGCCGATGACGCAGATGTCCGGATCGAGGATCTTCACCATTGCAGGCCTTCGATTGACCAGGGATTTGGGAGCCGGGAAGGGTGCGGCAGATCACTGCATGCGTGATGCCCAGGTCCTCTTTACGATGGTGGCGAGTGCGGCGACAAGGGCAAGCGCTGCAAAGGCAAGCGTGATTTCCGGTGTCAGCAAATCGCCGATGCTGGCCTCCTGGCCCGTGGCTTCGGCGGCCACCAGAACGCTGTCCAGCCCGGCGCCGAGCCAGGCATATGCGAAACCGCCGGGCAGAATACCGATCAGGGTCGCGGCCAGGAACGTCTTGACACGAACGTTGAAGAAGGCCGGCGCGATATTGACCATGAAGAAGGGAATGAACGGCGCGATCCGCAGCACCAGCAGATAGCTGAAAGCATCTCGCTCGAAGCCTTCCGAAAGCTTCGCGGCAAAGGGACCGACGCGTGCCTTGAGATAGCCGCCGCATGCGCTGCGCGCGGCCACGAACAGCGCCGTCGCCCCGATCGTCGCTGCGACGATCGCGATAAGGCCGCCAACGAGCCAGCCGAACAGAAAGCCCGAGAAGACAGTCAGCACCGAGGCTGCAGGGAACGAAAAAGCCACCGCAAGCGCATAGAGCCCGATGAAGCCGGCAGGGGCAGCCACAGGATGCGCGGCCACGATGGATTTGAGCGCGAGCCTGCTGTCGGCGAGATAGTCGAGTGACAGATAGTGGTGCAGCCCCAGCGCATAGCCGAGCACCAGGCCGGATACGATCACGCCGAGCGGCAAGAATCGCCTGAGCGGCGGTCTTTGCCTGTCGATTTCTTTCGGTCCGGTCATCTCGGCGTTGGCGGCGTGCTTTGCCAAAGTTTCGCTTTCATCGTGATTCTGGCGGCGAATGCGGCGAGGATCGATCCGTATCGTATTCGATCTATACGCCGTTCCTTCAGTTGAGGCACAACAGACCGCGAAGCAAGCATTGAATGCGCACATAACCGACAGTTGAGCGGCATCGGCTTCGAAATCACCGCTTCGTGACGGGCTCGTGCGAGGAATATTCAGCGCGATGCGGCGATTGACTTCGCGGGGCCTTCTTTCTATAAGCCCGCACACGCTTGCGGCCATCCGTCCGGCGCATTTTGCATTGCGCCCAGGAAAGCCCGGCAAAGCCAGCTCCTGTTACAGTGTGACAGACACAAGAAGGGCCGCACGCCGCGGTATTAAAATAAATGAAGCGTACCTACCAGCCATCCAAACTCGTCCGCAAGCGCCGGCACGGCTTCCGCGCGCGCATGGCCACCAAGGGCGGCCGCGACGTCATTGCCGCACGCCGCAACCGTGGCCGTAAGCGGCTCTCCGCCTGAGCGGGAACGGACGGCCTTGCCGGATGACGGCAAGCCTGCACGCCCGGCTCCGCCAAGGCTGCGCAAAAGAGCCGAGTTTCTGGCGGTCCGGCGTGGCGAAAAACGCCGGGGGCGGCTTTTTCTGGTCGAAGCGCTCGACCGGAAAGACGAGGGTGCGCCGCGAGTGGGTTTCACCGTAACCAGCAAGGTCGGCAATGCGGTCGTGCGCAATCGCATCAGGCGGCGCCTCAAGGAGGCGGTCCGCATCCATGCCGCAGATGACATGGCGCCAGGCAATGACTATGTGATCGTCGGCCGCCAGGACATTCTGACGGTTCCCTTCGGCCAGCTTGCTGCCGAACTTTCACGGCGAATCCGCGGGACGCGATAAGGGCTTTCGATGGAAAACAACCGCAATTTCCTCATCACCATCGCGCTTTCGGTGCTGATCCTGACATTGTGGCAGGTGTTCTATATGAACCCGCGCGTCGAGCGCGAGCGTGAGGTGGCCCGCATCGAGGCCGAGCGGGTCCAGGCCGAGCAGAAGGCGCAGCCGGGCCAGGGTGGCGCTGATGTTCCGGCGGTACAGGGCGCGCCCGGCGCGATCCCCGGCGTTCCGGGCACCGATGGCGTGCCGCAGGCAAGCCGCGAGCAGGCGCTCGCCGCCTCCCAGCGCGTGAAGATCGATACGCCGAGCCTGGGCGGCTCGATCAATCTCGTCGGCGCCCGCATCGATGACCTTCTCCTGAAGGAATATCATCTGACGGTCGAGAAGAACTCGCCCAATATCGATCTTCTCAATCCCTCGGCACTGCCTAACGGCTACTATGCCGAAGTCGGTTTCGTCGGCAATGAGGCGACCGGCGCCGTCCCTGGGCCGGATACCATCTGGACTGCGGAGCCTGGCGTCACGCTGACGCCGACGACGCCCGTGACGCTCACCTTCACGAACGAGAAGGGACTGACCTTCAAGCGCACGATCGGTGTCGACGCCGACTATATGTTTACGATCTCCGATACGGTGACGAATGCCGGCCAGGCACCGGTGACGCTCTCCAACTATGGGCGCGTCATCCGTTTCGACAAGCCCACTACGGCCAGCATCTATGTGCTGCATGAGGGTCTGATCGGCGTCACCGGCGAGGAGGGACTGAACGAGATCACATATTCGACGATCGAGGACGATAAGCAGATCGTGCCGGGCAAGTCGAATGACGGGTGGCTCGGCATAACCGACAAATACTGGGCCGTCGCCCTCGTGCCTTCGACCAAGCAGGCCTTCCAGCCGCGCTTCAACTATTTCGGCGAAGGCCGCCCGCGCTACCAGTCCGACTTCATGACCGATGCGATCACCGTCGATGCCGGTCAGTCGGCGACGCTGGAGACCCTGGTCTTTGCCGGGGCCAAGGAAGTCGCCAAGGTCGACGCCTATGAGACGCAGCACAATATTCGCCAGTTCGAGCTGTTGATCGACTGGGGCTGGTTCTACTTCATCACCAAGCCGATGTTCTGGCTGATCGACTGGCTCTACAAGCTGCTCGGCAATTTCGGCCTGGCCATCATCGCCACCACCGTTCTGGTCAAGGCTGTCTTCTTCCCGCTCGCCAACAAGTCCTATGCCTCCATGGCGAACATGAAGAAGGTCCAGCCGAAGATGATGGAAATCCGCGAGAAATACGCGGACGACAAGATGAAGCAGCAGCAGGCGATGATGGAGCTGTACAAGACGGAGAAGATCAATCCGCTTGCCGGCTGCTGGCCGGTTCTGATCCAGATCCCGGTGTTCTTCGCGCTTTACAAGGTGCTCTACATCACCATCGAAATGCGGCACGCGCCCTTCTTCGGCTGGATTCAGGACCTCGCCGCACCCGATCCGACTTCGATCTTCAACCTGTTCGGCCTGCTGCCTTTCGCGGTGCCCGCCTTCCTGATGATCGGCGTCTGGCCGATCATCATGGGCATCACCATGTTCCTGCAGATGCGGATGAACCCGACGCCGCCCGATCCCACCCAGGCGATGATCTTCACCTGGATGCCGATCATCTTCACCTTCATGCTGGCATCGTTTCCGGCGGGTCTCGTCATCTACTGGGCATGGAACAACACGCTTTCGATTCTCCAGCAGGGGGTCATCATGAAGCGCCAGGGCGTCAAGATCGAGCTGTGGGACAATCTCGTCGGCATGTTCAAGCGAAAACCCAAGCCGGCGGAGTAGCGAGCGCGAATTCTTTTAAGGCCCCGCTTGTCCGGGGCCTTTTGTTTTCGGCTATGGACGGCCCTGGCTCCGCCTCATCGGCTGCCGACCCACCGAGAGCGGATCGCATTTCATTTGTCCATTGCCAGCCTTCCTGTCGCGGCGCGCAGCGTGGTCACGCTACGGTTCTTGCGATTGCATGGTGGAACTGGCCGGTTGACAAGGTGACGCGCAATCTTGATGCGATACCCGGCGCCGACATTTCCTAACTGGAGCAGGCAGAGTGACCGAACAGAACCCGACCAGAACCGTGACTCCGATGGCCGGCAGCCTGTTCGCCACGCCGTGGATATTCATCCGCGGCGTGCCCGCAATGAAGTTCCTGCCGCCGGAAGGGCCGCCCGAGATCGCCTTTGCCGGCCGCTCCAATGTCGGCAAGTCGTCGCTGATCAACGCTCTGGTTGGGCACAAGGGGCTGGCTCGCACGTCGAATACCCCCGGCCGCACCCAGGAGCTCAACTATTTCGTGCCCGACGGCTATTCGGGCGAGGGGGCGGACCTGCCGCCGATGGCGCTGGTCGACATGCCCGGATATGGCTACGCCAAGGCGCCGAAGGACCAGGTCGACCAGTGGACGAAGCTCGTCTTCGACTACCTTAAGGGCCGCGTGACGCTGAAGCGCGTCTATGTGCTGATCGATTCCCGCCACGGCATCAAGAAGAACGACGAAGAAGTGCTGAGCCTTCTCGACAAGGCCGCCGTTTCCTACCAAATCGTGCTGACCAAGACCGACAAGATCAAATCGGCCGGCGTGCCGCGGCTGATTGCCGAAACACTGGACAAGATCCGCAAGCGCCCGGCCGCCTTTCCAGCGGTCATTGCCACCTCTTCGGAAAAGGGCGACGGCATGGAGGAATTGCGCGACGCCATCGCGCTCGCCGTCAGCGGCGGCTGAACAGTACAGTTTTCGGATAACCCTGAAAGGCTCTAAGCGGTTGCCGGCTTGAAGGTCAACGCCAGGCCGTTCAGGCAGTGGCGCTTGCCGGTGGGCGGTGGCCCGTCATCGAAGATATGGCCAAAATGCCCGCCGCAGCGGCGGCAATGCACCTCGGTGCGCGTCATGAACAGCGTGTTGTCTTCCTTGGTGCCGATTGCGTCGGGCAGCGATTGCCAGAAGCTTGGCCAGCCGGTCTCGGACTCGTACTTCGCCTCCGACGAATAGGCGGCAAGGTCGCAGCCGGCGCAATGGAAAATGCCTTTGCGCTTTTCATTGTTGAGCGGGCTCGATCCGGCAGGCTCGGTGTCCTCCTGGCGCAATACGGCGAATTGCTCGGGCGTCAGCAGCGCCCGCCACTCCTCGTCGGTCTTGCTGATCTCGAAGGGTGCGGCCACGGCGGCGGCAGGCTTGCCCATGCGCCACAGCGCGGTGGCGCCGGAAGCAAGGGCGACGGCGGCGGTGCCGCCAAGCAGGAAGTCACGGCGAGTCATTGGCTTCTCCTCATGGCTTGACGGTAAGCCCAGCCGCGCATCACAGGCCAATCAACTCCGATTGAGGCGATGAAAAAGACGCTCCCCACAAGCGGCCAATTGCCCGGCAGCGCCTTTGCCGCTAAGACACCGCCGATTCCATTCGATGGGAGCCACCGATGACATCTACCGACATTGCAGCCACGGCGGCGGAACAGGCGCACCTGCTTTCGGCGGCACTGCCTTATATGCAGCGTTACGAAAACAAGACCGTCGTGGTGAAATATGGCGGGCACGCCATGGGCGACGCGGCGCTCGGACAGGCATTCGCCCGCGATGTCGCCTTGCTCAAGCAGTCCGGCGTCAATCCCATCGTCGTGCACGGGGGCGGCCCGCAGATCGGCGCCATGCTCACCAAGATGGGCATCGAATCGAAATTCGAAGGCGGTTTGCGCGTCACCGACCGCAAGACGGTCGAGATCGTCGAGATGGTGCTGGCGGGCTCGATCAACAAGGAGATCGTCGCCCTCATCAACGCCGAGGGCGAATGGGCGATTGGCCTCTGCGGCAAGGATGGCAACATGGTGTTTGCCGAAAAGGCCCGCAAGATTATGATCGATCCGGATTCCAACATCGAGCGCGTGCTCGATCTCGGCTTCGTCGGCGAGCCGGTCGAGGTTGATCGCACCCTGCTCGACCTGCTTGCGCGCTCCGAGATGATCCCGGTGATCGCCCCGGTCGCGCCCGGCCGCGACGGCCATACCTACAACATCAATGCCGACACCTTCGCCGGCGCCATTGCAGGCGCCCTCAACGCCTCGCGGCTTCTGTTCCTCACAGATGTGCCGGGCGTGCTCGACAAGAACAAGAAGCTTATCGACGAGCTGACGGTCGCCGAGGCAAAGGCGCTGATCAAGGACGGCACGATTTCCGGCGGCATGATCCCGAAGGTCGAGACTTGCATCGAGGCGATCGAGCGTGGCGTCGAGGGTGTCGTCATCCTGAACGGCAAGACGCCGCATTCGGTGCTGCTCGAATTGTTCACCGAACATGGCGCAGGAACGCTGATCGTTCCCTGATCATCTTCTAAGGTGGCCGAGCGGCACGTGCCCCGGCCCCTTGATGTTCTGCAGCACCAGTTGCGTGTGCACGTCGCGCACGCCTGGAAGCCGCATCAGCCGATGCATGACGAAGTCGTTGAGATCATCGACCGTCGGTACCATCACATGCAGCAGGAAGTCGTGGTCGCCGGTCATCGTCCAGCAGGCCGATACCTCGTCCATGCGCTGCACGGCGGCGATGAAGCGCTCCGGCGATTCATCGCTGTGGCTCACCAGCCGCACCTGAATGAAGACTTCGACCATCAGTCCGACTGCCCGCCGGCCGATCACCGCCCCGAAGCCCTTTACGACACCGGCCTGCCGCAGTGCGTCGAAACGGCGCGCGCATGGCGTGGTCGACAGGCCGATCTCCTGCGCCAATTCCGATACCGGCTTGCGGCCATCCCGCTGCAGGATATCAAGCATCCTGATCTCGAATTCGTCGAATTGAGGCATTTTCACTCCCAAATCCGAGTTTTGGTGTGAAACATACCTTGATTTTCCGCGAAAATCGACGGTTCAGGCGAAAACCGCCTCGGAACCCGCGTTATCCTCCGGGTCCGTGGAGGATTGGCCATGAATATCAGCGTCGAAGCCTATGCCCGTGAATGTGCGGCTCAAGGACTGCGTGGCGACTATTCGGTCTGCCGCGCCGATTTCACCGTCGAACAGAACTATGCCTACAGCGATGCCGAGCAGGAGGTGTGGCGCATTCTGTGCGACCGTCAGACCGAACTGACGCGGCGGTTGGCCCATCGATCATATCTCGACGGGGTCGAGACGCTTGGGCTGCTCGATCGCATCCCCGATTTCGACGAGGTGAGCGGCAAGTTGAGCAAGCTCACCGGCTGGACCCTCGTGGCGGTGCCGGGACTGATCCCGGCCGACGCGTTTTTCGTGCACCTCACGCATCGCCGTTTCCCGGTCACCAACTGGCTGCGCAAGCGCGAGGAATTGGATTACATCGTCGAACCGGACATGTTCCACGATTTCTTCGGCCATGTGCCGGCGCTGACCCAACCCTCCTTCGCGGACTTCATGCAGCAATATGGCGAAAGGGCCGCGGGCCTGATCGAGCTCGGCGGCCACGACATGATCTCGCGGCTCTATTGGTACACGGCCGAGTACAGCCTGATGCAGGAACCGGGCCAGCCGCTCAAGGCGTTCGGCGCGGGGTTGATGTCGTCCTTCAGCGAATTGCAGTTTGCCGTGGAAAGCCCGGACGCGCATCACGCCCCCTTCGAACTGGAGACGGTTATGCGCACCACTTATGAGATCGACAAGTTCCAGCGCGTCTATTTCGTGCTGCCTTCCTTCGACGCATTGCGCGATGCGTTCAGGCATGGCGATCTCAAGGGCATCATCGCGCGCCGCAAGGACGAACCGCCTCTCGATCCGGCGAGCGTGTGATCACCCGGCGGCAAGCAGGATCAGGATTCCTCCGACGATGAGCAGGCAACCGGCGATCTCCAGCCGGTTGATCTTCTCTCGGAAAAAGAAGACTGACGACGCGAAGGTGAACAGCATTTCTATCTGCGCCAGCGATTTGACGATCGCCGCCTGATGCAGCGTCATCGCCATGAACCATCCGAAGGAGGCCGATGCTCCGAAAAGCCCCGTAAGGAGCGCGGGCTTCCAGGCTTTCGCGATGCGCAGTATTTCGCCCCGGTCCTTCCACAGCATCCAGCCCAGCATGATGACGGTCTGGAAAACGATGACGAAGGCAAGCGTGAACGCTGCCTGCATCATGAAGTTCGGTCCGCCCAAGGCCAGTGAGGCGGCGCGATAGGCGACCGCCGAGACACCGAAACAGGTGCCGGACGTGAGCCCGATCAGCGCGTTGCGGCTGACGAGCGAAGACAGCATGGTGCGCCAGCTCAAATGCATGTGAGCGACGGAGATCAGCATAACCCCGAACACGCTGACGATGATCGCCGTTACCACGCCCGCCGTCACGCGTTCGCCGAGGAACATCAGCCCGAATATTGCCGCTTGTGCCGGCTCGGTGCGCGAATAGGCGGTGCCAACGGCGAAATTGCGGAATGAAAACAGGTGGATGAGCAGGAACGTCGCGGCGATCTGGCCGATTGCGCCCAACATGGCCCAGGCGGCGAAAGCCGTGTTCGGCGCCGGCAGCGGGTAGGCGGTAATGAAATGAAGGCCGCCGACAAACAGCAGCGCGAACGGAAATCCGAAGCCGAAGCGCACGAAGGTCGCGCCTGTCGTGCCCATCACGCTTTTCAGGTGCTTTTGGAACGCCGACCGCAAATTTTGCAGAAATGCAGCGGCGATGGTGATCGGGATCCAAAGCTCCATCGGAATTCTTGCAGACCGCGCCTTGCCAAGGGTGGGGACCAGACCTTTAATCGATTCCGGCTGCCGGAAACAGCGCGGCGGCTCATATGTATGGTGGATACACCTGCCGGCCGATTGCCGCTTTTCTGAAATTCGACTAGCGTTGACCGGATGATAAAAAACGGGGTGGACGTGGGGTCCGGACCCGACAGCCGGAGGTGGTTGACGATGTCCAAAAACAGGAATTCGGTGGAATTTTCCGGTATATCGCGCCGCACGGTGCTGAAGGCGGCTGGCGCGGGTGCGGCCTTGGCGACTGCAGCGGGTCTGCCCACGCATCTGTTCGCCGCCGATCCGCTCAAGGTAGCGGCCGTTTACACCGTACCGGTGGAGCAGCAGTGGGTGAGCCGTATCCACAAGGCGGCTAACGCGGCCAAGGAACGTGGCGATATCGAATATGTCTTTTCGGAAAACACCTCAAACAACGACTATGAGCGCGTCATGCGCGAATATTGCGAGGCAGGTCACAAGCTGATTGTCGGCGAAGTGTTCGGCGTCGAGGAAGCCGCCCGCGCGGTGGCGCGCGACTATCCGGACGTCGCTTTCCTGATGGGCTCGAGCTTCAAGCCGGACGACGCGGTGCCCAACTTCTCGCCCTTCGACAACTACATCCAGGATGCCTCCTATCTCACCGGCATCATTGCGGGCGCCATGACCAAGTCGAAGAATATCGGCATGGTCGGCGGATACCCGATTCCGGAGGTCAACCGGCTGATGCACGCCTTCATGGCGGGCGTGAAGGAAATCGCGCCCGACACCAAGTTCCAGGTCGCTTTCATCGGCTCCTGGTTCGATCCGCCCAAGGCAAAGGAAACGGCTTTCGCCCAGATCGATGGCGGCGCCGACCTGCTTTATGCGGAGCGTTTCGGCGTATCGGATGCCGCCAAGGAGCGGGGCATACTTGCCGTCGGGAACGTCATTGACACGCAGGCGGACTATCCTGAGACCGTAGTCGCCTCGGCGCTCTGGCATTTCGAGCCGACACTTGAAAAAGCGGTTACCGAGGTGAAGGCCGGTACCTTCAAGGCCGAGGATTATGGCGTCTATTCCTTCATGAAGAACGGTGGCTGCTCGCTTGCGCCGCTCGGCACCTTCGAGGGCAAGGTGCCGGCCGAGGTGATGGCCAAGGTTGCCGAGAAGGAAAAGGCGATCAAGGACGGATCTTTCACCGTCGAGATCAACGATTCCGAGCCGAAGTCGAATTGATGACAGCTCTCTTCTTCCCGCTTACGGGGAGAAGATGGCTCCGACGGCCGGATAGGGGCGGCGCCAGCCTTTAACGCCTATACTGCCCCTCATCTGCCTGCCGGCATCTTCTCCCCGTGAACGGGGAGAAGGCACGCCCCGACTGCTGTTTCAGCAACACACGAAGCCTTTCGATCTGGCCTACTATTGACGAGCACAGCCAAAACCTCTGACGCCGGCGCCGCGCCCGTCCTTCGCCTGACCGGCATCACCAAGCGGTTCGGGCCGCTGGTGGCCAATGACGCGATTTCCTTCGAGTTGAAGCGGGGCGAGGTCATCGCCCTGCTCGGCGAGAACGGAGCCGGCAAGACCACCTTGATGAACATTCTGTTCGGCCACTACGTTGCCGACGAAGGCAGCGTCGAGGTGAAGGGGAGACCGCTCGCGCCGGGCGATCCGCGTGCGGCACTCGATGCCGGAGTCGGCATGGTGCACCAGCATTTCACGCTGGCCGAGAACATGACGGTGCTCGAAAACATCGCGCTCGGCACGCAGAGCGCATGGAGGCTCAGGCTTGATCGTGCGGCCGCGCGCCAGCGCATCGCCCGGCTTTCGGCAGATTTCGGCCTCGCGCTCGAACCGGACGCGATGGTCTCGTCATTGTCCGTCGGCGAGCGCCAGCGTGTCGAGATCCTGAAGGCGCTCTACCGCGACGCCAGCATCCTCATCCTCGATGAGCCGACCGCGGTGCTGACGCCGGCTGAGACGGATGCGCTGTTTCGCACCCTGAAGCTCTTGGTCGGCCAGGGCTTGTCGATCATCTTCATCTCGCACAAGCTGCACGAGGTCATGGCGGTCAGCGACCGAGTACTGGTGCTGCGCGCGGGCAGGCTGGTCGGCGAACGCGTCACCGCAGGCAGCAGCCGCTCCGAGCTTGCGGCGCTGATGGTCGGCCAGGACATTGCCAGCCCGACCGTCCGTGAGGCCAAGACCGGCGCGGTTGTGCTCGAGTTGAAGAACGTCTCGACGGCGGGGCAGGGCTCCTCCGCGCGCCTCGACGATGTCTCGCTTGCGTTGCGAGGTGGCGAGATCACCGGGCTTGCCGGCGTTTCCGGCAACGGACAGGCGACACTCGCTGCGCTGATCGCCGGCACGATGAAGCCGGCTTCGGGCGAGATGACCGTCAGCGGCGCAAAGGTGGCCGATTGGTCGCCGCGTGCTGCTCTTGGCCACGGCATCGCCCGCATTCCGGAGGATCGCCATGCGGTCGGCACCATCGGCGATATGAGCGTGACCGAAAACGTGATTTCCGAACGCTACGGTACGCCCCGCTTCAGCCGCTACGGGTTTCTCGACTGGCGTGCGGCCCGGAACTTCGCCGCAGGCATCATCCGCGACTACGATGTGAAATGTCCGTCGCCCGAGGCCCGCATCCGGCTGCTTTCCGGCGGCAACATGCAAAAGCTCATTCTTGGCCGTGCGCTCGATGCCGAGCCCTCGATCATCCTTGCCAATCAGCCGACGCGCGGGCTCGATGTCGGCGCGGTCGCCTTCGTCCATCGCCGCCTGCTTGAGGCCCGTGATCGTGGCGCCGCCATCCTGCTGATATCGGAAGACCTCGAAGAAATATTGGCGCTGTCCGACCGCATTCTGGTGATGTCGAAGGGCCGGCTTTCCTCGCCCTCGAAGCGCGGCGAGCGCACCATCCGCGAACTCGGCGAACTGATGGCTGGCCATGGCGAGGAGGTGGCGTGATGATGGAAAGGAAATTTTCCCCCTCATCCGGCGCTCCGCGCCACCTTCTCCCCGCTGGGGAGAAGAGGAAAGCGGCAACGTCTCAAATCTCCTCTCCCTTCGGGGAGAGGTCGGCCGAGCGAAGCGGAGGCCGAGTGAGGGGGAATTTGCGCGGAGTACGTCATGCGGCTTGAGCCGAAACCTGCTCCGTCGCTGGGCGTCACCTTGCTTTTCCCCGTCGCCGCGATTGCCGCCACGCTGGTCATCGCCGCGCTGCTGGTGCTTGCCGCGGGTGCCTCGCCCTTTTCCGTATTCTATCTGGTTGCAAGGGGTGCGGCGGGCTCTCAGTTCGCCATCCTCGAGACGCTGACGCGCGCCACGCCGCTGATCTTTACCGGGCTTGCGGTGGCGATCGCCTTCCGCGCCAGGCTCTGGAACATCGGCGCGGAGGCGCAGCTTTACATCGGCGGTGTGGTCACCGTGGTACTTGGCACAGGCGCTTTGCCGCTGCCGTCGATCGTGCTGATACCGCTCATAATGCTCGCCAGCATGGCGGCCGGCGCGCTGTTGCTGGCGGGTCCCGCGCTGCTGAAGACGCGCTTCGGCGTCGACGAGGTGGTGACGACGCTGCTCCTCAATTTCATCGTCATCCTGTTCGTCTCCATGCTGTTGGAAGGCGTGTTGAAAGACCCGATGGGCCTCGGCTGGCCACAATCGCAGCGCGTGATCGCGGAGGCGCAATTGCCGCGCATCATCCAGGGCAAGCGGCTGCATCTCGGCTTCGTCATTGCGATCATTGCCGCCATTTTCACCTGGGTGGTCATGAAGAAGACGGTGCTCGGCTATGAGATGCGCGCGGTCGGCCACAATCCGGAGGCCGCCCGTTTCGCCGGAATTCCGGTCAATGCGGTGCTGATGAAGACGGCACTTCTTTCCGGCGGGCTTGCCGCCCTTGCCGGCTTCTCGGAAGTGGCCGGGCTCAAGGGCAATCTCACGCTCGACCTGTCGCCCGGCTACGGCTACACCGGCATCGTGGTTGCCATGCTGGCCATGCTCAATCCGCTCGGCGTCATCGCCGCTGCCATTTTCGTCGCCGGCATTTTCGTCGGTTCCGACGCCATGAGCCGCACCGTGGGTGTTCCAAGCTATATTGCCGAGGTCATGGTGGCCACCGCGCTTCTGACCATGGTCACCGCCATTCTGCTGACGCGCTTTCGGTTGAGGTGGAAGTGATGGCAGCGCTTGTCTCGACATTCCCCCTCATCCGGCCCTTCGGGCCACCTTCTCCCCGGTGGGGAGAAGAGGGAAGTGGCAAGGTCTCAGGTCTCCTCTCCCCTCGGGGAGAAGTCGGCCGAGCGAAGCGGAGGCCGGGCGAGGGGGTGCTTCACCGTCGCGCGGAGGGGCAGGACTGATGGAACAGGCCGTCGAAATCCTCTTCCAGACCTCCTTCTGGGTCGCGGCGGTCCGCATCGCTTCACCGCTGATCTTCGCCACAATGGGTGAACTGATTTGCGAACGGGCCGGCGTGCTCAATCTCGGCATCGAAGGCATCATGACGGTGGGCGCCTTTGCCGGCTGGTTCACCGTCTATTCGGGTGGTGACCTGTGGACCGGCGTGCTGATCGCCGCCATCGCCGGGGCAAGCTTCGGGCTCCTTCACGGCACCCTCACCGTGCCGCTCGGCCTGTCGCAGCATGTGGTGGGCATCGGCATTACGCTGTTTGCCACCAGTCTAACCTATTTCACCTACCGGCTGGCCTTGCCGGAAGTGACGACACCGCCCAAGATCGTGCCGTTCCAGCCGCTGCCGATCCCGGGCCTGTCGTCTATTCCAATCGTCGGCGAGGCGCTGTTCTCGCAGACGCCGTTGACTTACCTGGCCTTCGCCACGGTGGCCGTCGTCGCCTGGGTGCTTTACCGCACGCCGGTCGGGCTTGCGGTGCGGGCCGCCGGCGAAAACCCTGCGGCAGTCGAGGCACAGGGTATCAGCGTCACCGGCGTTCGCATCGGCGCCGTCATGATCGGCAGCGCGCTGATGGCGGTGGGCGGCGCGTTCCTCACCATGTCCGCCTTCAACTCCTTCTTCTTCGAAATGATCAACGGGCGCGGCTGGATCTGCATCGCGCTGGTGGTGTTCGGCTCCTGGAGGCCAGGCAAGGCGCTGCTCGGCGCCATCCTGTTTGCGGCTTTCGATGCCTATCAGGTCCGCCTGCAGCAATTGTCCGGGGGTGTCGTGCCATATCAGGTGTTCTTGATGATGCCCTATGCGCTTTCGATCCTGGCGCTGATACTGGTGGCGCGGCGCGCGACCTATCCCAAGGCGCTGATGATACCTTACCAGAAAGGCGAGAGATGAGTTTTGACCTGATCGTTCGTGGCGGCATTCTGCCCGATGGCGACATTGCCGATATCGGCATCAAGGGCGACAAGATCGCCGCCATTGCACCGAAGCTGGAGGCCGAGGCGCGAGAGGTCGTCGACGCGACCGGCAATCTCGTCACACAGCCATTCGTCGATCCGCACTTCCACATGGATGCGACGCTTTCCTACGGCCTGCCGCGCATCAACGCTTCCGGCACGCTGCTGGAGGGCATAGCGCTTTGGGGCGAGTTGAAGCCGCTGCTCACGCATGAGGCTGTCAAGGAGCGAGCGCTTGCCTATTGCGACTGGGCCGTATCGATGGGGCTGCTTGCC
The DNA here is from genome assembly GCF_047739745.1 of Borborobacter xinjiangensis. Classification (NCBI taxonomy): domain Bacteria; kingdom Pseudomonadati; phylum Pseudomonadota; class Alphaproteobacteria; order Hyphomicrobiales; family Phyllobacteriaceae; genus Borborobacter; species Borborobacter xinjiangensis. The sequence goes on along the minus strand of NZ_JBLLVA010000003.1, from coordinate 260,799 downwards.
ATCCGCACCCATGTCGACACCTGCGACGACCGGTTGCTCGCCGTAGAAGCCTTGCTGGACGTGAAGAAGACGTTCGCGCCCTATCTCGACCTCCAGCTTGTCGCCTTCCCGCAGGACGGTTTCTACCGCTCGCCCAATGCCCGCGAAAACACCATCCGCGCGCTCGACATGGGCGTGGAGATCGTCGGCGGCATTCCGCATTTCGAGCGGACCATGGCCGATGGCCGCCGCTCGGTGACGGAGCTTTGCGAGATCGCGGCGGAACGCGGCCTGATGGTCGACATGCATTGCGACGAGACCGACGATCCGAACTCGCGCCATATCGAGCAGCTTGCCTATGAGACGCAGCGTCTCGGACTTCAGGGCCGGGTCAATGGCTCGCATCTCACCTCCATGCATTCGATGGACAATTACTATGTCTCGAAGCTCTTGCCGCTGATTGCCGAAGCCGGCGTGTCGGCCTGTCCGAACCCGCTGATCAACATCGTCATCCAGGGCCGGCACGACACCTACCCGAAGCGGCGCGGCATGACCCGCGTGCCGGAGATGCTGAAGGCCGGCATCAAGGTCGGTTTCGGCCAGGATTGCGTGCTCGATCCATGGTATCCGCTCGGCACCGCCGACATGCTGGATGTCGCGTTCATGGGCCTGCATGTGGCGCAAATGACCAGTCCGGCCGATATGCGCCAGTGCTTCGACATGGTCACCAGAACCAACTCCGAGATCATGGGGCTTGATCATCTCGGGCTCGAGGTCGGCAAGTCCGCCAGCCTGGTCGTGCTCGATGCCGGCAATCCGGTGGAGGCGCTGCGCCTGCGTGCCGAACGGCTTTGCGTGATCTCCCGCGGCAAGGTCGTCGCCAACCGGGAGAAACGCGAGACGCGGCTTTCGCTTGCCGGCCGCCCGGCCTCGGTCAATCGTCGCCACAAGACGCCGCTGCAATCGCGGTAGTCCGCGACCGGCTTCCTCAACAGTTCCACAATTTCCCGCCAGAATACCGGCAGGGAGGATCGACCGATGATGTCCCGCATTTTGCCGGTCCTGGCGCTGGTCGCGCTCGTTGCCGGCTGCACCACCATGACGCCCGAGGAACGCCGCGCCGCCGACGAGGCGCAGTGCCGCTCCTATGGTTTCATGAAACGCAACGATGCCTTTGCCGAATGCCTGCAAAGGCTGGACCTCGACCGGCGGGCGGACCTGCGCTACCGCTCGGATTTCGATACATGGCACCGGCCGATGATCATATACCGCTCTGGGCCTGGCTGGATCGACCGCTACTAAAGATGCGTCTGGAGTGCGGCGGTCATCGGTAGTTTCCTCTCGCCACACGGTGCAGGCTGGGCTATGCGTGAGCTTTACGGGCGATTGCCTGGTTAGGTCCGACCCAATCGAAAGAAGCCATGAACCTGCGCCGCGCCCTGTCTTTTCCCAAGACGAATCTCGTACTTGCCGGCGTTATCATAATGCTGGTCGGCGATTTTTTCTTTGCGTTGAACGATGCGATGGGGAAGTGGCTGGTGGCGAGTTACTCCGTTGGCCAGGTGCTGCTCATCCGCTCCTGCGGCGCCTTTCTGGTGCTGGGGCCGATGCTGATGCGGCAAGGAACGGCCAAGCTGTTTCGCATGGAACGGCTTGATCTCCAGATATTTCGCGTCTCCATGGCAACCGCCGATGTCGGCCTTTTCTACGCCGCTGTCGTCTATCTGCCGCTGGCCGACGTCATGACCTTCTATATGGCAGCGCCGATCTATGTCGCGGCGCTGTCGCACTTCTTCCTTGGCGAGAAGGTTCGCTGGCGACGCTGGCTGGCCATCATCATCGGCTTCTGCGGCGTCGTGATTGCGCTTCGCCCATCTTCGGCTTCGCTTTCGCCGGCTTCGATTTTCGCGCTGGTGGGAAGTCTGTCCTTCGCGATCATGCTCATCCTCAATCGCCGGCTGCGCGGCACCCCCGACGTCACGCTCGTCACCTGGCAGACGGTCGGCGCGCTGGTGGTCGGACTGCTTATGAGCATCGGAACCTGGCAGACGCCGGGGCCGCTCGATCTCTTCGCGCTGCTGCTGCTCGGCGTCGTCTCCGGCACCGCCCACATGATGATCACCAGGGCGCTGAAGCTGGCGCCCGCCTCGACGCTGGCGCCGCTGCAATACACTCTGCTGCTATGGGCGGTGGTATTCGGCGTGGTGTTCTTCGGCGACATTCCGGACAGCCAGATGCTGATCGGCTCGGCCATCATCGTCGTTGCCGGACTGTTCATCTTCCATCGCCAGAACGTCGTCACGGAGGTGCCGCCCGAGAACGTGCCGCGCAACGTTCATTGAGGCCGGGACGGGGCCATGGCGTTCACCATCAGGCAGTTGCAGTTCTTCGTCGCCGTGGCCGAGCAGGGCACCGTGTCGGGCGCGGCGCAGAACCTGTCCATTTCGCAATCGGCCGTCACCGATGCCATCAAAGATCTGGAGCGTGATCTTGGCGTCGAATTGTTCGAGCGCCACCCGCGCGGCCTGAACATCACCCACAAGGGCCACCAGTTCCTGCGCCACGCCACCAAGATCCTCGCCGATGTTTCGGATGCGCGGCGCACATTTTCCGACGACAAGGAGCTTGCGACCGGGCGCCTGCAACTTGGCGTCACCTCGCTCGTCGCCGGCTATGTGCTTTCCGATCTGCTGGCACGTTATCGCCGCGCCTTTCCCTCGATCGAAATCTCGGCAATCGAGGACAATGGCGACTATCTCGAGCATCTGCTGATCGGTGGCGAACTCGATGTCGCGGTGATGGTCATCTCCAATCTTCGTGACCGCCTGGCGTTGCAGGCCGAAATCCTCGAGGTCTCGCCATACCGCCTGTGGCTGCCGCTCGGCCATACGCTGGCCGGCGCCGACATCATCGGCATCAACGACATTGCCACCGAGCCGCTGATAATGCTGACGGTCGATGAGATCGAGGAAAACACCGGCAAGCTCCTCGCCGCCTTTGGCGCGCGCCCGCATGTCGCCTTCCGCACCCGCTCGGTAGAGGCGGTGCGCAGTCTTGTCGCCACCGGAGCCGGCGTGGCGCTGCTGCCCGACCTTGTCTATCGGCCATGGTCGCTTGAAGGCGATCGCATCGAGTCGCGCGACATCTCCGGCTCGCTGCCGGTCGTGCAAGTCGGCATGGTCTGGCGGCGCGGCTCCAGCCTGCCGCAGGCGGCGCGCGATTTCATAGGCATCGCTCAGTCGCAGCGCCAGCCGCGCCAGCGGGCTTGAGCGACGATCTATCGGTAAAACCGATATCGGCCTTCTGATAAATCCGTTTGCGAATGCTTTTTTTTCGGCTCACCTTCTCGTTCGAGGAGCAGGACCGTGCTGCAGCGCGGTTCTTAAAATGGGAGGCCTGACATGAAATCCGTTTTGAAATCCTGCACGGCGATTGCTGTGGCGCTGACGTTTTCCGGGCAGGCGCCGGCACAAGACATGCTGCAGTCGCTCGGCGCCGGCGAGGGGGAGGTCAACATCATCGCCTGGCCCGGCTATATCGAGCGTGGCGAGACCGATAAGTCCTACGACTGGGTCACGGGTTTCGAGAAGGAGACCGGCTGCAAGGTCAACGTCAAGACCGCCGCTACCTCCGACGAGATGGTCGCGCTGATGAACGAGGGCGGCTTCGATCTGGTCACCGCCTCGGGCGACGCTTCGCTGCGGCTTGTTGCGGGCAAGCGTGTGCAACCGATAAACCTCGATCTGATCCCGAGTTGGAAGACGGTGGACGAGCGCCTGCAGAATGCGCCGTGGTTTACCGTGGATGGTGTGCACTACGGCGTTCCCTACCAATGGGGCCCGAACGTGCTGATGTACAACACCAATGTATTCAAGGAGGCTCCCAAGAGCTGGAATGTCGTGTTCGAGCCGATGGACCTGCCCGACGGCAAGCCGAACAAGGGGCGCATCCAGGCCTATGACGGTCCCATCCATATCGCCGATGCCGCCAACTATCTGATGGCCCACAAGCCCGAGCTCGGTATCAAGAGCCCGTACGAATTGAACGAGGACCAGTACAAGGCGGCGCTCGACCTGCTCAGGGTTCAGCGCACGCTCGCCGGTCGCTACTGGCACGACGCCATGATCCAGGTCGACGACTTCAAGAACGAGGGCGTCGTGGCGTCGGGGTCCTGGCCGTTCCAGGTCAACCTGCTTGCCGCTGAAAAGCAGCCGGTTGCCTCGACGATCCCCGAGGAGGGGGCAACGGGCTGGGCCGACACCACCATGATGCATGTCGACAGCCCGCATCCCAACTGCGCCTATATGTGGATGGAGCACTCGCTGTCGCCCAAGGTGCAGGGTGACCTCGCCGCCTGGTTCGGCTCCAATCCGGCCGTGCCGGCGGCCTGCAAGGGCAACGAGCTTCTGACCGACGAAGGCTGCAAGACCAATGGCTTCGAGGATTTCGAAAAGATCAAGTTCTGGCGCACGCCCGTCGCGAAATGCGAACAGGGCGAATGCGTGCCCTATTACCGCTGGGTGTCTGACTATATCGGCGTGATCGGCGGGCGGTGACGCTCTTTACTTCCCCTCGATGGGGAGGGTCGGGCCAAAGGGCCGGGGTGGAATGACCTCTGCGTGTCACGGTTCACCCCACCCGCGGCTTCGCCGCGTCCTCCCCATCGAGGGGAGGTAAGCGCCTAGCGACGCCAGTTCCGTGCAACGAGCCCTGAATTGCCGAGACAACCAATGACCGCAGCCGTAACCTTCCAGAAAGTCTCGCGCCATTTCGGAGCAGTCAGGGCCGTCGATGCGGTCGATCTCGACATCGCGCAGGGCGAGTTCTTCGCCATGCTCGGGCCGTCCGGCTCCGGCAAGACCACCTGCCTGCGACTGATCGCCGGCTTCGAGCAGCCGACCGCTGGCAGCATTTCCATCTTCAGCGAGCGCGCCGAAGGCGTGCCGCCATATCGCCGCAACGTCAACACGGTGTTTCAGGACTACGCGCTGTTCCCGCATCTGAACGTGCTCGACAATGTCGCCTACGGGCTGATGGTCAAGGGCGTGCCGCGTCCGGAGCGCGCCAGAGCAGCCAATGAGGCGCTGGAACTGGTGCGATTGCCGGGCTACGGCGCGCGCCGTCCCGGCCAGCTTTCCGGCGGCCAGCGCCAGCGCGTCGCGCTGGCACGCGCGCTCGTCAACAAGCCCAAGGTGCTGCTGCTGGACGAGCCGCTGGGCGCGCTCGATCTGAAGCTGCGCGAAAACATGCAGGAGGAACTGAAACTTCTCCAGCGCGCGCTCGGCATCACCTTCGTCTTCGTAACGCACGACCAGGGCGAGGCGCTGTCGATGGCCGACCGGGTTGCCGTGTTCGACAATGGTCGCGTCATGCAGATCGGCGCTCCACAGGATATTTACGAGCGGCCTGCCTCCCGTTTCGTCGCCGATTTCGTCGGCTCCTCCAACGTGCTGCCGCCGGACTTCGTGCAGCGCTGTTGCGGCCAGCGCCGTTGGGGCAGCCTCCGTCCCGAATCCATCCGTGTAGCCCCTGGAGCAACCGGCGAAGGCGTGGTGGCGCGCGTCGTTTCACGGCACTATCTCGGCGCCGCCACCAAGCTCGCGCTCGACGCCGATGGCTTGAGGCTGCACGCCACCATGCCCGCCGGCACTGCGCTGCCCGCAGATGGCGATCATGTCGTTCTCACCTTCAATCGCGACCAACTCCATCTGATGGAGGAGCAGGCGTGAGCGCGCAGGCGGCTATGGTGGCAAGCGAGGCCCCGGCACTGTTGCCAAGCCGCGGCGGCATCTCTGGTGCGCTGTCCGATACGCTTTGGCGCAGGCCGAAGCTTCTTCTGCTGCTGATGCTGACGCCACCCCTTTTGTGGCTCGGCATCGTCTATCTTGGTTCGCTGTTTGCGCTGCTGTTGCAGAGCTTCTTTTCGATCGACGAGTTCTCCGGCCTTATCAACCGCGAATTCACACTCAAGACCTACGGCGAACTGCTGCGGCCGTCCAATCTCGACATCATCATCCGCACCGTCACCATGGCTGCCTGTGTCACGCTCGCCTCGGCGGTGGTGGCCTTCCCGATCGCCTATTACGCAGCGCGCTATGCGCGCGGCAAATGGAAAGCGCTGTTTTATCTCGGCGTCATGCTGCCTCTCTGGTCCAGCTACCTGGTGAAGATTTATGCCTGGAAGCTGATCCTCGCCAAGGAAGGCATATTGACCTGGCTTTTCGCCCAGCTGCACCTCACCTGGCTGCTCGATGCCTGGCTGTCGCTGCCCTATGTTGGCGGCAATTCGCTGTCGGTTTCCTTTACCGGCACCTTCATCGTCTTCGTCTATGTCTGGCTGCCCTTCATGATCCTGCCGATCCAGGCAGCACTCGAGCGCGTGCCCGGAAACCTTGTCGAAGCCTCGTCCGACCTCGGCGCCTCGCCCGGCCAGACCTTTCGCAATGTGCTGTTCCCGCTGGCGCTGCCGGGCATCGTCGCCGGCTCGATCTTCACCTTCTCGCTGACGCTCGGCGACTACATCATTCCGCAGATCATCGGCACGTCGCGACTGTTCATCGGCCAGGCGGTCTATGCCCATCAGGGCACCGCCGGCAACATTCCGCTGGCCGCTGCCTTCACCGTGGTGCCGGTGGTAGTCATGGGCTTCTATCTCTGGGGAGCCAAGCGCATGGGGGCCTTCGATGCGCTCTGAACGTAGTCAATCGGCTCCCTTGAGCTTGAAACTCGCGGCCGCGGCGGGCTTGCTCTTCCTGCACCTGCCTATCCTGATCATCTTCGTCTACGCGTTTACCACCGAAGAGAAGAGCTATCAGTGGCCGCCGCCCGGCTTCACCGCGCAATGGCTTGCCGTTGCCTGGAATCGGCCGGACGTATGGGAGACGCTGAAGCTCTCGGTGCAGGTCGCATCGATTTCGACAGCGATCGCCCTGGTGCTCGGCACGCTCTGCGCCGCAGCCGTCAGCCAGACGAGATTCTTCGGCCGCGAAGTGATTTCGCTGCTGGTCATATTGCCGATCGCGCTGCCCGGCATCATCACCGGCATTGCGCTGCGCTCGGCCTTCAATCTTGCCGAGATCCCGTTTTCGTTCTGGACGATCATCCTCGGTCACGCCACCTTCTGCGTGGTGGTGGTCTACAACAATGCCGTCGCCCGCTTCCGCCGTACCTCCGGTTCGCTGATCGAAGCTTCGATGGATCTCGGCGCCGATGGCTTCCAGACGTTCCGCTATGTGATCCTGCCGAATCTTGGCACCGCCTTGCTCGCCGGCGGCATGCTGGCTTTCGCGCTGTCATTCGACGAGGTCATCGTCACCACCTTCACCGCCGGTCAGCAGCAGACACTGCCGATATGGATGCTGGAAGAACTCGTGCGCCCGCGCCAGCGCCCGGTCACCAATGTCGTGGCGATGGCCGTCGTGCTGGTGACGCTGCTGCCGATCCTTGCCGCCTACTATCTCACTCGCGATGGCGACCAGGTCGCCGGGGCCGGAAAATAAGAGCTGAAAGGACGAGAACCATGGATATCGAGATGCTGTTAGGCTCACGCTTCGAAAAAGGCACCGAGACCGAGGAGCCGATCCTCAATCCCAGGACCGGCGAGACGATACTGAAGCTGCCCGAGGCAAGTTCGGCGCAGATCGACGCTGCGGTTGCCGCAGCCGGAAAAGCGTTCGCCGATTGGTCGCGCACTACCCCTGCCCAGCGCTCCGCCTATCTGCTGAAGATCGCCGACCGCATCGAGGCCGAAGCGGAAGAGTTTGCCAAGCTGGAAGCACTGAACTGCGGTAAGCCGATCAATGCCGTGCTCAACGATGAAATCCCGGCCATCGTCGACTGCTACCGCTTCTTCGCCGGCGCGGTTCGCTCCATGCCGGGCCAGGTTGCGGGCGAATATCTGCCCGGCCATACCTCGATGGTGCGCCGTGATCCGATAGGTGTCGTTGCCTCCATTGCGCCGTGGAACTATCCGCTGATGATGATGGCCTGGAAGCTCGCACCGGCGATCGCCGGCGGCAACACTGTCGTCTTCAAGCCATCCGAGCAGACGCCGCTGACGGCGCTGAAGCTCGCCAAGGTCCTGGCCGAAGTGCTTCCGGAGGGCGTGGTCAATGTCGTGCTCGGGCGCGGAGAAAGCGTCGGCAACACGCTGATCAACCATCCGAAGGTCAACATGGTTTCGATCACCGGTGATGTGGCCACCGGCAAGAAGGTGCTGCAGGCGGCCGCAAAGACGGTCAAGCGCACCCATCTGGAGCTTGGCGGCAAGGCGCCGGTGATCGTGTTCGACGATGCCGATCTGGAAGCGGTGGTGAGCGGGCTGCGCGCCTTTGGTTACTACAATGCCGGGCAGGATTGCACCGCCGCCTGCCGCATCTACGCCGGCGGCAAGATCTACGACAAGCTCGTCGCCGACCTGTCGTCCGCCGTCTCGACCATCAAATACAATCAGTCCGACGATACCGAAAACGAGATCGGCCCGCTGATCTCCAGTCGCCAGCGCGACCGGGTCGCCAGCTTTGTCGAACGTGCGTCCGAGTTGAAGCATGTCGAGATCACCACCGGTGGCAACAAGGTCGAAGGCGGTGGTTTCTTTTACCAGCCGACGGTGGTTGCCGGCGCGCTCCAGGAAGACGAGATCGTGCGCCGTGAAGTGTTCGGCCCGGTGGTTTCGGTCACGCGCTTTTCGGATGTCGACGAGGCGGTCGATTGGGCCAATGATTCAGACTATGGACTGGCATCGTCGGTCTGGACCAAGGACGTGTCCCGCGCCATGGCGACCGCTTCGCGGCTGCAATATGGCTGCACCTGGATCAACACGCATTTCATGCTCACCAACGAGATGCCGCATGGCGGGTTGAAGCAGTCCGGATATGGCAAGGACATGTCGCTCTATGCGCTGGAGGACTACACGGCCGTGCGCCACGTCATGATCGCGCATGGGTGAGGAGCGGTCGCCGCAGGCGATCAATCGACAACGATTTGTCGATTGAAGAAACCAACGCGCGGAGCCATAGCGAAGGCCGGCAGGCGTCCGGTTTCGAGCAAAGCGAGACGGCATGCCTGCGAAATGCAGACAGATCTGCAAACGCCGGAGGCGCGCCGTTTTGGCAGCTTGGTGTTCCGCCCGAATTGCACTATCTGAAACGCTGGGAAATATTTCGCAATTCGGCTGGGCTTCGGCAGCGCGAAATGAAGGGATGCCATGACAAGCGTGACCAAGGAAATCGTTCTTCAACATCTGAAGACTGTCACCGGTCCTGATTTTTCTGGAGACATCGTCAGCCTGGGTCTGGTTTCCGACATCTTCATCGCTGACGGCAAGGTATTCTTCTCGATCACCGTGCCTGCTGCCCGCGCCAAGGAAATGGAGCCGTTGCGTCTGGCGGCCGAACGCGTCGTCAAGGCAATTCCGGGGGTTGCCGGCGCAATGGTGGCGTTGACGGCCGAAAAGAAGGGCGGCGGCATGGAAGCCCCGGTTCAGCCGCGCCCGGCCGCACCCCGGCCGGCACCTGCCGCGCCGCATGCGCCTGCCGGCCACCAGCAGGGCAAGCGCGGCGTGCCGGGCATCGAGGCGATCATCGCCGTCGCGTCCGGCAAAGGCGGCGTCGGCAAGTCGACCACCGCCGTAAACATCGCTCTCGGGCTTCTGGCCAACGGGCTGAAGGTTGGCGTTCTGGATGCCGATATCTACGGCCCCTCGATGCCGCGCCTCCTGAAGATTTCCGGCCGCCCGCAGACAGTTGGCGGCAAGGTGCTGAAGCCGATGGAGAACTACGGCCTCAAGGTCATGTCGATGGGCTTCCTCGTCGATGAAGAAACGCCGATGATCTGGCGCGGACCGATGGTCATGTCGGCGCTCACGCAAATGCTGCGCGAGGTCGAGTGGGGTCCGCTCGACGTGCTGGTGGTCGACATGCCGCCCGGCACCGGCGATGCGCAACTCACCATGGCCCAGCAGGTGCCGCTGGCCGGCGCGGTGATCGTCTCCACCCCGCAGGACCTTGCCCTGATCGATGCGCGCAAGGGGCTCAACATGTTCAAGAAGGTCGAGGTGCCGCTTCTCGGCATCGTCGAGAACATGAGCTATTTCATCGCTCCGGATACCGGCAAGCGCTACGACATCTTCGGTCATGGCGGCGCCAGGAACGAAGCCGAACGGCTGGGCGTCACCTTCCTTGGCGAGGTGCCGCTTGAAATGGGCATTCGTGAGAGCTCGGATGCCGGCGCGCCGGTCGTCGCTTCCAGACCAGATGGGCCGGAAGCGAAAATCTACCGCGACATCGCCTCCAAGGTCTGGGAGCGCATCAAGCAAGAGCGCGGCGCCGCCGAATCGACTGTTCCGAGCATCGTGTTCGAATAGGCGAACGTACTCCGGAGACCAGCGGGAGCGGCAGCAGATCGAGAGCCGTTGCGGCCGATCTTCGCCGTCACGGACTGGATCCGGCGCTTCCTCCGCTTGCGCTCGGTCGGCGGATGACGCCGCCGCGCTACCCCGCGCTCACCTTCTCGTTGAAGCTGGAAAAAAACTGTCCGGCGAGCTTCTTTGAGGTCGAACTGATCAGCCGGCTGCCGAGCTGGGCGATCTTGCCGCCGACATCGGCCTTGGCCTCGTATTTGAGCACCGTGGTGTCGGGCCCGTCCTCCGTCAGCGTCACGTCCGCCCCGCCTTTGGCGAAGCCGGCGACCCCACCCTTGCCCTCGCCGACGATGGTGTAGGAGTGCGGGGGCTTCAGGTTCTTCAGCGTCACCTCGCCGGCAAAGGTCGCCTTGATCGGGCCGATCTTCAGGACGACGGTTGCCGCCATTTCGGTCGGCGACTTCATCTCCAGGCTTTGGCAACCTGGAATACACTCCTTGAGTATGTCGGGATCGTTCAGCGCTTCCCACACTTTCTGGATGGGGGCCGTGATCTGTTCTTCGCCTTCGATGACGAGAGCCATGTCTTCCTCCCGGCTGAAACAATTGAAGACGTAACCCAGACCTCCGCGCCTGTCTATCGAACCAAAGTGCCGGAACCCACCCACACTTGCCGGCGATGCCGCCTTGCCATATCCATCGGTCACCGCATTTCGGGAGGATGCCATGACCGGTGCCGCCACGCGAAAGAAGTTCCGCTCGCAGGAATGGTTCGACAATCCCGACAATCCCGGCATGACCGCGCTCTATCTGGAGCGCTATCTCAACTACGGGCTGACCCGCGAGGAACTGCAATCGGGCAAGCCGCTGATCGGCATCGCCCAGACCGGCTCGGACCTTTCGCCCTGCAACCGCCATCACCTTGAACTTGCCAAGCGAGTCCGCGCCGGCATCGAGGCGGCCGGCGGCATCCCGCTGGAATTTCCCTGCCACCCGATCCAGGAAACCGGCAAGCGCCCCACCGCCGCGCTTGACCGCAACCTTGCCTATCTGAGCCTGGTCGAGGTGCTCTACGGCTATCCGCTCGACGGCGTGGTGCTGACCATTGGCTGCGACAAGACCACGCCGGCGCTGCTGATGGCGGCGGCGACCGTCAATATCCCGGCGATCGCGCTTTCGGTCGGCCCGATGCTCAATGGCTGGCACAAGGGCAGGCGCACGGGCTCCGGCACCATCATCTGGGAATCGCGCCAGCTTCTTGCCGCCGGCGAGATAGACTACAGCGAGTTCATGGAGATCGTCGCCTCGTCGGCGCCTTCGGTCGGCTACTGCAACACGATGGGCACGGCCACCACCATGAACAGTCTTGCCGAGGCGCTCGGCATGGAATTGCCGGGCGGGGCGGCAATCCCGGCGCCCTACCGGGAGCGCGGACAGATTTCCTACAAAACCGGCAAGCGCATCGTCGCCATGGTCCATGAGGATCTGAAGCCCTCCGATATCATGACGCGCGAGGCTTTTGAGAATGCCATTGTCGTGAATTCAGCGATCGGCGGCTCGACCAACGCGCCGATCCATCTCAATGCCATCGCCCGTCACCTCGGCGTGAAGCTCGACAATGACGACTGGCAGGCGATCGGCCACAAGATTCCGCTGCTGGTCAATCTTCAGCCGGCCGGCGAATATCTCGGCGAGGACTATCACCATGCCGGCGGCGTGCCGGCGGTTGTGAAGGAACTGCTCGAGGCCGGCCTTCTGCCGCATCCCGATGCCATGACTGTGAACGGCCGCTCGATCGGGGAAAACTGCGCGAATGCCGAAAACCTCAATCCAGAGGTGATCCGTTCGGCTGCCAATCCCCTGAAAGAGGAGGCCGGCTTCATCAACCTGAAGGGCAATCTGTTCGACAGCGCCATCATGAAGACCAGCGTGATCTCACCTGAATTCCGCGAACGTTACCTTTCCAATCCGAAGGACCCGGAGGCGTTCGAAGGCACGGCGATGGTGTTCGACGGGCCGGAAGACTATCACGCCCGCATCGACGATCCGGCGCTCGGCATCGACGAAAACACCGTGCTTTTCATGCGCGGGGCAGGGCCGGTCAGCTATCCAGGCGGCGCCGAAGTCGTCAACATGCAGCCGCCCGCCTATCTCATCAAGAAGGGCGTGCATTCGCTGCCCTGCATTGGTGATGGCCGCCAATCGGGCACTTCCGGTTCGCCATCCATCCTCAACGCCTCGCCGGAAGCCGCTGCCGGCGGCGGATTGGCGCTGTTGCGATCAGGCGACAGGGTGCGCATTGATCTGAGGCGAGGCACGGCCGACATCCTCGTCACCGATGACGAAATCACACGCCGGCGCGCCGAACTCCAGAATGACGGCGGCTACCGCTACCCGGATCATCAGACGCCGTGGCAGGAAATCCAGCGCGGCATGGTCGATCAACTGGCCGATGGTATGGTGCTGAAACCGGCGGTCAAATATCAGCGCGTGGCGCAGGCGAAGGGCATTCCGCGCGACAACCATTGAGGTGGCGGCTTAACGCTCTCCACGAGCGGACCACTGTGTCTGGCGCTCATCCGGCCGCTTCGCGGCCACCTTCTCCCGGGGAAGAAGAGGGCGCTGTTACTGCCGCCGTCTCTCCTCTCCCCTGGGGGAGAGGACGCGAGCGAAGCGAGCGTGTGAGGGGGGATATGTGGCCCCACCCTAAGGGGAGGTAAGGCGCAGCCTCACGCTGCCTTCTTGCGTGCCAGTCTCGCCTTGATGCTGGTGACGTCGGCGCGCGGCGTGGCGGCGAACAGCGTTTTGGTGTAGCTGTGCTTCGGGTTGGAAAACACCTCGTCACGCGACCCATATTCCACCGCCTCGCCGAAATACATCACCATCACCTCGTCGGCGATGTAGCGCACGACGGAAAGGTCATGGCTGATGAAGACATAGGTGAGCTGGAATTCGTCCTGGAGATCGGCGAGCAGGTTGAGCACCTGCGCCTGCACGGAAAGATCGAGCGCCGACACCGGCTCGTCCAGCACCAAAAGGCTGGGGTTCAGCATCAGCGCGCGCGCAATGGCGATGCGCTGGCGCTGCCCGCCGGAAAACATATGCGGATAGCGGTTGAAGTGCTCCGGGCCGAGCCCGACCTTGGTCAGCATCTGCATGGCCCGGTCGCGCCGTTCGGCGGCCGGCATGCCGGTATTGATCTTCAGCGGTTCGCCGAGCACATCGCCGATCTTCTGGCGCGGATTGAGCGAGCCGTAGGGGTTCTGGAACACGATCTGCACCTTGCGGCGCAGTTCCGGCGTCAGCGCGTCCTTGCCGATGTCCATCTTGTGGCCGTCGATGAAAAGCTCGCCCGAGGTCGCCGGATCGATCAGCGTGATGATGCGGGCAAGCGTGGACTTGCCGCAGCCGCTCTCGCCGACGATCGCCAGCGTCTTGCCCTTCTCGACCGAAAAGCTGACGCCCTTGACGGCGTGCACGGTGCGCGCCTGCGAAAACAGCCCGCCCGCGACATGATAGTCGCGCACGATGTTCCTGGCTTCTAGAACGATCTCGGTCATGCGGGCGTCCCCTCCGCCTCGGCCACGTAATCGGCGATGGTCGGCAGCCGGTCGCCGGTGGCGTTGTCGGGCAGCGCTGAAAGCAGCGCCTTGGTGTAGTTGTGCTTCGGACTCTCGAACAGCGAAAGCACGTCGGCCTCTTCCATCTTGCGGCCCTTGTACTGGACAATAACGCGATCGGCCGTCTCGGCGACCACGCCCATATTGTGGGTGATCATGATCAGGCCCATGCCATGCTCGGCCTGGAGCTTCATCAACAGGTCGAGGATCTGCTTCTGGATCGTCACGTCGAGCGCGGTCGTCGGCTCGTCGGCGATCAGCAGCTTGGGATTGCAGGCGATGGCGATGGCGATCATCACGCGCTGGCACTGGCCGCCCGACATCTGGTGCGGATAGGAGCCAAGCCGCTGCTCCGGCTCGGCAATGCCAACCTGGTGCAGCAGTTCGATGGCCCGGGCACGGCGCTTGGCGCGGTCCATGCCCATATGGACGCGCAGCACCTCCTCGATCTGGAAGCCGACGGTAAAGCAGGGATTGAGACTCGCCATCGGCTCCTGGAAGATCATCGCCATGTCCTTGCCGATCAGCTTGCGGCGATCGGCTTCGGAGAGCGAAAGCAGGTCGCGTCCGTTGAAGCTCATGCGGTCGGCCGTCACCTTGGCGGTCCACGGCAGCAGGCCCATCACCGCCAGCATCGACACCGACTTGCCGGAGCCCGACTCGCCGACGATCGCCAGCACCTCGCGCTCATGTACGGTCAGCGACACGCCGTCGACGGCGCGGAACTGGCCTGAAGCCGTGGTGAACTCGACGACCAGATTTTCGATTTCAAGCAGAGCCATCGGTCACGACCTCTTCAGCTTGGGGTCAAGTGCGTCGCGCAACCCGTCGCCGACCAGATTGATCGCAAGCACCGTGATCAGGATCGCCAGGCCGGGGAAGGTCACCACCCACCAGGCGCGCAGGATGAATTCGCGTGCTTCGGCAAGCATCGTGCCCCATTCCGGCGTCGGCGGCTGTGCACCCATGCCGAGGAAGCCGAGTGCGGCCGCATCGAGAATGGCGTTGGAGAAGGACAGCGTGGCCTGCACGATCAGCGGGCCCATGCAGTTGGGCAGGATCGTCCTGAACATCAGCCGCAGCGGCCCGGCCCCGGCGACTTTCGCGGCAGTCACATAGTCACGGGTCTTCTCCGCCATCACTGCCGCGCGGGTCAGCCGCACGAAATGCGGCTGCAATACCAAAGCGATGGCAATCATCGCATTGGTGAGGCCAGGCCCAAGCACGGCAACCAGCACCAGCGCCAGAAGCAGTGACGGGAAGGCCAGGATGATATCCATGATCCGCATGATCACGGTATCGATCCAGCCGCGATAGTAGCCCGCGATCACGCCGATGATGATGCCGCCCGCAAGCGCGATCGTGGTGACGATGACGCCGATGAACAGCGAGTAGCGCGTGCCGTAGAGAAGCCGCGAAAGCATGTCGCGCCCGACAGCGTCCGTGCCGAGAAGGAAGCTGGCATGGCCTCCGGCCTCCCAGAATGGCGGCACCAGAACGGCGTCGCGATACTGCGCGCTCGGAGAGTGCGGCGCCAGCAGCGGCGCCAGCAGCGCCACGACAACGAGCAGGATGAACACCCACAAGCCGATGACTGCGCCGCGGTTTTCCGAGAAATAGTACCAGAATTCGGCAAGCCGAGCGCGCCGGGAAGGATCGGTGGCGACGGCGGGAGCGATGGTCGTATCGGTCATGACCTGGCCTCCTCAGTGCCGGATGCGCGGGTTGATGAGGCCGTAGAGCAGGTCCACGCCCAGATTGACCAGCATGATGATGCCGGCAATCAGAAGCAGGCCGCCCTGGATCACGGCATAATCCCGCCGGAAGACGGAATCGACCATCCATTTGCCGATGCCCGGCCAGGAGAAGATCGTCTCGGTCAGGATGGCACCGGCCATCAGCACGCCGACCTGCAGTCCGATGGTGGTAATGACCGGTATCATCGCATTGCGCAGCGCGTGGATGCCGATCACCCGCCAGGGCGACAGGCCCTTGGCACGAGCCGTCCGGACATAGTCCTCGCCGAGAACTTCGAGCATCGCCGAGCGCGTCTGTCGCGCAATGACGGCGAGCGGGATGGTGCTCAGCACGATCGAGGGCAGGATGAGGTGGCTGACGGCGGACTTGAACGCGCCGCTCTCGCCTGAAAGCAGCGAGTCGATCAGCATGAAGCCGGTGACCGGCGGGAAGAAATACATGAGCGAAATACGGCCCGAAACCGGCGTCCATTGGAGGATGCCCGCAAACAGGATGATCAGCAGCAGGCCCCACCAGAAGATCGGCATCGAATAGCCGACGAGTGCGGCTCCCATGATCGACTGGTCGAAGAAGGAGCCGCGCTTGATTGCCGCGAATATTCCCGCCGGGATGCCGATCAGCACGGCAATGACTATGGCGCAGAACGAAAGCTCCAGCGTTGCCGGAAACAGCGCGAAGAACTGGTCAAGGATCGGCTTCTTGGTGACGATGGAGGTGCCGAAATCGCCGGTCAGAACGCCGCCCAGATAGTCAAGATACTGGATCGGCAACGGGCGGTCGAAACCGAGCGCGTGCGAAATCTCCGCATGGCGTTCGGGCGACATTACCCGCTCTCCGGCCAGCAGGGCCACAGGATCGCCGGGAAGCAGCCTTATGAAGGAAAAAGCGATGATCGAGACCCCGATGAAGGTGGGGATCAGGACGGCGAACCGCCCCAGCAGGAACCGGAGCATTTCAAACCTTTGATGTCTATGATGAGCGTTCCGCTCTTGGCGGCAGGATAGCACAAATGCATCTCAGGGGCGCCTGCCACGCAAGCGCCCCCGGATTGCCGAGGTCGGAGCCGATTTATTCGGCGAGGTCGACGCCTTCGAACGCGAAGTCGCCGAGCGGGCTCTGTACGAAGCCCTGGACTTCCTTGCGCATTGGCACGACGGAGAGCGAGTGGTCGAGCGTCGCCCACGGGGCTTCGCGCTTGAACACCACCTGCGCCTGCTCGTAGAGCTTCGTGCGCTCGGCCTGGTCGGCCGTCGCCTTGGCATCGAGCACCAGCTTGTCGAACTCCTCGTTGCACCACTGGGCGCGGTTGTTGCCGCCGACGGCGTCACAGCCAAGCAGCGTGTGGAGGAAGTTGTCCGGGTCGCCATTGTCGCCGGTCCAGCCGAGGATCACCGCACCGTCGCGATCCTTGGCCTTGGAGCGCTCCAGATATTCGGCCCATTCGTAGGACACGACCTCGACCTTGACGCCGATCTGCGCGAAATCCGACTGGATCAGCTCGGCGGCGCGGCGCGCGTTGAGCATGTAGGGGCGCGACACCGGCATGGCCCAGACCTTCATCGAGAGGTCCTTGACGCCGGCTTCCTCGAGCATCTTCTTGGCGGCTTCGGGATCGTATTTGTCGTCCTCGATGGCGTCGTTGTAAGACCACATCGTCGGCGGGATCGGGTTCTTGGCGGGCGTCGCCGCGCCCTGGAACACCGCGTCGATGATGGCCTGCTTGTTGATGGCCATGTTCAGCGCCTTGCGGACCTCGACCTTGTCGAAGGGCGCCTGCGTCGTATTGTAGGCCAGATAGGCGACGTTGAGCCCTTCCTGCTCCATCACCTTGAGCGCCGGGTCCGCCTTCATCGCCTCGACGTCGGCCGAGTTCGGATAGGGCATCAGGTGGCACTCGCCGGCCTTGAGTTTCTGGTAGCGCACGGCGGCGTCGGTGGTGATGGCGAACACCAGATCGTCGATCTTCTGCTTGCCGCCCCAATAGTCCGGATTGGCCTTGTAGCGGATCACCGCGTCCTGCTGGTAGCCGACGAACTGGTAAGGCCCGGTGCCGAGCGGCATCTGGTTGAGCTGTTCCTTCTTGCCGTCAGCTTCGAGCTTGTCGGCATATTCCTTCGACATGATCGAGATGAACGGCATCGCCAGATTGGCGAGGAACGGCGCTTCTTCCTTGTTGAGGGTGATCTTGACCGTCATGTCGTCGACCTTCTCGATCGACTTGATCAGTTCCGGCATGCCCATGCCGTTGAAATATTCCCAGGAAGCGCCCGCGACATACTGGTTCCAGGGATTGTCCTTGTTGAGCTGGCGCTCGAAGGAGAAAATGACGTCGTCGGCATTCAGCTCACGCGTCGGCGTGAAGAACTCGGTGGTCTGGAATTTGACGCCTGGCCGCAGCTTGAAGGTGTATTCCAGGCCGTCCTCGGAGATTTCCCAGCTTTCGGCAAGACCAGCGACCGGATTGGTGGTGCCGGGCTCGAACTCGAGCAGGCGATTGTAGACTGTGTGCGCCGCCGCGTCGAAGGTGGTGCCTGCCGTGTAAAGACCAGGATCAAACCCCTCCGGCGATCCTTCCGAGCAGTAGACGAAAGTTTTCGCGCTGGCCGCCCCGCTGAGGACGGTTGCGGCCGCAAGCGCCGCCGCAAAAGTCAGCTTCTTGAACATCAACAACTCCCTGATATTTGCCGAGCCCCCTTAACAGGCTGGTAAGTACGCATATAAGCACCGTTTTTCGGCCATTGGAACACCCCGTTCACATACCGGTAGGTAACGGCATGAAAGTTTCGAAGTTCGGCAAAATCCGCTCGTATTATTTCAATTTTCGTGGACTTTACGAAATAGCCCGGATCGGCGGAGACTGCGCAAACGGCCTCGATGCTTGGCAGCGCGGCGTGCTGACGGCGTTACGCTGGGGTACGACTTGCGCGCTCGCGGTTTGTCACAATAGATGAAGGACAGGGTATTTTAACCGGCACGTCTTGCATGCTGCGACGTCCGGCTGCGAAGTGGTGAGGAACATAATCAGCGGGTACACATAAGGGAGGCAAGGAATGGCGAAGACGACCGGCAAGACACCCGAAGGCGCTGCGAAAAAGACCGCCGCCGGCCAGAAGGCGAAATCGTCGAAGACAACCCCCAAGCCGGCTCCAAAGGCTGGCGAAACGAAAGCGATGGCTGCCGAAAAGCCCGCCAGGTCGCCCGCAGTGAAAAACGCTGCATCCGCGAAAGCCTCGCCGGTGCGGGCAACGAAACCCAAGGCGGCGTCCAAACCGGTTTCCGAGAAGAAGTCTGCTACCGGGAAGCCGGGCGCGACTGCTGAGACGAAATCGTCGAAGACAACCGCCAAGGCCGCTGCGAAGGCTGACGAAACGAAAACCGCACCGGCAAAAAAGCCCGCCAGGTCGCCGGCTGCGAAAGGCGCCGCACCCGCGAAGTCCTCGCGGGCACGCGCATCGAAACCTGAAACGATCAAGGCGCAGCCTGAACCGGTTGCCAGGAAGACCACTGCCGAGAAGCCCGCCACCGCTGCCAAGGCGAAGCCGGCAAAGAGCGCCAAGCCAGGCGGCCACCGCAGGGGCCACAGGAAACCCTGGCTGAAATCCTATCCGGAGAACATGGCGGCTGAGATCGCTCCGCTGGCTGCAAGCTCGATCGGCGACATGCTGATCGAGGCGTCGAAGCAATATGCCGGCCGGCCGGCTTTTACTTGCATGGGCAAGACGATCAGCTTTGCCGAACTGGAGCGCCTGTCGACGGCCTTCGGGGCTTTCCTGCAGTCGAAAGGACTGGCGAAAGGCGCGCGTGTCGCGCTGATGATGCCGAACGTGCTGCCATATCCGATCGCCATGCTCGGCATTTTGCGGGCCGGCTTTACGGTGGTGAACGTCAATCCGCTCTACATGCCGCGCGAACTGGAGCATCAGCTCAAGGATTCGGGCGCTGAAGCAATCGTCATCCTGGAGAATTTTGCCCACACGCTTCAGGCTATCGCGGGCAAAACCCCGGTCAAGCATGTTGTCGTGGCAACGATGGGCGACATGCTCGGATTGAAGGGCCATCTGGTCAATCTGGTTGTACGCCGCGTCAAGAAGCTGGTGCCGGCCTGGTCGCTGCCGGGCCATATCCCGTTTCCCGCCGCCCTCAAGCAGGGTGCGGCCCGAACTTTCAAGCCGGTGAAGGTGACGGGCGACGACATTGCTTTCCTGCAATATACCGGCGGCACGACCGGCGTCTCAAAGGGCGCGGTGCTGCTTCACTCCAACGTGCTGTCCAATGTGGCGCAATTGGCGCTGTGGGTGGAGGATGCTTATACGCTCAAGCCGAAGCCGGCGCATCTCACCTATATTTGCGCGCTGCCGCTCTATCATATCTTCGCGCTCACGGTGAACGCCCTGATGGGCATTCAGCAGGGCGCGCACAATATCCTCATTCCCAACCCGCGCGACATCCCGGCCTTCGTGAAGGAATTGCGGAAGTATCAGTTCAACATATTGCCGGGCCTCAACACGCTCTTCAACGCGCTGCTCAACAACGAGGATTTCCGCAAGCTCGACTTCAAGTCGCTGATGTTGACGCTTGGCGGCGGCATGGCGGTGCAGCAGACCGTTGCCGAACGCTGGAAGACGCTGACCGGCTGCTCGATAACCGAGGGTTACGGCCTGTCGGAAACCTCTCCGGTGGCGACCGCGAACAAGTGCAGCGCCGGCGAATTCACCGGCACGATCGGCCTGCCGATCCCATCCACCGACATCGCCATACGTGATGAAGATGGCAAGGATCTGCCGTTCGGCGAGGTCGGCGAAATCTGCATTCGCGGGCCGCAGGTGATGGCCGGCTACTGGAATCGTCCCGACGAGACGGCCAAGGCGATGACCCGAGACGGGTTTTTCAAGACCGGCGACATGGGCTTCATGGATAAACACGGCTATACCAAGATCGTCGACCGCAAGAAGGACATGATCCTGGTCTCGGGCTTCAACGTCTATCCCAACGAGTTGGAGGATATCGTCGCCCGGCATCCCGGCGTTCTCGAGGTCGCCGCGGTGGGTGTTCCCGACGAGCACTCGGGCGAAGTGCCGAAGCTGTTCGTGGTCCGCAAGGATCCCGACCTGACTTCCGAAATCCTGCTCGCCTACTGCAAGGAAAACCTCACCGGCTACAAGCGGCCGAGACTCGTCGAGTTCCGGGATGAGCTGCCGAAAACCAATGTCGGCAAGATATTGAGGCGCGAGCTGAGGGGGTAGGGACGACGCGGCTCTTGCCGATGTTTGCCGCTCTATCGCAGCGCGGCGAACGCCTCCGCCGATATAGCTATTTCCTGCCGGCCAGGAACTCCGGCAGGTCGGCGATCGACTGCAGTATGACATCGGCCATCGGCGCCAGCGTCTCGCGCGTGCCGGTGCCGCTGAGCACGCCGATGGCAAGCCCGGCGCCACCAGCGCGAGCCATTTCCAGATCGTGGCGGTTATCGCCCACCATGGCGATTTCGCTGGGCCTCAGTCCGGTCAGGTCCGAAAAGGCATAGATCGCGTCGGGCGCCGGCTTGGGGTTGGCGACGGCATCGTAGCCATAGGCTGCGTCGAACATCTGCGCCACGCCCATGGCAAGCAGGGTCTTTTCGGCCCCGCTGGTCGAATCGTTGGTCGCCACCCCGAGACGGAAGCCCGAACGGTGAAGGCGGGCTATAGCCTCACGGCTTCCCGGTAGCGCCACCGATTGCGCCGCCCCTTGCTTGGCGGTGAAGGCATCGAAGCCGGCGGTCATCTTCTGCCGCTCTTTCGCTTCGACGCCCGGATACCAGAGCGCGACAATGTCGGCATTGGTACCCGCCGCAAACACCGAATCGGCCTTGAACGCGTGGCTGGCGAAATCGTAGCCGGCGGCAGCCAGCAGGTCGTCGGCACGGGCGCGGTCGCCGCATGCCGCCTGCAGGGCCAGCAGATCGCCTATGGCGAACCAAGTCGCCTGGAAATCGATGAGCGTTCCGTCCTTGTCGAAAAGGATGCCCTTGATGCCCCGCAAATCGCCTACTCCGTTGCCCTCAGCCTGTGGATATGGCGCACCAACCCGGTCGTTGAAGCATCGCCATGCGCGCCATCCGCTGTGCCTTCGACGACAGGAAGAAGCGCGGTCGCCAGTTCCTTGCCGAGTTCGACGCCCCATTGGTCGAAGGAGTTGATGCCGAACAAGGTTCCTTCCACGAAAACACGGTGCTCGTAAAGCGCGATCAGCCTGCCAAGGGTATGCGGGTCCAGTTTACGATAAAGGATGGTGATCGAAGGCCGGTTGCCGGAAAAGACCCGATGCGGCGCGATCCTGTCGACCTGATCGACCGGCATGTCCTTGGTCAGCATTTGCCGGCGCGCTTCCTCCAGGGTGCGGCCCTTCATCAGTGCTTCGGATTGGGCCAGGCAATTGGCAAGCAACAGATCGTGGTGATGGCGAAGGTCAGGCTCGTGGCCTTCCGCACCGGCGAGGAACTCGACCGGGATGATGTCGGTGCCCTGGTGCAGAAGCTGGAAGAAGGCATGCTGGCCGTTTGTGCCGGGCTCGCCCCAGACCAGCGGGCCGGTGGGCGTGGCCGCATGGCCGCCGTTCAACGTCACCTGCTTGCCGTTCGATTCCATGTCGAGCTGCTGCAGATAAGCCGGCAGCCGCGACAGGCGCTGTTCGTAGGGAATGACCGCGCGCGCCGGGTAGCCGCAGATCACGCGATGGAAGTAGCCGACCATCCCCATCACCACCGGCATGTTGCGCAAAAGCGGCGCTTCCTCGAAATGCCGGTCCATCTGACGCGCACCGGCAAGGAAGTCGCCGAAGCGCTGCGCGCCGATGGCGATCATCACCGGCAATCCGATCGCCGACCACAGCGAATAGCGGCCGCCGACCCAATCCCAGAAGCCGAAGACGCGGTCCGGCGCGATGCCGAAGGCGGCGACCTTGTCCAGAGCCGTTGAGACTGCGACGAAATGCTGACCGACCGCATCGCGTCCCAGTGCTTTTTCGATCCATGTGCGCGCTGTTTGCGCATTGGTCATCGTCTCCACCGTGGTGAAGGTCTTGGAGGCGATGATGAACAGCGTCGTTTCGGGATTGAGTCCTTTCAGCGTGTCGTGAATATGCGCGCCGTCGACATTAGAGACATAGTGCGCGCGCGGACCGTCATGATAGGGCGCCAGCGCCAACGTGGCCATGGCCGGTCCGAGGTCGGAGCCGCCGATGCCGATATTGACGATATCGGTGAATTTCCCGCCGCCTGAGCCCGTGATGGCGCCGGCCCGCACCGCCTCGGAAAAACGCCCCATGGCGTCGAGAACCGCACGCACATCCTTCATGACGTCGCTGCCGTCCATCATCAGGCTCGCCTGCGGTCCGGCCCGCAGCGCCGTATGAAGCACTGCGCGGTCCTCGGTGGCATTGATCCTGTCGCCGGAAAACATCGCCGCGCGCCGCTCCGGCAGCTTGGCCGCAAGCGCCAGCCGCTCCAGCAGTTTCATGGTCGAGGCGGTCACCGCGCATTTCGACCAGTCGAGCAGCAGGTCGCCTTCAGTGAGCGAGAACTTTTCGAAGCGCTGCCCATCGAGCTGGAACGCCTCGCGCATGTTTTTCGGCGCGTTGGCGAAATCGTCGCGCAGTGCCGTCAAGGCTGCATGAAAGGGAGTGTCTGTCACTGAATTCTCCATGGTCGTCGGAGCCATCGTGTTGGCACGCGATCTTGTCGGAAAGTCAACCGACCGAAAATGATTATCAAAAAGCGAGGGCCATGAAGAGGGCGGAAACGACTTGGCACCAAGCTTGCCGCTTCGAGTTCGACGGGAAGGATCATTGGTATAAATAATAGCGATCAGAATAATTCATTGGCGCAATCATTTGGACCAGGGCTAGGCTGCACTGGTCCACGAAAGACGAAACGATAGCGCCTGCGCGGGAAAACGATGATGCCACAGCGAAACGATTCGGCCATCTGGTCGGGACTGTTCAGGATATCGACGGAATCGGGCCAGACCCTGCAGGCGCAGATCAGGCAGGCGATTGTTGCCGCCATTCTCGACCGCCAGATCGCCGCCTCGATGCCACTGCCTTCGTGCCGCATCCTGGCCGAGAAGCTGGGCGTGGCGCGCGGCACCGTGGTGCTTGCCTTCCAGCAGCTCGTTGACCAGGGTTTTCTGATCGCGCGCGAGCGGCGCGGCCATTTCGTCAATCCCGAAGTGTTGGCGACGCCGGCCAAGCCGCAACAGAAGACGGCCGACCAGGCCAGCGAAATCGACTGGAAGGCGCGCCGGCAGATCGCCGCCTCCGACATGCCGCGCGGAGCCAAGCTCGATAACTGGATCAAGTCTTCCTATCCGTTTGTCTACGGTCAGTTCGATCCGGCGCTGTTTCCGACCGCCGAATGGCGCGAATGCAACCGCATGGCGCTGGCGGTGCTTGAGATCCGCAACTGGGCGGCCGACATGGTCGATCGCGACGATCCGCTGCTGATCGAGCAGATTCAGGCGCGGCTTTTGCCGAGGCGGGGCATTTTCGCCAATCCCGACGAAATCATCGTAACGCTCGGCGCGCAGAACGCGCTCTATATGCTGGCGACGCTGCTGATGACCAAGGGGTCGATGGTGGCGATGGAAGACCCCGGCTATCCGGATGCGCGCAGCATCTTCCGGCTGGCTGGCGCCGACATCCATCCCACGCCCGTCGACGGGTCCGGTATCGTCACATCCGCCATTCCGGGCAAGCCCGGCTTTGTTTTCGTCACGCCGAGCCATCATTGCCCGACCATGGTGCCGCTCAGCGACGAGCGCCGGCAGAACCTGCTTGCCAGCGCCAGCCGCTACAACCAGATCATCATCGAGGACGGTTATGACAGCCAGTTGCTGGATGAGGCGCCGCAGCAGGCCCTGAAGAGCATCGACCGCACCGGGCGGGTGATCTATGTCGGCTCGCTGTCGAAGACGCTCGCGCCCGGTTTGCGGCTGGGCTACATCGTCGCCTCGGCCGATCTGATCGCTGAACTGAGGGCGCTGCGCCGGTTCATCCTCCGCCATCCGCCGGCCAACAACCAACGCGCTGTCGCCCTGTTTCTGTCGCTCGGCCATCATGAGGCGCTGGTGCGCCGGCTTTCGACTGCATTCGAGGAGCGCCGCAAGCGGCTGGTGCGGGCCATTTCGGCCTTCCTGCCCGAATGGCGGCCGACGGATGCCGCCGGCGGAACCTCGCTCTGGCTCGAAGGACCGCGCGGCACCGATGCCCGCGACCTGGCGGAAACGGCTCGGGCGCGTAGCGTCATCATCGAGCCTGGCGATCGTTTCTTCGACCAGGCCGACAAGCCGTCCCGCTTCATGCGGCTTGGCATCTCGTCGATCGCGCTCCAGCACATAGAGCCCGGCATTCGCGAACTTGCCACGGCCGCCGGTCGCAGGCCCGCGGCCGCCTGAGCCGCGTCTGGCGCCGATCGCGTACGCGCTCGTGAAAGCGGTGATTCTGGTCTATTCGGCTTGCCTTCGTGGCTCATATAAAGGCCACTCCGCCGTCGCATGTTAGTGGCGGATGGTTCGATGATGACCGCTTGGAGCGACATGGCATAATGGCAGCGGAACCGGGTTCTCGCCGCGCCGGAGGGCGGGAAGCGCGCCACGCCATGCGCGCCGCGCCCCTGGCCGAGGATGTGCGCCCGATACGGCCTGGACTTGAAGGCGGCAGATACAAGCCGCTGGACCAGAAAGACCTGGAGCGCATCAACGAAGCCGTGCTGACCTTGCTCGAAACCGTGGGCTTCGCCAATGCGATCCCGAGTTGCGTGGAGGCGTTGACCGGCGTTGGCGCGCAATATGGTGCCGATGGCCGCATCCGCTTCCCGCGCGCTCTGGTGCTGTCGACAATCCGCAATGCCGCACGCCATTTCACGCTGTTCGGTCAGGACCCGAAGCATGACATGAAGATTCAGGGCGCCCGCGTCCATTACGGTACGGCGGGCGCCGCGGTCCATTTTGTCGATGTCGAAAAGCGCGAGTACCGGGAGTCGCAGCTCCAGGACATCTACGATGCCGCCCGCATCGTCGAGGTGCTCGACAACATCCATTTTTTCCAGCGTCCGATGGTGGCGCGCGACATTGCCGATCCGCTCGATCTGGATTTCAACACGCTCTATGCCTGCGTGATGGGCACGTCCAAGCACGTCGGCACCTCCTTCACGGTTCGGGAAAATGTCGCGCCGGCGCTCGAAATGCTTCACGCGATCGCCGGCGGCGAAGCGAATTTCCGCGCCCGGCCGTTCGTTTCCAATTCCAACTGCTTCGTCGTGCCACCGATGAAATTCGCCGAGGATGCCTGCGGCGTGCTCGAGGCCTGTGTGGAGGGCGGCATTCCGATCCTGCTTCTCTCGGCGGGCCAGGCCGGAGCGACGGCGCCCGCGGCCGTCGCTGGCGCGGTGGTGCAGGCCGTGGCCGAGGTGCTGGCCGGGCTTGTCTACGTCAACGCGCTGAAGCCCGGCCATCCCGCGATCTTCGGCGCATGGCCCTTCGTCTCGGATCTGCGCACCGGGGCGATGTCGGGCGGTTCGGCCGAGCAGGCGCTGCTCACGGCGGCCTGCGCGCAGATGGCGCAGTTCTACGACCTGCCCGGGGGCTCCGCCGCCGGCATGGCCGACTCCAAGCTGCCCGACATCCAATCAGGCTACGAGAAGGGCATCACCAATGTCATGGCCGGGCTGGCGGGTCTGAACCTCGTTTATGAATCGGCCGGCATGCACGCTTCGCTGCTCGGTTTTTGCCTGGAAAGCCTGATCATCGACAATGACATGCTGGGCCACTGCCTGCGCTCGGTGCGGGGCATCGAAGTGACGGATGCTTCGCTTTCGCTCGACACGATCTCCGAGGTCTGTCTCAACGGGCCGGGGCATTATCTCGGCCACGAACAAACCCTGCGCCTGATGCAGACCGAATATTTCTATCCCGCAGTTGGCGATCGTTTCAGTCCGAAGGAATGGAACGAGAAAGGCAGACCCGACATGCTGCAGCGCGCGATCGCCGAGAAGAAGAGGCTCCTCGCCGAATCCTTCCCGCGCCACGTATCGAAAAGCATCGACGAGCGTCTGCGGGCTCACTTCGCCAACATTGCGCTGCCGCGCAGTCGGATGGGCGGCTGACCGTTTCAGCCGCCGCTGATGGCGGTCAGCACGAAGATTTCAGCGCCCGGCGAAAGCGGCGTTTTCAGCGCCGCGCGTTCGCCATCGACGAAGACATTGATGTGACGCCTGATCGCCGGACTGGAATCGCAAAGCCGGTCGCGCATTCCCGGCCAGCGGGCATTGAGCTCGTCCATCATTTCGTTGACCGTCGCGGCCGACATTTCCACGCGCCGCGCAGCACCCGGAAAGAGATCCACCAGCACTCCCGGCAGAACCACCGTCACCGGCGTCGATACGATCGGCGGGCCATCGGTCGCGGAGTCGCGATTGCGCGGGCTAGTCATCGACCACCAGCGTTTCCACCGACGTTATGGTCGGCAGATATTGCGCGACGCAGTTCCAGCTCTCGCCCTCGTCCGCGCTGGCGAAAAGAGCGCCGGAACTCGTGCCGAAATAGACGCCGGCCGGTTCCAGCCGGTCGGTGGCCATGGCTTGGCGCAGCACTCCGAAATAGGCGTTTTCCTGTGGCAGGCCCTCGCGCAGCGCCTCCCAGGTTCTGCCGCCGTCGCGCGTGCGCCACACGGCGGCTTTTGCTTCCGGCACGAACCTCCCCGCTGAATCGCCGTTGAGCGGCAGCAGGTAAAGGGTGTCGGCATCGCGCGGATGCGCTGCGGCCGGAAAGCCGAAACTCGAGGGCAGGCCGGCCTCGATGCTCACCCATTCCTTTCCGCCATCGTCGCTGCGATACATGCCGCAATGGTTCTGCTGGTAAAGGCGGCCGGAATCGCCGGACGCCATCACCAGGCAATGCACGCATTGGCCGAACTCGGGATAGTTCTGTCCTTCTGGTAGGAAATCGGCCCGGGTGCCGGTGTTGCGAGGCTGCCAGGTCTCGCCATTGTCGGCGGTGTGGAATACGCCGGCGGCCGAGATGCCAACCCACATCTTGCCTTCGTCCCTCGGATCGAGCACCAACGAATGCAGGATGAGGCCAGCCCCGCCGGGGCTCCAGTCAGGCCGGGAAGGGTGCTTTTGCAAGCCTTCAACATGCTGCCAGGACTGGCCCTTGTCGTCGCTGCGGAACAGGCCGGCAGGCTGGACGCCGGCATAGAGGCTGCCATTGCGCTGCGCCAGGCTCCAGACCGCCTTGATCGGCTCCTCGCCTTCGCGATAGGCCAGGCCCTCGCTCGAATGCGTCCATGTCTTGCCGAGGTCGGTGGATTTCCAGACCGCGGGACCGAACCACTCATTGCCACCGCCCGCATAGATCGTGCCGGTGTCCGGATCGGCAATGACATGGTTCATCGGCCAGGTCTCGCAGTAGGGACCACGAAGCTCCCACTGACCGCGACCAGCCTCGCTTTCGGCGATGAATGCACCCTTGCGGGTACCGACAAGGGCAAGGACTTTCCGTACCATGAACGGCTCCTTTCCCTCGCCGGAGAGCTCGTCGGGCGGCGTCAGCCGCGAGGGTTGACCAATGCCGCGAGATGGGTCTGGACATTCACGTTGATATCAACATTATATGATCATGTCAAAGCGCGCCTCACTTCCTTTCGAACTCACGCTGAAGGTGCGTGACACCTGCCTGTGTCTGCATGTCCAGCGGGCGGCGCGGGCGGTGGCGCGACGCTATGACGAGGCACTGCGGCCACTCGGGCTGACCAACGGGCAGTTTTCGCTGATGATGGCGCTCAACCGTCCCAAGCCGCCCCGTATAGCGGAGGTGGCGGCGCTGCTCGCAATGGATCGAACGACGCTCACCGCCAATCTCAAGCCGCTCGAACGCCGCAATCTTGTGACCGTCACGCCCGACGCAGCCGACAAGCGAAACCGATTGATGGCGCTGACCGCGGAGGGGCGCGCGCTGCTTGCCGCCGCCATGCCGGTTTGGGAAGAGGCGCAGGCCGCGAATGAGAACCTGCTGGTTGCTTCCGATGCCGACGGTCTTCGCGCCGATCTGCTCGCGCTCACCTAAATCAGGGCTGCAGTAACAGGTGCTGACCCTCGGGCCCGCAAGCCTTGACTGTTCACGATTTGAGAAAGGAGCCGCTTCGCTGCCTGAAGGCGCAACCAGGATGTTTGCTTTTCCTGCCAAGGCAACGAAGCCAAAGGGCTTTTCGCTCAGAAGCGTACCCGGCAATTACTTCGCGGCGCTTGCGCCTTGCAGGCGCACCGCATGCCTACAACTGTCGCGCTAAACATTCGGTCATCGAATGTTATTGAGCCGGCCAATTTTTTGCCACCTCACCTTTGTGCCTTGCATCGTTGCGAAAACATGGAAATTGAGCATGGCATATGATGCAGCGACGCGGAGAAACCATGGACCTCTGATCGGGACGGATGCTGCCCTGCCGCCGGTTCGCAATGGTCATCTCAAGGATTATCTATCCGCCGTCCCGGGGCAGCCATGGCTTTGGCTGGTAGCCATCGTTGCGCTCAATTTGCTTCTCGTCGCTGCCATGGTGGTGTTGGATCGGCACTACGGCATCGATTATTGGAACCTCGTCCGCGACACCAATGCCATCGCCGGCCAGCCGGCCTATTTCGGTTTCTATTCCAATCTTGGCATACTGTTATGGGCGGTTGCGGCCTGTTCCGCGCTTTTCGGTTGGCTGAGCCTTCGGCGACTGGGCGTCGCCGACCTGGGATTGCGGCCACTGATGCTCGGTGGACTGTTTGCCGCTATCGCCTGCCTGGACGACCTCTTCATGCTGCACGAAAATGCATATTTGGTCGGGATTCCAGAGAAGGCGGCGATGGCGTTCTATGCGCTCTTTTTGTTCGCATTCGCTGCCTCGACGCTGCCGGTCTTGCACCGGACCAAATGGATTCTGCTCGGCGCTTCGCTCGGCTCGCTGGCGATTTCGACGCTTGTCGACCTGATGGACTTGCAGATCGCCGGCAGTGTGTTGATCGAGGAAGCCTTCAAGCTCTCGGGAATTGCGTTCCTCGCCTCCTATCTGATCACCCTTTCCTTTTCGGCCCTTGCCGACCACTGCGCCGCCTTGCGCGCCTGACCCCGCCCGGACCTAGCGTAGAGTGCCGCCGGTAATTGGCTTATCTGCGTTGATCGATGAAGTGCTGCTTCAGCCGCGCAACCTCGCCGGCGGACCAGTCCTTCACGTCGGTCACCTCGATCCATGCGTCGATATAGTGCTCGGCGGCAAAGACATGGCCGTAGCCGATAGGTGAGGTGGTGGCCATGGCGACGTCGAGCGTCAGCTGGAGGAAGGTGACGACTGGATACCAACGCAGTTCGGGCGAGACGTCCGGGCCGCGCGGCGTCTTCATCCAGTCCGGCTCACGGTACAAGGAGCGTGGGTCGTAGAAGGTGATCGGATCGCTTGCATGTTGCAGGTAGACGACCCTCAGCGGCCCCCAATGCGCGCCGGGAATGTCGAGCGCATTCCTTTGGGCGGTGAAACGGACATAAGAGCCGTCGCGGAACTGCGGCAGCCATTCCGGCGTGCCTGGATTGCGGTCGTTGGTGACCGAACGCCAGATGCGGCTGGCAAAAGGCGGACCGCTCCACAGCGCGCCCTGATAGGGATCGCCAAGCACCTCGAAAAGCTCATTGGACAGTTCCGAGCTTAGCGCGCCGAGACTGAGGCCGTAGAGATAGAGCTTCGGGCGCTTGTCCTCGGGCAACGTGTGCCAGTAACCGTAGATTTCGGTGAACAGCGCGCGTGCCTGCTCGGCGCCGTAGCCGGGCTCGACCAGCAGCGACATCCAGCTGGCGAGGTAGGAATATTGGGTGGCGACGCTGGCGATGTCGCCATGGTGCAGATATTCGACCGGGTCGATGCCTTGCTCGTCGACCCAGCCGGTGCCCGTGGGCGTGATGATGACCAGCGTGGAGCGCTCGAAACCGCCGGCGCGCTTGAGTTCGGCGAGGGCGAGGCGGGCGCGCTCCTGCGGCGTCTCGGCCGACTGCAGCCCGACATAGACACGGATAGGCTCAAGCGCGGGCTTGCCGGTGAAGCCTGCGATGTCGGCTTCAGTGGGGGCCGTTGCGATATAGGAGCGGCCCATGCGGCCAAGATCCTGCCAGCCCACCAGAGAAGCGGGGCCGCCGGTCTTCCTCGCGTCGCTCGGCTGCTGGGTCTCTGGCGGCATCAGCGTGTCGAGGCGTCGGAAGGAAGCGTCGGCCGCGCGCAGCGCGTAGCGGAAGATGATGCCGTCGGCGGCGGACCAGAACAGCAGGACTGCGACCGTGGTGCCGATGACATAGGAGACGCGCTTGGGGATATAGCGGCTGAGCCGCTCGGACACAAAGTAAAGCGTCACTTTGAACAGGCGGGCAAGCGTTACAAGGAACACGAAGGTGACGAGCGCGATGGCACCGACTTCGAGCGGATGGGCGCTATCGACGGGGTCCATGCCCATGACCGAGCGGATTGAATTCTGCCACTCGGCAGCCCGCCACAGAAAGGCGAGCCCGATGATGCCGCATACGCAAGCTGCGATCACTTTGGTTACGCGGAGCACGCGCGACTGCGGTTCGGGCAATTCGAGATAGTGCCAGAGCCAGCGCAGGAAGAAACCGACACCGTAGCCGGCTGCCGCCGAGCAGCCCGACAGCACGCCTTGCGTGAGATAGTTGCGCGGGATCAGAGTCGGTGTCAGCGAGGCCGCAAAGAACAGAGTGCCGATCAAAAGGCCGGTCGTCGAGAACGAATACCAATATCTCACGACCCAACTGCGCATGGAAACTGGCCCCGAATATCTGATTGGAGCAGGTTGCAGCACGCAGCCTGCAGACGCAAGCCGACCGCATTTCTTCGCGCTGTGCATGACGCGGAAGCCGGGAAAACGATCCCGATGTCCGCCCTTGGCCTTCTACCCGCCAACACGTTGTAGTCGCCGCCCAACCGTAGCGCCGACATTGAGCACGCGCCAACCTTCCAACTGGCTCCATTCCCAGTGCGGCTGACGTCCATCAGCATCGGCTCCGCAAACCTCCGCTTGCATTCGCTCGCCGGCATGCCAAGCTTGCAGCGGAGAAAACGGGAGGAGGACATGCAGCAGTTCAGACCAGGACAACTTTCGCTCGCCATCACCCTGACGTGCGCCACGGTGCTCATGCCCGACGCGTTCGCCGCTTCGCCTGCCCCGGCGGAAGGCGAGAACGGCATGGTGGTGACGGCCCAGCATCTGGCCTCGCAGGTCGGCATCGATGTGTTGAAGAGCGGTGGCAATGCCGTGGATGCCGCCGTCGCGGTCGGCTACACGCTGGCGGTCGTCTATCCGACCGCCGGCAATCTGGGCGGCGGCGGTTTCATGACCATCCGCCTCAAGGACGGCACGACGACGTTCCTCGATTTCCGGGAGCGGGCGCCGCTTGCTGCCACCAAAACCATGTATCTCGACAAGGACGGCAACCCGGTCCCTGGCGCAAGCACTGATGGCTATCTTGCCGTGGGCGTTCCGGGCTCCGTCGCCGGCTTCGAAATGGCACGCGAGAAGTACGGCACCAAGGAACGCGAAGAGTTGCTGGCGCCGGCGATCAGGCTGGCGACGGAAGGCTTCGTGCTGGAGCCGGGCGACATCGCCTCATTTGCCGAGGGCAACGACATGCTGGCGCAGGACCCGGCGGCGGCGAAGATCTTCCTGAAGGAGGGCAAGCCGCTCGCACTCGGCGCGACCCTTGTGCAGGCCGACCTCGCCAAGTCATTGACGGCGATTTCGCAACGGGGGCCGGATGCGTTCTACAAGGGCAAAATCGCCGACCTGATCGTTAAGGCCAGCAAGGCCAATGGCGGCATTCTGGCAAAGGAAGACTTTGAGCAATACAAGGTTCGCGAGCTTAAGCCGGTAGAGTGCAGCTACCGCGGTTACGACATCGTCTCATCGCCGCCGCCCTCATCCGGTGGGCTGGTCATTTGCGAGATCCTCAATGTACTGGAAGGCTATCCGATCTCCTATCTCGGCTATGGCTCGGCCGAGACCACGCGGCTGATGGTGGAAGCCATGCGGCATGCCTTCGTGGATCGCAACACGGCGCTCGGAGATCCGGAGTTCGTCGACAACCCGGTCGAGAAGCTTACCAGCGACGCCTATGCCGCGGAAATCCGCGCCCGCATCGATCCGTACAGGGCAGGCGTGAGCGAGGAGCTGAAGCCGAGTGGATTCGGCGAATCGACGGAAACGACCCACTATTCGATCATCGACAAGGACGGCAACGCGGTGGCCGTCACCTACACGCTGAACGGCTCCTTCGGCACCGGCAAGGTGGCTGAAGGCACCGGCATACTGCTCAACAACGAGATGGACGATTTCACCATCAAACCCGGCGTGCCGAATCTCTACGGCCTGGTGCAGGGTGAAGCCAACGCCATCGAGCCGCGCAAGTCGCCGCTGTCGTCGATGAGCCCGACCATCGTCTCGCGGGAGGGCAAGCCGTTCATGGTGATCGGCAGCCCCGGCGGCTCGCGCATCATCACCATCACGCTTTCGGCGATCATGAATGTGGTCGACCACGGCATGGACCTGCAGGAGGCGATCGACGCGCCGCGCGTCCATCATCAATGGCTGCCGGACAAGGTGTTCATGGAGCCTTATGCGCTGTCTCCCGATACGCTGAGGCTGCTCACCGGCATGGGCTATGATGTCGGCATCGATCCGGACTGGACGATATGGGGCGAGGCGGCGGGCATCATCGTCGGGGGCAAGAACCTGAAGGAGATCGAGGCAGGTGACGGCGCGCGCTACTATGGCGCTATCGACAGCCGGGCAACAGCCGGCGCGGCAATCGGGTATTGAGTGTCGGGTGCTGGACAAAGGAAATGGCCGCAAATGTCGGCCATTTCGGCACTACATGAAGGTTGACGACAGGTTCGACACGCTCAGACGTTTCAAACGCCTCGCGCTACGCTGCGGCGTTTCATTGCCCTGAGTTCAATGCGCGTTCGGAGGTCTCTATCCGACACGCCCGTCTGGCTCTTCTGGATAAAATGCACGCTATGCGTTGAACTAGCGCGAGGGAGGAAGACTGACTTCCATTAACTGCTTGAAATCGTTGGTGCCGCTTGCGCGCATCCTATTGTAATTGCAGGATAATTCGTCGCATGTCAACGCCTATCAAAGCGCTTGATTGCACTTGCCATTCCCGTTTCGTTCTGTATCACATTTTATCACCGAATTTCACCCTAGCGCGGAAGTAGAAGGGGACATTTCGGGGGACGTGAAAACGTGGGGTGGAGCGGCCATGGGAGTGATGAACAGACTGACTGTGAAGGGTGTTGCATCGCTTCCGGAAGGTAAACATGCCGATGGCGGCGGCCTATGGCTCTATAAGCGTGAAAATGGTGCACAATGGGTGCTCAGATTCACGATCCACGGCCGACGTCGTGAGATGGGTTTAGGCTCTGCAACCCATGTATCTCTTAAGGAAGCGCGCGAGACGGCTAGCGAGTGCCGAAAGGTGGTTCGTGCGGGGATAGACCCTATCAAACAGCGCGAGCGCAAGCGTCGAGAAGCCGCTCGTAATATCCATTTGCTGAAGGATATCGCCGAAGATGCATTCGAGGCGCGCAAAGCCGAGTTGAAAGGCGACGGCAAGGCCGGCCGCTGGTTCACGCCGATCGAACTTCATATCCTGCCGAAGCTCGGCAAGGTGCCTGTAGCAGATTTGGACCAGAAGGACATTCGCGACACGCTAGCGCCAATTTGGCACACGAAGGCTGAGACGGCGAGGAAGGCGCTAAACCGGCTTGCGATCGTCATGCGCCACGCCGCGGCGCTCGGCCTAGACGTTGATCTGCAGGCAACGGACAAGGCCCGTGCTCTTCTGGGTAAATCGCGACACAAGCCCGCGAACATACCCGCCATGCCATGGAAGGACGTTCCGGCCTTCTACCAATCCTTGAGCGACGGCACGGTCACACATCTTGCCTTGCGGCTCCTGATACTCACTGGCGTTCGTTCCGGGCCGCTGCGACATATCCATGAAGACCAGATCGACGGCGATGTTTGGACCATTCCGGCCGCAATGATGAAGGGCAGGAGGGACGCAACAGTCGATTTCCGGGTGCCGCTATCGACCGAAGCCGTGGCAGTAATCGAGCAAGCCCGACGCCATGCCCGTAGCGGCCACCTATTCCCAAGCATCCGCAAGGGGGTCATCTCGGACATGACCATGGGCATGTTCATGCAACGGGCAAAGATGGAGTACCGGCCGCACGGCTTCCGTTCATCGCTACGCGACTGGATCGCCGACACCACAGACACGCCACATGAGGTGGCGGAAACCGTGCTGGGGCATATTGTCGGCGGCGCCGTCGAGCGGGCCTATCGCAGAACGGACTACCTAGAGCAGAGACGGGCCGTCATGAAGAAATGGGGGGCATACGTGGCCGGCAAAAAATAAAATATGTGAAGCGACGCCCAGCGTCGCGGGTTGCCGGGCCTGTGAGTGGGAAAGGTTGTCGGGTTGCTAACCTGGCGTAATTCCTAGGGGTCGCCGGGCACAGCAGGAGATTCATGCGGCCACGCCGGCGTTGCATTTCTCTTTTCGAATTCTACGACATCCTGGGCTCTGATCCGAAGAAGTTTGCCCCCGAGTTGAAACGAGTTAAGTTCGCCCCTGTTGATGAGGTTTCGTACGTGACGCTCGGAACAGAGCCACAAATCGGCAACCATTTTCGGGGTTAAGACTCGTGGCAGCTTCCGTTCTTCAGTCATCGATCAGCCTCGGGGGACGCTATGAATTGAGAGTTTCATCATCGATGGTCATTTCCAATGACAGGGAATGAATGTCCGCTTTTCGATTGATATCTGAACTCACTTCCAAAACCATAAACTTCAACCGGTCTGCGACAGTCAAAAGAGGGGCGAGCGCGCTGGCGGGGATGCCAATGAGCGGCTCCCACTGCTTTCTCGAACGGCCAAGATGACCGATACGGCCTCGTGACGGCCCTTCGATGGGATCGACCTCATCCGGAATAAGGATCAGTTCCACTCGCCGGAGCTTGAATCTGGTTGGACGGATCAAATTGCCTATAAACTTGAGATGGCGAAATTCCTGGCGAAACCACTCTCCGCGCCTTCCAGGATAGTGTTGGGTAACCCCGAGCGAATAGCTCCAATCCCATTTTTCGATCTCAACGACCAATCTCGTGAGTTCTGGTGATTTCATTTTCGGGCTTGTTGGCCGATTAGAGGCGAGCGTTGATCCAATCGCATACGTTCTTGCTGAGCCAGCCTTGATGCTGCCCCGAGACGAGTTTCGTCACGATCAATCGATCGTTCGTGTCCATGCGGATTCGAATATCGGCATCGAGCGCGTCTGCAGATGCCGCGGAACTGATAAACCACACCGAGTCCAGTCCGGAGTCTTTGATGTGTTCGTAATGGGAAAGGTAACTGATGAGGTTTTGCCGTGCCTGACTGTAATTAGCCCTCTGCTTATTCAGATCCCAAGTTACCAAGTAGACTGATATATTATTCTCCCAAGCCCGCGAACAACATGGAGGGAGTCGATCAAAATGTCGAATCTGGGCTGGCTATTTTCGCTCTTCTGATGAAAGAGCCTGCCAAGCCTCCAGACCGGACTCGGTCAGTATGTAGCTATCAATCCTGTCTGGGAACTTCGCGTGATTCCGGGTCTCTAAGAATCCCCGTGCTTTCAATCGGTCTTCAGTGTCACCGCCGCAACCCTTGATTTTCGTCCAGTGAACGGGAACACCGACGCCGTGGACGGCCAGCTGAGCTAGGGAATTGCGCTCTCGTTTCCCGAGCGGCGTTCCTGGAATCGATGCTTTCCATTGGTCCTCAGCCTGCTGGTAAAGCCTGGAGTAGTCTGAGCCATCCATCGTCAATGGGTCGTACCCAATCTGATCGTAATGCTTCTGAATCGGATCGTCTTTAGACCTCGGCAGCGGCAGCGCGTCCGCTGCACGGCTGTCCCGCTCTAAGATCATCCCATCGACCAGCTCATTGTCTAGATGATCGCTCACGCCTTCCGTAGGCCATTCATTCAAATACGCTTCGAGCTCCGATACGAGCCACAGCTTTCGCGAGTGCCATTTGCGCTGACGTGACCCCCTGAATTTCCTCCAGGAATGGCTAGAGTCCGCCCAAGGAAAGGGACGGACGGATGAGGCGATCAAGGTTCACTGAAGAGCAGATCATCGGGGTCCTGCGCGAGCAGGAGGCGGGCACGCCGACGGCTGAGGTGTGCCGCAAGCACGGCATCAGCGGAGCAACTTTCTACAAGTGGAAGGCCAAGTTCGGCGGCATGGAGGTGTCTGAGGCCAGGCGGCTGAAGACGCTGGAAGACGAGAACACTCGGCTCAAGCGGATGCTGGCCGAAGCCATGCTCGACAATGCGGCGCTGAAGGATCTGCTTGGAAAAAAATGGTAGCGCCCGCCGTCAAGCGAGAAGCTGTCGCGCATCTCATGACAGGGCACGGGATGAGCGAGCGGCGGGCGTGCCGAGTGGTCGGGGCAGACCGGACGAGCGTGCGCTATGAGGCGACGCGCGGCAGCGATCTGGAGCTTCGTGAACGGCTGAAGGCTTTGGCAGAGCTGCGCCGGCGCTTTGGCTACAGGCGTTTGCACGTGCTGTTGCGGCGTGAGGGGCATGTCGTGAACAGGAAACGGGTGGAGCGGATCTACCGTGAGGAGAAGCTGAGCGTGCGCCGGCGTGGGGGTCGCAAGCGGGCGATCGGAACCAGGCGGCCAGCCGATCTGCCGCTCCTGCCCAACCAGCGCTGGAGCCTCGACTTCGTGTCGGATCAACTCACCGATGGGCGCCGCTTTCGCATCCTGACCGTGGTGGACGACTGCACGCGCGAGTGCCTGGCGCTGGTGGCGGACACCTCGCTGTCGGGCCTGCGGGTCGCCCGTGAGCTGGACAGCCTCGTGCAGGCTCGCGGCAAGCCCGTCGGGATCGTCAGCGACAATGGAACGGAGCTGACTTCAAACGCCATCCTGAGCTGGGCGGATCAGGCCGGCGTTGGTTGGCACTACATCGCACCGGGAAAGCCGCAGCAGAACGGCTTTGTGGAGAGCTTCAACGGGCGGCTCAGAGACGAGCTGCTGAATGAGGTGCTGTTCCGCTCGCTGCCGCACGCTCGTGCTGTGCTCGAGGCCTGGCGTCGCGACTACAATGAGGAGCGGCCGCACTCCAGGCTCGGCTGGATGACGCCTAAGGCCTATGCCGGCGCCTTCTGCGGCCATACCGGCCAGCACACTGCGCAAGAGAACGGCTCCGTGTGCCGACCTCTTGTCAACCACAACAACAAAGGTTCAGATCAACCCAGGACTCTCGTCATGGCTGGATGAGAAATGGGGGTCACGTCAGCGCGGCCCCGGCAGAGCACCTTCTGCAATCATTCGATCGACCGAATTCACGCTGACACCAATAGCGAGAGCTACTTCCGTTCTGCTCAGAGCGAGGCGGAGGACTGGTCGTTTGTCAGCACGCGTGGCGGTCATCGAACACTCAACAATAGCTCGGCGCGTTCGATAGGCAGGTCGAAACAGCGCCGGAACGAAATGGAGGCGTTTGGAGAGATTGCATCAGGACGAGAGTTAGGAGACCCGAGCTAAAAGGGTGTCGAGAACATTTTCAGGTGCAAGGTCTTTCAATGTCTCTCTGAGTTTTGCAATTGAGCTCGGCGGGAGCAGGAAAGCCGGATTCATCTTGCTTCGAAGTTCATTTAGCCGTTTTTCGTCATCCGGCGTGGCGGAGGCCGCGGTCATAAAGCGATTATAGTCTCTTATATCTTCTTCGTTAAAATTCTCGAAGGCAGCGCTTACATAACAACCTTCCTTTGTGAGATAGTTATGTACAATAATGTTACATAACATATCTTCTTCATCAAATACTAAAACAACAAAATAGTTATGTTCTTCTGACATTTTGTCGGTAATTCTCGGAACAGATTCACCTGAT
The DNA here is from genome assembly GCF_047739745.1 of Borborobacter xinjiangensis. Lineage (NCBI taxonomy): Bacteria > Pseudomonadati > Pseudomonadota > Alphaproteobacteria > Hyphomicrobiales > Phyllobacteriaceae > Borborobacter > Borborobacter xinjiangensis. Next base: position 222,059 of record NZ_JBLLVA010000003.1, on the reverse strand, counting down.
CTAAACCGCATCCAAGAATCCCAATCTAGAGGATGCCAACACTCTGAATGCCACTGTAGAACAAACATTTTCAAATCGGAAAAAGGGGTTACCAAGCGCGGAGAGGGGTAAGCCTCTTCGAGAGTGGCAATTACCTCCCCCTCCACGCTCCGATGATTGTGCTTGGCGGCCTTTTTGATGCGGTCAAGCAAATCGGCGGGCACGGTAAGGACCGGTTTTAGTTGATGATTCTCGTCAAAGAAGCGAGATTTAATTACGTCAAACTGCTCTTCGATTTTGCTCAGTCTCGAAACTTCAGCACTCAGCTGTTCGTTCTTCAGGATCGAGCCGTAAAGACGCTCGTCCATCTCCTGAAACTCTGCAAGGCGAGCAATGATTTCGGCGTTGAGCGACCGATTGTGCTCGGCCGCCAACTCCTTGAGTTCATCGCGCATTCCGTCCGGAAAGCGGACAATGTACTGATCAAGTTTTCGGCTTTTTGAGTCCTGCGCCATCACGGCAATCCTTCATTTCCCGCAGCGTATCGCACTAGGCGATAAAAGTCCTTGACGCAATTATCGCATTAGGCGATATGGTTAATCCTATCGCACTAGGCGATGATTCGAAGAGTGGAGATCAATGGCTCGAAACGACCCTCAGGTTGCTGTGCGCCTGCCGCCTGATGTGAAAGCCTTCATTAAGGCCGAAGCTCGGGAGAACGCCAGTTCTCAAAACAGTGAGATCGTCCGCGCCATTCGCGCGGCCATGAAAGCAAAAGGCCCGGTCGAGGTTGCCGCCTCGCCGAGCCATGTCACCCGCCAACCCGCGTAAGGATGGAAAAGATGATGCCTGAACATAGCATTACCGCGCCAAAAATCAACCTGGACGACGCCCAGTCGACCGCTTCCGCTTTGCGTGAAATCAGCCGCCGCCGCTTTCTCCTCAACACTGCGATGGCCGGCGCGGCAGTCGCGGTCGCCGCTCCAGCGGTTGCGGCCGAACCAGAAATGACGCCCCGCGAGAAAGTAATTTGGCATGTTCAAGAGCTTGTCCGCCTAGCGCGGGCAGGTGGTGCGGGCTCAGTGACGATCCTTGTGTGCGGGCACGGATACGGCGGTGGAGAGGGGATAGAAAACTGCAAATCCGTCTACTTCGATGCTACCCGCGAGCAGCTGAAAATCGATAACGGCATGTTCGCCGCGGAAGGCGGTGACGCATGAGCCGCTTCATTCCCCAAACAGACATGAGTGCCGACCAACTGATGGATTGCAGCTATCAGGCCCAGGCTCTCATCCACTTATGTCAATTCGTGGCCGAGCGTATTTCCTCCGGTGATGAAGCGGCACGCCTTGGTGGGGAGATTGAGCAGGCACTGGCGCTGGCCGGCGAGTTTGCCGGCATCATGCACGATGCGCTTGAACGTCAGGAAGGGCTGAAAGGTGGCGCCAAATGAGTTCCGCCATCAAGCACCCCCTCGGCTTCAAGACCGACGGCTTGTCGATCTGTCAACTCTATGCCCTCAATGACGCGTTCCGTACCGTCTTTGATGTTCTTTCTGGGCTTCAGGAGCAGCCACGCTTTACCACGGAGCACGGCGAGGTTGATGAAACCTACAACAAGGCTGGGATAGTTCTCGATGATTTCTGCGATGCGCTCGCTGGCGAGATCGCAGCCATAGAGAAGATCGTAGAGACCAAGCCAGCGCTCACACCCGCAGATTACGACCGAAAGTTCTATTTGCTTGCGCAAGGATACCTGGGCGGCACTGAGCGACCCGAAGGGGTCATCGGTGAACTCTCGCGAATCGCCTCCAGCATGGGGGATCGCCCATGAACGCCATCGATCCCCTCCTGAAAGCCCGTGAGGTTGCTGATTTCATGCAGATCAGCATTCCCACACTCTACCGCCGCATCGCGGATGGCACCCTGCCCAAGCCGGTCAAGCTCGGCAGCCTGTCACGCTGGTCGCAGTCTGAAATCCTAGATGCCGTGGATGCTGCTAGGAAGAGGGGGGCCGCAGCATGAGCGCCCCCAACCAGTACGACACGGAGGCTTTTGCGGCGTTTGAAGAATGGCGCGCAGCCAAGATCAAATCCGATCAGACCATGACCTTTGCCGACGCGCGAGCGACGGCGCTGGCATGGGTGAACTTCCAGAACCTCTATCTCGGCGGCACTGAGAAGTGGCCGGTCAGAAACCAGCGGCTGCCGTCTGCAAGCATCGTGCCGTTCCCGTCCGGGCATCTCGGAGGCGCGACCTGATGGCACGGATCAGATCGAACCACCCAGGCCAGTGGTCTGACGAAGATTTCGTCTGCATGTCATATCCCGCACGCCTGCTCGCGCTCGGCCTGCGCAATCTCGCCGACGATCACGGTGTTTTCGAATGGAAGCCGCTCACCCTCAAGATGCAGCTTTTCCCTGCCGACAACGAAGACATGATCCCGCTGATGGAGGAACTGGTTGCGAACAACCAGGTGCTTAAGTTTGAAGTCGGCGGCAAAAGTTACGGAGCGATCCGGAACTTCATGAAGTGGCAGCGGCCCAAAAAGCCAACCTACGTCCACCCCGCTCCGGAAGCCGTCCTGAAATACGTTGCCGCCACTGGAGCCGAAGGCGGAAATCGTGAGCCAACAGATGGCGACCGTTGCGAACCAGACACCGCTTCAGGAGGCAACGGTTCCGTACCGGTTCGGAACCAGTCCCCCACCGGTACGGAAAAGTCTCCGCAGAGGAAGGAGGTAGGAGGTAGGAAGAAGGAAGAAAAGGATTCTTGTCCGAAACCGGCCGCTGGCCGGATTTCGTACCCGCCCGCTTTCGAGGATGTTTGGAAGGCTTATCCGACCGACAAGCTGATGTCGAAGAAGGATGGCTTCAACGCCTGGAAGAAGCTGGCGGATGACGACAAGGCCCTGCTGGCAAGGTCGCTGCCGGCATTCACCGCCTACTGCCAATCCGATCCGAGCTACCGGCCTGTCCACTTCGTCCGCTACGTCATCAGCCGCCGGTTCGATGGTATGGCGGATGACAGTCAGCCGATCCACACTCGGCAAGCGGGAACCATCAACGGCAAGCCCCTGCGGGATGCCAATGGCAATCTCACCAACGCCGCTCTGTTCGGGAGGGGCTGATGCACGACACCCGCTCCGCTTTGGCTGAACACGGCATTCGCCTTCGGGACGACAAGCCGGGCAACCACAAAACCGTCTGCCCGAATTGCTCGAGCAGCCGGCGCAAGAAATCCGATCCCTGTTTGTCGGTGACCGTCGAAACCGATGGTCGTGCTGTCTGGAACTGCCATCATTGCAGCTGGACTGGCGCGACTGGCGGCGAGGGTTACCGGCCGGCGCGCGAACGTCGAACCTATCGCAGGCCAGAGCGTGTAGCCGCGCCGCAGCGCCCGGAAACGCTGATCGGTTGGTTCGGCAAGCGCGGCATATCGCCGGCGACTGTTGAAAAGTTCGGCATCTACAAAACCCGGCAGTGGTTTCCGCAAACGGAGAAGGAGGAGGATTGCATCGCGTTCCCCTACGAGTGGGATGGTGAACTCCGCAACGTCAAGTACCGCACCGCGAGCAAGCATTTTCGGCAGGAGAAGGACCCCGAGCCGGTGTTCTTCAACGCGGACAGCATCGCCGAGGGTGAAGACCTGATCATCTGTGAAGGCGAAGTTGATGTGATGTCGTTTTCGGAAGCCGGCTTCGTGCATGTGGTCTCATTGCCGAACGGCGCACCCTCGGGCCCGGAGACCAGCGACAAGCGCTACGAGCCTTTTGGCACCCACTGGGACGCGGTGATGAAGGTCAGGCGCGTCCTGATCGCCACGGACATGGACGCGCCCGGCGAGCAACTCGCGCAGGAGATCGCCAAGCGCGTCGGCAGGGATCGCTGCTTCCGCATCCGGATGCCGTTGCACAACGATGTTCAGTGCAAGGACGCGAACGAATGTTTGGTCGAACACGGCACCGAGGTTCTGCGCGAGTGTGTCGCCCAGGCCGAACCATGGCCGATTGATGGCCTGCACGATGTCGAGGATTTCGCGCTCGACGTAATGGACCTTTACCACGGCAAGGGTCCGCAGCCGCTGACGACCGGCTTTGCCGAGCTCGACAAGGCGTTCAAGTACATTCCTGGTCAGTTCATCGCGGTGACCGGCATCCCCAACCATGGCAAGTCCAGGGTGATCGACCAGATCGCGGTGCAGACCGCCCGCTTGCGCGATGAGAAGTGGGCCATGTTCTCGCCCGAGACTGGCGAAGCCAACCACGTCGCCGACCTGTGCGAGATATGGGCGGGTAATCCGTTCTTCGACGGGCCGAACCTCCGCATGACGGAGAACGACGTTTCGGCCGCTTTGGCCTGGCTGAACGAGCGCATCTACATGCTTGGGGCGGTGGAGCACACGCCGTCGATCGACTGGTTGCTGGAGCGCGCCCGCGCAGCGGTCATCCGCTACGGCGTCAAGAACATCGTCATCGACCCGTACAACGAGCTCGAAGCCTCCCGGCCCGACAAGCAGACCGAAACCGAGTTCGTCTCCCAACTGATTTCGAAGTGCAAGCGCTTCGCCAAGCACCACGAGTGCACGGTCTGGATGGTGATCCACCCGACCAAAATGCGCAGCACTGATGACGGGAAGGACCCGGTCCCGGGCCTCTACGATCTCGCCGGCAGTGCCCATTGGCGCAACAAGGCCGACGCCGGTTTGGTCGTCTACCGCGACTACGAAAAGGCGGCCACCTTCGTGATTTCAAAGAAGATCAGGCGGCAACCGATGTGCGGTCGGCCGGGGGCGGTCAAACTCCAGTTCGTTGGTGCCGATCGGCGATTTCAGGACATTCGAGACAGCTATGCTAGCCTCGGGAGCGAGGCCATATGAGCAAGAAACGCCGCTTCCCCCAGCACTTAACCGACCAGAATACCGGCCTCCCTTGCCGCGTCCAGAAACGCCAAGCGGGCCATTGTCATACTGCGCTTTCTCTCCAGGGTCGCCACGCAGAGTTTACGGGCTTCGTGATACTTTGGCCCTCGTCGGGACGGCCATTTGTTGATCAAAAGATCGATCGCCTGACGTGCGTTGGCAACATCGTAAAGCACATTACCGATCGCAATTCGCACGGGAACGTCAAAGCGGCGCTCCATCGGGGCAGTTCACATTGCCAATATCCGAGCTTCGGATGCGGCATCAACAAAGGCGCATCTGGCCTGAACCGGCGTTGCACTCCCCGCCATTGCAGCCAAGAGGGACTCGTGGGCAAAGCGCTGCTTCGGTCCCGAGCTAGCGGGCCACTTGTCACTTCTCAAGCAGTTCCTCGCTTCCAGTATCGACGTGACCAGGAAGGTCTTCCCCGGTTTGCCAAACCGAATGCGAACGGGTTTGTCAAAGCGTTTAGTGCCCATCGTAAGAACTCCGCAATGGTTCCACCGCCGCCATCAACGCTTGGCGATGGGACTAGTTGCACAGGGCATGTGGAGAAAACCGCATGACGATAGCCGAGCGCAAGGCCCGTGAAGCCTATGACCGGGAGAACCCTTGGCGACCGATGGCGGAGGCCGCGCCGGACGGAACAGTTTGCGAGCTGCTGTTCAACGACATGGTCGGCAGCTTCGATGCGGGACCGAACCGGTATTTCCTCGACCTCGACGGCGACTGGTATCGGATCGATCCGCCCGAGCGGGTTTACACCGCGCCCATGAACTGGCGGCCCGCGTATGTGCGGCTCACCATCGAGCGGCGGCATTACCTCAAGAAACAAGCGAACACGAGGCGCAACGCATGAAGATAAAGGTTCCCGGCTGTATGTCTCTTGCCGTCAACGATTTGCGCTGGTTTGCGGTGCGGGTTCGTGGCGGCATGGCTGATCCGGTCTTCGCCGAGTTGCAGGACGCCGGATATGACGTCTACCTGCCTCGCCGGCGGTACGACCGTTATAACCGGCGCATGCGTGTCATGTCCGAACGGTCGGAGCCGCTTCTTCCCGGATATCTCTTTGTCGCGCATCCGCGCCGCGGCGGCCAGCCGGACGATTGGAGCGAGGTCCGAGGCGTCAATGGCGTGGTCGGCCCGCTCAGCAGTACTGTCGCGCCGCTGGTCATCCCCGCCGCCGTGATCGAGGCCATTATCACGGCCGAGTTCGAAAGCGCCTACGACGAAACAGCGGCGGCGAAGCGGGCGCGAGGGGATACCGATAGGAGCCGGCTGGAACAACGTTTCAAGCCTGGGCGGCAGTTCGTTGTGAGCGACGGCCCGTTCGCTTCGTTCCTGGCTGAGGCTGACAGCATCACTCATGATGAGCGGGTGAAGACCCTTGTCGAGATATTCGGCCGGATGACGCCGGTTGTGTTCGAGCCCGAGCAGCTTGAGGACCTGCCGAAAAAGGGCAAGTCGAAAGCTGCCTGATCTACGATTTATGCACCGCCGAACATTGCTGTTGTCGATTTGACGCAAATCACTTATATTCGGCGACGGATAATTTGCTCGTCTTTGTTTGGGGCCTTCGGGACTGCCAGCGGAGCAACCCCAGCTCAAGCAGATGCCTTGAGCGCGATGGAGGCTTGTCCCAAAAATTCAGTTGTTCACGATCATCTCTGACGCGCGCTTTACGACCAAACGCAGTCGTGCCGGACTGTAGCCCTTCGCCGCCGCGCAATTCCCAGACAAGCCACGGGCGTTATAGCGGGCGCTCGGAGGTCGATATGAAAATCGAAAACGTACAGTTGGCTACGCGGCGGACATCGGAAAGTGGGTTCGAGTCCCTATGCACGTTTAGTTTGGAGTTGACGCCCGAGGTAAAGCTTTATGGGTTGCAACTGCTAAAGGCGCCGGACGGCAAAATCCTGGTGCGCGCACCCAAATCGATGAACGGAAGCGCGTGTTGGTCAATGGCGCCTCGCTTAAGGGAGGAAATCGCCAGTCTCGCCACCGCAGCAATGCAAGATGCCTTTTTGCGCGGCGTGGTACGCAGAATGGAAAAGATCGCTAAGCTATAAAGCAGAAGGGCCGCCCTAGAGGACGGCCCAAAAGCTATGAGGGTCGATTCGTTAGCGGAACAGCGACAGGATTTGCTGAGCGGAACCGTTGGCGATCGACAGCGCCTGGATGCCAAGCTGCTGCTGGACTTGCAGCGCCTGGAGGCGGGTCGACTCTTCGTTCATGTCGGCATCGACAAGAGCGCCAATGCCACGGTCGATGGCGTTTCTCAGATCCTTGACGAAGTCCTGCTGCGAGTCGATGCGGCTCTTGACGGCACCGAGATCGGAAGCGGCCGTGGTGACGCTGGCGATCATATTATCGATGCCCTGAATTGCGTCATCAAGAGAAACGTTGAAAGCAACAGCGTCCGTAATGTCGATATCCATTACGTTGTAATCAGCGCCGCCGGAGCTGGCCCTGACGTTGCTGACCGAGATCGCGGAAGCCGTGGTAGCATCGTTGCTTGTGAAGCTAATGACACCGCCCGCAACCGTCACGCTGACATCATCCGTTGCGGTTGCGCCGACCGTCAGGTTGGCGTTCTCCAACGCCTTGGTCAGAGCCAAGACCATCTTGGCATCGGTGTCGATGACGCCCGTGGCGTCACCAATCGACGTATCCGCGGTCGCCTTGTCGATGGTGATTCGAATGGCATCTCCACCATCGATCGAGAGGTCGAAAGAGATGCTGTCATCGGCGTCGAGCGTGACGGATGCAAAGGCGTCCATCGCGACGGTTGAATTGGCGGCGCCAGAAGCGCTGTTGGCCGTGAACCCTGCCGTCAGGGTGTTGCCACCAGCTGATTCGAGGAGGCCCGAGCCCGTCGCGTTGGCATCGAACAGCGAGATTCCAGCAAGCGAGATGTCGATCGTCCCAACCGAGACCACACCATTGGAATCGCGCGTGAACGAAGCTACGACCGACTGAGTGGCGCTATAATTGCCGCCGGCGGTCGAATCGACCGAGAGCCAGTTTGAGCCAGAAAAGTTCGCAGACGAGGCGATGCTCTGCAGCGAGGTCTTCAACTGGTCGATTTCGGACTGAATTTTTGCCTTATCGACTCCCGGCTGGGTGGCCGCGACAAGTTTGGTCTTGATATTGTCGAGAACGTCCTTGGTGGCGTTCATTGCGGTATAGGCAACGTCAACCTGCGCGGCGCCAAGGCCCAGAGCGTCCTGAACCGTCGACATTGCCTTGTTGTCAGAACGCATGGTGGTGGCGATCGACCAATAGGCGGCGTTGTCAGAAGCTTGGGCGACGCGCAGACCGGTCGAGATGCGGCCCTGAGTGGTGGCGAGGTTCTTGTTGGTGGCGCTCAAGCTCTGGAGCGCCGTCATTGCGGACGCGTTGGTGAGAATGCTAGACATACTCATTATTCCTTTGAACTAGATGAGATTTCCGGTTCATCCGGCTGAGTAGGCTTGCATCATGCAGACCCGACTGGGTTCCCGCTCTCCGAGAATCAGTACACTAAAGGGTATTACCGAAAGCCTAATGCAAAGCAATCGCCTAAGGGCAGCTCGGCAGCTCGGCAGCTCGCTTGGCTCATAACCAAGAGGCCGTCAGTTCGAATCTGACTGCTCCAACCAGTTCAGGACGACGCAGGCCGGCAACGGTGCTGCACTCGCCGGTAAGCCAGTATCCCGGTAATAGGCGGCTGACTTCTGGATGAGAGCTGTCCGTCCTGACACGAGGCGCGACACGGTGAATCTCCAAGGCCGTAGCCGTTCAAAAGATCGGTGCAATGTCGAGAGTGTTGGAGCCTCGACCGCCTCGCTTCATTAACCGTCCATCAACCCGCCGAGGGCTCTATAGTGTCGCGGAGGGTACGATGAGCGAGTTAGATTGGCAGCATGAGGCGGTCTGGAGAGCAATCGACCAGATCGCGACCGATTGTGCACTTTCAACGTCACGACTGGCGATTATGTCGGGCCACGACTCGACGGCCTTCAACAAGTCAAAGCGCGTCCGACCGGATGGGAAAAAGCGTTGGCCCTCGGTCGGGGCGATTGCCAACGTTCTTCGCACTGCCGGAATGACCTATGCCGAGTTTGGCGCCCTCGTCGACCAGAAGATGGCGCGGCGCGAACAATAGGCGAAGGCCACCCGACTACTTGCCGTCTTTGGGGTAGAAACGAGATATCACGCCCTTGAGCATCTCGACGGTCTTCTTGTCGTGCTCGATGTCGCTTGCCGTTGTGTCAACCCATACCGGGTTTTCAGCCGTCATCGTCCTCGTCGAAAAATTGCCTTCCTGCATCAGCCGGATACGATGTTCGATGATTGCTATTTGTTCTTCGTAATATTTGCGCACTCGTCCCTCCGGGAAAAGCGAAGCTAACCACCAATGCCTCTCACCGACAAGGTGGCGTGAGCATGCCGACCAGACCGCCAGTCCACCGTCCGTTGGTAACCACCGGCAACCGCCAGCAAGAGCGTTAGTGGATCAGCTCGCAATGCGGAGCCGACGCTCGTATGCAAAGGCATCAGTTCGGTATCAGTTCAAGCTGCTGATCCAGTTGCTGCGGATCGGATGTCAGGCTTTGCACCAGGATCGCTCCTGCAAGTATCCCGCCTTCCAGTAAGGTGGCGAAGCCTTGGAGAAAGCGGAGCGCTATTCGCAGTGGGAGTGAGTGCTTCATTTCGGGGCAAACGAGTTGCCGTCTTTGCGGTTCCCCCGCAGCGAGAGAGGCTGTGACACACCGCACTAACCACCAATACCTCTAACGACAAGCGGGTGATCGGTGCTAGGCCGCCAGTCCATCGCCCTCCGGGCGCTACCGGCAACCGGCAGCGGCCGGCTCGCGCAAAAAACACCGGGGCCTCCAACCGACAAGCAGGCATGAGCACATGGCCCGCAACAGCTACTATCGTTCTGAGCATTGGCTGAAGCTGAGAGCGGCAGCGATCGGTCGTGATGGTGGCATCTGCACCGTGCCAGGCTGCAACGCTAAAGGCACTCACGTCGATCACATAAAGACCCGACCCAACAGCGATAGCCCGACATCGTTCGATGTGCTCCCAAACCTGCGCACGCTCTGCTCCTCCCATGACGCACAGGTGAAAGAGCTTCCATCAGGCAAGCGCAGGCGAGCCGGCAAGCTCGTCGTCAAGGGCGTCGACAAGCACGGATGGCCATTGGACCCGAACCACCCGTGGGCGAGGTAGGCAGCCTTCGCACCCGCACGCATGAATGTTGCATCGCGGTAGGGGGGCATCAAATCCTGAGGGCCTTCAGGGGTCCAGACCGCCCGGGGCAAGACTTTCGCTAAACCGTAACAATTTCGGTTTTCAGCTGAGGAAATTTTACGATGGCAACACGAGGTCGCAAGTCGGCCGCGTCACTCGAACTTGCGACTGTTTCGCCGGTTGAGGTGATCGCGAGGCCGGTTTGCCCGCACGATTTGGGCGACGAGGAATCGGAAGTCTGGTTTGCCGTGGTCAATCGGTTGCCGGCTGACTGGTTCCCGGCCGAGACGCTTCCGCTGCTTGTTCAGTATTGCCGTCAGGTGGTGCAGGCGCGTCGGATCGCCGAGCTGATCGAAAAGGCGACCAGCGATGTCGACGAGGACGGCAAGTCCACTTTGTCCATCAAGGATTACGATCGTCTTTTGAAAATGCAGGATCGGGAAAGCCGGGGCATTTCGTCTCTGGCGACCAAGATGCGCATTTCCCAGCAGGCGACGACCAACCATCGCGGCAACGCCAAAGGCTCGATCACAGGAAAGAAGCCGTGGGAGTCGTGACACGCGGCGGGCGCAACATCGCCTGGATCGAAGCTTGGCTGAAAATTCCCGAGGGACGGGACGTTGGCAAACCGGTTCGGCTGCGCAAATGGCAGAAGGACGAGATCAAGAAGATATACGACAATCCGGCCGGCACGCGCCGGGCGATCCTGAGTTTCGGGCGCAAGAACGGCAAGACGGCTCTCGCGGCTTTCCTGCTCCTGCTACATCTATGCGGGCCGGAAGCGCGGCCGAACTCGCAACTGTTCTCGGCGGCGCAATCGAGGGAGCAAGCGGCGGTCCTGTTCGCACTGGCGGCCAAGATGGTGCGGATGAATCCTGGTCTCGACATCAATCGTGGCGGCTTTGTCGGGGTTCGTGACAGCGGCAAGCAGCTTTACTGCCCGGAACTTGGGACGCTTTACCGGGCGCTTTCGGCGGATGCGTCGACGGCTTACGGCCTTTCCCCCGTTTTCATTGTTCATGACGAGCTCGGACAGGTGAAGGGGCCAAGGTCGGAACTTTATGAGGCGCTGGAAACGGCAACCGGCGCGCAGGACGATCCGATCTCCATTGTAATCTCGACGCAGGCGCCGACTGATGCCGATCTACTGTCGGTGCTAATCGACGATGCGAAGAAAGGGGCCGATCCCCGCACCGTCGTCAGCCTCTACACCGCTGATGAAGGCCTCGATCCGTTCTCGGTCGAAGCGATGAAGGCCGCGAACCCGGCCTTCGGCGATTTCCAGAACCCGATTGAGACGCAGGCCATGGCGGAAGACGCCCGCCGCATGTCGAGCCGGGAGCCTGAATACCGTAACCTGATCCTGAACCAGCGCGTCGACATGAACGCGCCTTTCGTCTCGCAATCAGTGTGGAAAGGGTGCGGCGCCGATGTGATTGCCAGCTTCGAGGGCTTGCCCGTCTATGGTGGCCTCGACCTGTCGGAAACGGCCGATCTGACCGCGCTGGTGCTTGTGGCACCGGCCGATGGTGTTTGGCACGTCAAGCCGACGTTCTGGCTGCCCCGAGCCAATCTGGCGGACAAGGCTCGGATTGACCGCGTTCCTTACGATCTCTGGCACCGCGAAGGTCACTTGATGGCCGCACCGGGCAAGACGGTCGACTACGAGTATGTCGCCGAACACATTCGCGGCCTGTTCGATCGGCTCGACATTATGAAGATCGCGTTCGATGCCTGGAACTGGCGGCATCTGAAGCCGTGGCTGCTCAAAGCCGGGTTCGATGAGGCCCAGCTTGAAGGCGACTACGCGGTCTTCGAGCAAATGAGGCAGGGCTTCCAGACGATGAGCCCGGCGCTTCGTGACCTGGAATCGTCGCTGCTTAATCAGAAGATCGCGCATGGAATGCACCCGGTCCTGACCATGTGCGCCGCCAACGCGACGGTACAGACCGACCCTGCCGGCAACCGCAAACTGTCGAAAATCAAATCTCATGGTCGAATTGACGGCATGGTCGCGCTGGCCATGGCGATGAGTGTCGCCGGGACCTACGAGGCTGACACAGGCCCGTCATTCTGGGAAGTCGCATAGGGATATCTGCTTATGGGCTTCTGGAAACGCATCTTCGGAATGGAGGCAAAGAGCGGGCCAACAAACTCGCTTGAGCTGTTCCGTGAGGTTTACGGCGGCGGCCGGCAGTCCCACGCCGGTAAGCTGGTTAATCTCGAAACGACACTTGAGGACGATACAGCCTACGCCTGCATGAGAGTGCTGTCGGAAGGCTGTTCGCAGGTTCCGTGGCATCTCTATCAGAAAGTTGACGGTCGGCGTTCGGTCGCCTCGGAGCATCCGCTTGATGACCTTCTGTATCGCGCGCCGAATGCCTGGGGCCAGACGAGTTTCGAATTTCGCGAAACGTTGATGCTTCATCTGCTGGTCGCCGGCAACGCGTATGTGTTCGTCAACCGCGTCGGCAGGGAGCGCAAGGTACGCGAACTGATCATCCTTGAGCCGCGCCGCGTGTCGGTGAAGCAAAAGGCCGATTATTCGCTGGAATACACGGTCACCGCCGATAATGGCGAGCGCCAGGTGTTCGGCAGGGACGCAATCTGGCACCTTCGCGGCCCATCCTGGAACTCATGGGCTGGCCTCGATGCGGTAAAGATGGCGCGGAATGCCATCGGGCTGTCAGCGTCGTTGGAACAAGGACAGTCCGAGTTCCAGAAGAACGGTGCCAACATTACCGGCATCGTCTCGGTCAAGGATAAGCTGGACAAGGACCAGTTCGAGCTTCTGTCAAAATGGATCGAGCGTCACCAGATTGGCGGTGATCGATCGCATATGCCGCTTATCGTGGATCGGGAAGGAAAGTATATGCCCACGGCAATGACTGGCGTCGATCAGCAACTGATCGAGACGCGCCGGCATCAGGTCGAAAGCATTTGCCGGCGCTTCCGTGTCATGCCGTTGATGGTGGGGCATCCCGCCGACATGGCAGCGCGTGCCGCAACGGAATCGATCTTTCTCGTCCACGTCACGCACACGCTGATGCCTTGGTATCAGAGAATTGAGCAGTCTGCCGATATCAACCTACTGAGCGAGGAAGAGCGGAAGGCCGGTTATTACACCAAGCTCAACCCCGATGCCTTGATGCGTGGTGCGACCAAAGATCAGGGCGAATATTTCGCCAAGGCACTCGGCTCCGGTGGCGGCAAGGGCTGGATGTCGCAGAACGATGTCCGCGATACGCTCGATCTCGACCGTTCCGACGATCCCGAGGCCGACAAGCTGCCGCAGCAGATCACCAAGCAGCCTCCGACAAACCCGCCGCCCGACCCGGCCAGCGAGGAATAGTCCCCATGGACAGAATTGAAGTGAAGTTCGCGGCCGATGAGATCGACGCGAAGACGGGAGAGTTCGCCGGTTATGGCGCTGTGTTCGGCAATGTCGACAGCCACGGTGACGTGATCCCGCCAGGCGCTTTCAAAGAGACGCTGGGCGAGTGGGAACAACGCGGCCGGTTGCCGTCGATGAAGCTGATGCATGGCACGGCGCTGAACCCTTTCACCGGTGACGATCTCCCGATCGGCAAGTGGCTGGAAATGCGAGAGGACGGGCGAGGCCTGTTCGTCAAGGGCAGGCTGTCAGGTCTCGATACCGATCACGGCCGCCGAATTCATGGTCTCATGCGAGATGGCATTCTCGACGGGCTGTCGATCGGCTTCAAAGCGCGCCGGGCAACCAAGTTGACCGGGCCTGCGAAGCGTCAGCTCGACGCTGTGGCGCTGTTTGAGGTGTCGCTGGTCGACGATCCATCGAACGACCGGGCTCGGTTGACCGACGTGAAGTCGGCCGAACTCAAAACCATTCGTGAATTCGAGGAAGCGCTGATCAACGGGATGTTGCCGGCACTTTCGGCGAAGGAAGCCAAGGCTCTGTTGGCCGGCGGCTTTAAGGCCATCCGATCCGAGCGGGATGCCGGTGAGATGAGCGATGAACTGGCGGAAATCATCCGCCGAAACACTCAACTCTTGGTCCGTTAGGAGATTCCCCATGGACATGACCGAAATCAAGTCCCTGCTTGACCAGCAGGGTGAGGCCTTCGCTGCGTTCAAAACGACGCTCGAAACAGAGATGAAGGGCAAACTCGACAAGACCGACCCGATCCTCACTGAAAAGCTCGGCAAGATCGAAGCGTCCCTCGACAAGGCTGTCGAAGCCAAGGCATCGCTCGAGGCGGCAATTGCCGCCGAAAAGAAGGAGCGCGAAGACCTGGAAGCCCGCCTCAATCGCAATGGTATCAAGGCCACTGGCGAAGAGGCGGCCAAGCGTGAACTTGAACTGAAGGAGTTCAATATCCTGCTTGCCTCGGTTGCTGCCGACCGCAAGAAGCAGGTCTCGCCGCTCGATGAGAAGGGTTATAGCGAGTATAAGGCGGCGCAGGAACGTTTCCTTCGCGATGCCAAGGAGAACTTGACGCCGGAGGAAATCAAGACCCTCTCGGTCGGTTCCGATCCCGACGGCGGCTACTTCGTCACGCCGGACACTGGCGGCAAGATCGTCAAAAAGGTTTACGAAACCTCTCCGATCCGCCAGATCGCGTCCCAGCAGACCATTTCCACAGATGCCTTGGAAGGCATCGAGGATTTGGACGAGGCCGGCGCCGGCTATGCCGGTGAAAAGGCGCTTTCCGGCGATCAGAAGACGCCGCAGGTCGGCAAATGGCGCATCCCGGTGTTCTGGATCGACACTGAGCCGAAGACCACCCAGCAGCTTCTCGATGATTCCGCCGTGGACGTCGAGGCGTGGCTGTCTGGCAAGGTTGCCGACAAGTTCGGTCGGTTCGAGAACCGTGAGTTCGTGACCGGCGCGACCAATATCCGGGGATTTACGTCCTATGATATCGCAGAAGACGGCGGCCACGGCGTTGACTGGGGCAAGATCGGCTATGTTAAGACCGGCGTGAGCAGCGATTTTGCTGCATCGAACCCGGCTGATCAGATCCTCGACCTGATTGGACTGCTCAAGGCGGCCTATCTGCCCAATGCTCGCTTCGTCACCCGTCGCTCGGTGGTGACGAAAATCCGCAAGTTCAAGGACGGCACGACCAATGCCTATCTGTGGCAACCGTCGTTTGTCCTGGGCGACCCGGAGCGCATTGCCGGCTATCCGGTCACGCGGGCGGAAGACATGCCGGCGCTTGCCAGCGGTTCGTTGTCGCTGGCCTTCGGTGACTTCTCGCAAGCCTATCAGATTGTCGACCGTCAGGGCATCCGTGTCCTGCGCGATAATCTGACTTCCAAGCCCTACGTGAAGTTCTACACGACCAAACGCACCGGCGGCGGTGTCCTCAACTTCGAGGCCATCAAGTTCCTGCGCTTCGGCAACGGCTGATCCATTCGGGGCGGCTCCGGTCGCCCCGCCCCTCCATCGTTCTCATTTCAGGAAAGGACACGCAAATGCGTGATCTCGCTTCGAATATTGGCGTTGCGGCGACGCTTGTCCCTGCGACCCAGGCGGCAACCCTCAAGGGCACGGCCGTCTACCTTCGCGACTATGACAGTGCGGCTTTGGTCATCAATACCGGCGCGATTGTCGGTGCAGGCCTCTACGTCATGTCCTTGCAGGAATCGGACACCACGACTGACGGTGATTTCACCGACGTGGCGGCCGACGACATGGTAGGCTCGTTGCCGGCCAGCCTTGCGGCCAGCTCGACCTACAAGGTCAGCTATGTCGGCAACAAGCGCTATCTCCGCGCCGTCATCACAAAGACTTCCGGCACGTCGATCGACGCCGGTGCCGTTGTGGTGCTCGGCCGCGCGCATCGTTCGCCGATAGCCTGACATCAATCGGGGCGGCGTTCGCGCCGCTCCATCCTCTTTTTTGAGGGCAGCTATGTATTCCACCTTCACCGTCACAACGCCGGCTTCCGATCTGTCGCTTTTGACGGTGGAGGAATTGCGCGCTGCAGTTGGCGTGACCGATGCCAGCCAAGACACCGCTTTGATGACGCTCGGCCTTCGGCTGTCGGCATCTATTGCCAAGCAGTGCGGTGTTGCTTCGGACGGTGTTTGGCCGGCTACTCTTCTTGCCGAAACTTGCAGCGAAGTCTTCCGGCCATCCCGTGGCGCCAATTCATTGGTTCTCGCTCGTCGGCCTGTGAGCGAAATCATATCAGTTGATGAGAATGGCGCGGCGCTGTCCGCGTCGGATTACGAGGTGAGCCGAGGTTCTGGCGTTCTCACGCGCATTTCTGCTGATCGTCCTGTCTCTTGGCCCAGCGGCAAGATCACGGTCGTCTACAAGGCTGGATACGACACCGCTCCGGGTGATCTGAAGCTTGCGGCATCGAAGCTGGCGACGGCTCTCTACAGTGAGACGGCACGCGATCCGAACCTCAAGCGCATCGATATCCCGGATGTCGAAGAGCGCGAATATTGGGTTGCTCCGTCTGACGATCCGCTGCTTTCGGCTGAAATCAGCGATCTTCTCGCTCCATATCGACAGGTATTTCTCTGATGGACCCGGTTGCCGATCTGGACGCCGCGCATGCGAGCCGGGGTGAGGAAATCGTGATCCGCCGCTACACGGCGACAACCGGAACGCCGCGCCCGAAGATCGACATTGCGGTTCGCGCCACGGTGCGCCCGATGAAAGCTGAAGACCTCGTTGGTGGCATTGATCAAACCTATTCCAAGGTCATTGTCAGCCCTACCGGACTGTCGCCGCTCCTTCCGTTTAAGAAAGGCGACAAGGCGGTCATTCAGGGTCGTGAGCGCAATATCGAATTTCCGCAACCGATCTTCGACGGTGACAGGCTCGTGCGCCTCAATCTTCTGGTGGCAGGCTGATGGCCGGATTCGAAACCTTTGACCGCGAAATCCGGGTCGCGACGGAAGGTTTGAGCCAAGAAGCCGTTTCAAGGGAGCTGGCGCGGTTCGCGCGGGCCGAGTTGGCAAAGGCTTTGGCGGGCGGCGCATCCCCGCAATACGACCGATACGTCAACGGCCGTCTCGGCGCGCCGGAAGAATCGGTCATCGCGCCGGGGCCAATCCTTTACGTCTTCTCGAATTGGCCGCTGGTCATCAATGCCGCGCTCGCGGAATTGCAGAAGCGCGCACCGCGCCGCTCGGGGCGATTTGCATTGTCATTCATCGTGCTCGTCGGCGGCCAGATCGTCAGCGAGTTCAGCGCGATCCCATCCGAGGCGGAAGTCATCATCACCAACTTCCAGCCCTACGTGCGCAAGGCCGAAGGTGGACGCCTCGGCATCCCACGCCGGCGGTTGTTCGATGGCACCAAGAACGCTATGGCGCGGCGGTTTCGCGAGGTCTTCCGCTTCGAAACGCGCTTCCTCGATATCAAGGGCGGTGTGCACCCGATGATCCCGTATCACCTCAAGCGCAGCCAGGGCCGCCGCAAGGACCGTCAGGCCGGTATGCCGATCACCTATCCCGCAATCGTCATCAACGCGGCCTGATCATGTCGAGCCCGACCGCCTTCGACGCCATTCATGATCACCTCGTCGCCCGCTGGGCGGCGACCGATCTGGTGTTCGAGAATGAGGACTATCAGCTTCCGGATGTGCCGGCGCATTTCGTCTATGTTGAGGTCTTCGGCGATCTGCTCGAACAGGACACGTTCGGCGCGCCGCAGAACAACGAATGGCTGGAGACCGGGCAAGTTTACCTGCACGTCATGACGCCGAACGGCACCGGCAGCGGTGAGGCACGAACGCTGGCCCGCGATCTCAGCTATCTTTTCCGCGAACAACCGCTTGGAAGCATGCACTTTCGCGAAATGTCGATCGGCATGGGCGAACCGGCAAAGACGTTTGGCAATTACTTCGCCATGACGCTGTCGATCACGTTCGATCGCCGCGACGTCACCGTTCTTCCCTGATCTTCACCAGCCCGGCAATCGGGATTTTTCCATAAAGGAGACCTACCATGACCGTTGCTGACGGCTCACAGACTCGCCTTGCCGACATTTCTGAAACAGTGATCGGCACCATTCCGGCCACGCCCGCCTTTCAGGTGATGCGCTATGTCTCGGAAGGCATCCGCCTCGCCAAGCAGACGGCGGTTCCGGACGAAATCCGCTCGGATCGCAACGTGTCGGACATCGTCGACATCGGCCGCATGGTGCAGGGGCCGATCAACACGCTGCTGAGCTATGGCACTTTCGACACATGGTTCGAGCGCCTGTTCTGTTCGACCTGGGCCGGCGATGTCCTGAAAAACGGCGTCGAGCACAAGACCGGCACGCTCGAAAAGACCTTCGAGCATGGCCCCAGCGATTCCTACATTCGGTATCGCGGTTGCCGCTGGAACACGCTCGACCTCTCGCTTCAGGCCCGCCAGTTCGTGACGGCAAACTGGGGTGTCATGGGCATCGGCTCGCCGACGCCGACGAATGCGATCATCACCGGCGCCACCTATGTCGCGGCAACCACGACCCCGGTGCTGAATGCCGGTCTCAATGTCGGCGCACTATCGATCACTGGCGTTGCCGCCGCACCGAAAATCCAGTCGATGAACATCCAGATCAACAACAACATCTACGCGAACGACGTGATCGGCTCCTATGAGCCTGACAGCCATGGTCTGGGCCGCTTCGATGTCACCGGCACCATGACGGCGCTGTTTGCCGATCTGGACCTCTACAACGCCATTCTCGATCATGACGACCTGGCGCTGTTGATCACCATGGGCGCGGCGACCGGCGAGAAATACACGCTGGAAATCCCGAAGCTGAAAGGGCTCGACGGTGGGCCGACCGTCGGCGGCAATGGTCGGGCAGTCATCATCGAAATGCCGTTCCAGGCCAAATATGACGCGACTTCGACGGCATCGCTGAAGCTGACGCGTGCGGTGGTGTGATGAAGAAGGCCGCCGCGACCGTCTCGGCCCAGACCGAGACCTTCATTCCGGCGCATGACTTCGCCGGCTATCCCTTCGGCCGCAAGGTCGATTTCCGGGCTGGGGTGGAAAGCATCCCGGTTCCGGCCGAGTTCGCGCAGCTCTGTCGCGAAAAGGGGCACGTCGCCTCGACGAAATCGGCACCCGACGCCGAGTAAGGTTCTGCGCAGAAACGGCGGCAGGTTGTCGGGCCTGCCGCCACCCTTTTCCGACAAAGGACATCATCATGACCGTCAAACTTGCCTCACTGAAGGCCGATCTCGCGCGTGAAGCCGAGGGCGACTGGATCGAATATCCCGACTGGCCCGGCGTCGAGTTCAACGTCTCGTCGCTGCATCTGCCGGCGTTCACGATCGCCCGCGACCTGATGTATCAGCGTTTCGCGCGCGTCTATAAAAGGAAGCCGGTTCCGAAGGATGTGCTATCTGCCGAGATCGGCAAGCTCTTCCATGCGCATATCCTGCATGGCTGGCGTGGCCTCGACGTGCCGTTCTCCAAAGAAACCGCGCTGGAGACGCTGACCAACCCGGAATACCGCAACGTGGTAGCGGCGGTGGAGTGGTGCGCCGCCAAGGTTTCCGATCTCGACATTGAATTCGTCGAGGATGCGGAAAAAAACTCCGCAGCGCCTTCCGCCAAAGGATAGGTCGGCAAGGCGCTGAAAAGTACGACGACTGGCTGGCCGAGATCGCGCGGGAATTCCCAGAAGAAGAATGGCTCCAGCCGGAGCCAGACGATCTCACCGAAGATGTAGAGCCGCAGCCGTGGCACTCGCTTTACTGGCAAGCCTGGGAGGCTCTCAGGTTCGATCGCCAGTATGGCGCGTTCGGTGGCGAAACGCCGATCTCCTACCTGGCAATCAGCCAATACGCCCGCGATCACGACATCGGTGGGAGCGACCTCATGCTGTTCCATCGGTTCATGGCGGCGATCGACGGCGAATGGCTTGAGCATGTGCGCAAGCGAGAGAAGAAGGAGGGTGCGGAGAGATGACGACCGAGCGTCGGACCTTCTATCGCGAAGTCGAACTGCTCCCCAACGGCGAACTTTTGACGCTGCGAAAGTGGTGCACTATCGACGGCTCAAGCGGTGGATCTCTGTCTTCTCAGCGCGCGCCAGATGAGGACAATCTTCCGGAGACGGTTCAGAACAGCAAGCCAGCGTTTCTGACGGATATGACGTCGTAAACCGGTTTTGCCCTGTCATCTCGACGGTCGCTTTTGCTCCGCACTTTGAACAACGTACCTCTCCCATTCCCGCCCCCGTTTAAACGAGCGGCAGCTTATCCCTTTCGCCGGAGAAATCCATGGCAGTAGAACTCCGCACACTGCGCGTCTCGGCTGATATGGACGCCAGCGGCTACGTCGCCGGCGCCAAGGCTATCGAGACGGCGAGTAAATCCGCCAGCGCGGCCAATGCCGGGCTCGGCGCCAGCGTATCGCAGACGGACCAGAAGGTCAGCCAGGCCGGCGACGTGTTGGCCCGGCTGTCGCGGCAGTATGTCGATGGCTATGCGTCGGCGCAGCGCATGAACAGCGCGGTCAACGCGCTGTCTCGCGGCCTTGAAACCGGCAAGATCACCATGAGCCAGGCGGTGCCGATCCTCGACGGCATCTACAAGAAATACGGCCAGATGGCTGACGGCGCGCAGTTTGCCGCCAAGGGACAGCATGAATTCGCCGCGGCTGTTTCCGATACCAGCGCGCGTCTATCAGCTCAAGCCGCAGCGGCGAACGCGGCAACGGCGGCGACCACACGGATGCATTCCGCTGCCAATGCGAATGCTCGTGGCGCCGGCAGCTTCCACACGGCCAACATTGCCGCACAGTTTCAGGATGTGGGCGTCACGGCCGCTATGGGCATGTCGCCGATCCAGATTGCTCTCCAGCAGGGCACCCAGCTTTCCGCCGTGTTCGAGGACATGCGGTCGCGTGGCGAGAGCGCCGGCGCCGGCCTGCTTGCCGCATTTTCGAGCATCATCAGCCCGGTCTCACTTCTGACGATCGGCATCGTCGGCCTGACCGCCGCAGCGATCCAGTATTTCTCGACTGGTCAGGATGAATCGAAGGCCCTTGACGATGCGCTGAGCCGGCACGAGGACAATATCCGGCGCATCAAGGATGCTTACGGCGAGGCAGCGGAGGGTGTGAAGGCCTACGCGCGCGAAAGCACCAACTCATTTGCTTTAATGCAGGCCGCGTCTGCTGCCGAACTGCGCATGGGGATTGCGGCCGGCGCTCAGTCTGTCCTTGGCAGCGTCACCGGCCTGACGGAGCAGGATTCCCGGACTGGAGAGGTCCGGAATATCCTAAATTCCGAGTTCAAACCGTTCGAGGAAGCAATCGAGCATCTTCGGCGCACGGCAGCGGCCGGCGAACCGGACATTGCCGGCTTCCGCCGCATGGTGACGGAGCGTTGGGACCTTGAGCCGAACAACGCTGCCTTGCTTGGCACCGCATCGGCGCTGCTGAAGACCACCGACGATTCCTACAAGGCGACCCTCGCGCTGACGCAAGCCGAAACCGCTCTGGACCAGATCGGCGATACGGCGAGGCGCAATGCGGAGGAGATCAAGGCCTTTGCCGACGCGATGGAGCGGCTGACGCGGATCGCGGCAGAGCCGATGTCCGACCAGGCATTGGCCATGCAGGAGCTGGTTCGTGCTCGCAATGCCGGCGGTGACCAGATCACGCGCATGGCGGCCGAACAGGCTTACCGCGATGCGATCAAGCGCATCGAGAACCGGGAAGCTGGCGCTGCTGTCCCGATCCCGACGCCGCGGCCAAACGATATCGACCGGCTCGACCAGGAGGCTAAGGCCCGCAACCCGGGCGCCGATTTCCTGCGGTCGCAGCAGGAGCGGATTGAATCGCTTAAGCTGGAAATGAGCCTGATTGGCGAGACGAATGCCGTTCGTGCTCGTGCAATCTCGCAAATGCAGGTGGAACAGCAAATCCGCCGGGCAGGCATCGACGCAAACAGCGCCGAAGCCAACAGCATGCGGATGAATGCCGCTGCGATCACCGAATATCAGCTTGCGCTCGACGAGGTTGCGAAGGCGCAGCAGGACTTCAACGAGCGGACCGAGTTTTTCGCTGGCCTCGGTATGGACCTGTTCGACGGCTTGACCAGCGGCGCGAACGGCCTGGCCGATGCATTGAAGCGGATTGTCAATGCACTGGCTGACGCCGTGCTTCAGGCAGTTTTGCTGGGGAAGGGTCCGCTTGCCGGCCTGTTCGGGACAGCTCCGCAGGGCGGCGCAAGTGTGGGCGGGCTGTTCGGCCAGTTCTTCGGCAGTGGGCCAGCGAGATCGCCTTCCAGTTTCGTCGATGGAGCCGCTGGCGGATTTGGCTCTGTTCTCGGCTATGTGAATGACAATTACGCGCCCGGTGCCGTCACGCGTGCTGCTTTGGCTCCCGTTGGCTCCTCAAGTCTTGTTGGAAACAGCATTGAGGTTCAGACGTGGAATTTCTTCAAGGGCAAGGGTCTTGCCGATCACCAGGTGGCGGGCATCATGGGCCACGTTGGAGCTGAGAGTGCCTTCCGCCCGAACGCCGTTGGTGACGGTGGCAATGCCTTCGGCTTGTTCCAATGGAACGATCGCGGTCCTTCGATGAAAAATTTCGTCGGTGCCGACTGGCAGACAAACGTCAAGGGTCAGCTCGACTTTGCATGGCACGAGCTCCAGACCTCAGAGCGCAAGGCTCTGGATAAGGTCCTCGCCTCGACGGACGTGCGCGGTGCCACCAAGGCATTCGGACAGTTCGAGCGTCCATCCGGGTATTCGGCGGCAAATCCGGAGGCAATGCACAATTTTACGGGGCGGTTGGAGGGCGCAGAGAAGGCCCTTGGCAAGTTCAGTGGCACGACCGCTGACGTCACCAAGGGTGCGGCTACTGCGGCCGGTGGTTTGAACGATCTCGGCGGAGGGTTATCCAAGATGGGAGACGCCCTCAGCCAGTTTCCGGCGGCTCCATCCGGTGGCATCGGCGGCTGGTTCAAGGGGCTATTCGGTGGCGGGCCGGGTTTTAACATGGACCTGCTTAGCACTCTGCCCGCTGCGACCCAGGCCACGGTGTTAGCGGGTGGCTTCACCGGCTTATTCTCGGAAGGCGGATACACCGGTCCAGGGCCGAAGAATAAGCCGGCCGGCGTGGTGCATGCCGGCGAGATCGTGTGGTCGCAGGCCGACATCAACCGCGCCGGCGGTGTTGCCGTGGTCGAGGCGATGCGCAAGGGCCTGTCCGGCTATGCCGAAGGCGGCGTTGTGACAGGTGCGAATCCGGCCATGCGGATGCCAGCCAATTCGAACGGCGGGCCGCGTCTCGTCGTCAACAATCGCACGATCAACAACTACGGCGCCGATGCTGTGGTGCGTAGCGAGGCGAACATCGAAAACGACGGATCGCTGTCGATCGAGACGATCATCGATCGCGTCGTCGCACTCAAGCTCGCCAACCGAGGCACCGCGTCCAACAACACGCTGCGCCGGTCGTTTGGTGCGCAGCAGGCATTGAAGAGGCGCGGCTGATGGTTGACGCTTGGCCGGCCTCGCTGCCGCAGTATCTGCTTCGCGATGGTTATTCCGGAGGCCTTGGCGACGGGCGCATTCGCTCTCGGCCGGACGCTGGTCCGCCGAAGGTTCGCCCGCGATCCTCGGCGATGCCCGAGCCGTTGCAAGGCCGGATGATGATGACCGGGGCACAACTCGCCGTCCTCGAAGCTCAGTAGCATCCTACTTCGATGCCTCTCGCGTCATGCGCTGGGCCGCAGCGAACGAGCTGCGCACCGATTATGATCTGACGACGGGAGACGCGGATGCGCTGATCGAAAACGCCGCCACAAACCTCTGGGCCGACCCAGAGGATGCGACCAAGTGGAACAAGAGCCAAGTCGACGTTGTCGAGAATGTTGGCGTCGACCCGGAGGGCGGCCTGACGCTGGACCGCATCGTCCCCACCACGACGAGCAGCGCGCACTATACGTCGCGAATCGTCTCGTCAGTTGCGGCGGGCCAGCGCTGTGCGTTTTCTCTCTTTTCCCGGGAAGATGGCTATCGCTATCTGCGGCTCTCGGGTGCAGCGCCAGTATTCTCGGACGCCGAGGGGCGGCTTGCAGCGTTCGATCTCCAGACAGGTACAGTGACCGGCACTCAGGGTTCGGTGACGGCTAAGATCGAGAATGTCGGTGGCGGCCTCTACCGCTGCCAGATGTCGATGACGGCCATTGCTACCGGCACAGGCGGACATGCTGCTGCTGTAAACAACGCACCCGGAACTGGTCTCGCGACATTCATCGGCGACGGTGTGTCCGGCATTCAGATGGGATACGCCCAGTTCGAAGTCGGGCCTGTCGCCACGTCCTACACAAGAGTGCCTCGCGCCGCCGATATTGTCAGTGCGGCGACCGGCGGTTTCCAGTTTAACCCTACGGAGGGCACGCTTTACGTTGAGTGCATTCATCTGACCACACCATCCAGCGGAACCGCCGGCCTTGCGGCGCTGGATGGTGCGGGGGGAAGCACCATTCGCATCCGCCACGGACAAGTGATAACGGGCGCAGACTTCTACGTTCAGAAGGACGGCGCGGGCCAGGTAGATACGGGCTCCTTTGCTGTCGTCCTCGGGGCCCTGACAAAATACGCATATGCATACAAGGCGGATGATTTCGCGTTCTGCCGCAACGGCGCGGCGGTCCTGACTGACAGCTCGGGTCAGGTCCCCACCGTTTCGAGCCTGGTTCTTTCGGCAAGCACTGTCGCGACACGCATCAGGCGCATGATCTATTACCCTCGGCGGCTCTCGAACGCCGAATTGCAGGCGATGACATCATGAGCCGGACCGTCTCACTCACCTTGCGCGAGGCGATGAATGCGCAGGAGACCGGCGAGGTCCTGGTGGTGCTGCTCACCATTACGCACCCGGACTATGCCACGCCGCTGCGGATATCGAGCGACCCGACGACGCTTCTCTCAGAGGCACCGCTGCAATACGGCACGGTGAGCCGAGGGGAGACATACCTGTTCGCTCCGTTCTCGACCTCGCTGCCCGACGACATGGACGAGCGCGCACCGACAGCCCGGTTCGTGCTGGAGAACATAAGTCGCGATCTGGTCGAGCTGGTCCGGTCCGTCTCGACGCCGGCAAAGGCCACGATCGAGGTGGTGTTGGCGTCCTCGCCCGACAGCGTGGAGATCGAGTATCCCGAGTTCGACGTCAAGAACGCGAGCTACAACGCCAACGTCATGACGCTGGAGCTGTCGATCGACGCGCTGACCGACGAACCGTATCCGTCCGGTACGTTTTCGCCAGCCTCCTTTCCAGGGCTGTTCTGATGCGACCGCTCGGCAATCTGGATGACTATGTCGGCTTGCCGTGGCTGGAGCGAGGCAGAGACCGCGACGGGCTCGACTGCTGGGGCCTGCTGGCCCTGGTCTATGCCGAGCGCCTTGGCATCCCACTCCCGAGCTACCGCGACGACTACCAGACGCTTGCTGATGCCAATGCGGTCGTTGCCCTGATCGCCGGGCACATGGATCCATGGAAATCGATCGTAGCCGGTGAAGAACGCGCAGGCGATGCGTTACTGATGTCTGTAGGCGGCCGGCCGCGCCATGTCGGCCTTGTCGCCGCTCCGAGTCTCGTCCTGCACATCGAGCGTGGCGCCGGCTCACTGATCGAGAACTACCATTCCATGCGCCTTCGCCGCCGCGTGCTCGGCTTCTACCGTCATGAGAGCCTGACATGAACATGATGGTTCCAAAGGTGCTGGACGGCGAGCTGCTCGGCCCGGCCGACGACATCCGTGTTGTGGCGGCTCTGCACCCAATGCGCCGGGCGCGCGTCGAGCGCCGCATGCCGGCTGGCATCACGCTCGCGGAGATCGCCGAGCGCATTGCGTCCGAGCAGGATTGCCTCGCCGTGCCGGGGGACTTCCAGATACACATCGACGGTCACCCGATCGCTCCAGCAATATGGCACTGCGTCCGGCCGAAGCCGACGACGACCGTCACTCTGCACCCGACATTGCAGGGCTTCCTGGCGCCGATCATTGGAGCCATCGGCGCCGCCTTTGCCTCGTTCAACGCGTTCATTGCGGGTCTCGGCTTCTTCGGCAAGCTCCTCATGGCCGGCCTCAGCATCGGCGTGAAGCTCCTGATGAACGCGCTGTTTGCACCACGCCCGCCGGTCCAGGAGACGCCGAAAATCGGGTACTCGTTTACCGGCGCGCGCAACCAGGCAGCACCGTTCGAGGCGGTCCCGGTCATCTTGGGGCACCACAGGTTCGTTCCATTCTATGGCGGCCTACCCTACACGGAGTCGGTCGGTGAGGATCAGTATCTGCGCGTCCTCTTCGTCTGGGGCTACGGGCCGCTCAGCGTCAGCCAGCTCAAGATCGGCGAGACGCCGATCTCGTCCTTCTCCGACGTCCAGATCGAGACCCGCAACGGCTATGTCGGCGATGCTCCGGTCACGCTGTATCCGCGTCAGGTCGTCGAGGAGCCGCTGTCGATCGAGCTGAAGTTCGAGGACGGCTGGCACCGTCGGTCGACGGCCGAGAACATCAACGAGATTTCTCTCGACGTCGTGATGCCGAACGGCATCCGGCGCACGGACAACAAGGGCCGGAAGAACATCTGGACCGTCGTCGTGATGGCGCGCTATCGGCTGGAGGGAACGTCGGCGTGGATCAACCTTCCCAACTTTTTCATCAGCGATAGCACGCTCGACACCATCCGCCGCACGGTTCGGGTCGCCGTCGCTCCGGGCAAGTACGAGGTCGAGGTCGCGAAGACCGACGACTACTACGACTACGATCCGGAGAATAACAACGTTACCGAGACGGTTGTGTGGACCGCACTGCGCGGTTTCCGCAACAGTGCCCCGCTCAACTTCGACAAGCCTCTCTGCGTCACCGCGATCCGCATTAAGGCCACCTCGCAGCTCAACGGAACGCTGGACACCCTCAACGGCGAGGTCATCTCGCTGGTCAAGGCGTGGAACGGCGTCTCCTGGGTCGCGAACCAGCCCTCCCGCAACCCGGCCGACCTGTTCCGCCACGTGCTTCAGGGGCCAGCCAACGCGCGTCCGGTGCCCGACTCTCAGGTCGATCTCGTCGCGCTCCAGGGATGGCACGCGTACTGCGTGGCCAACGGCTGGACCTTCGACCATCCTCGCGTCACCACTGCGTCCGTCTTCGACACGCTGGCGGACATCGCCGCCGCCGGCCGTGCCATGACGGTATTCAAGGACGGCAAGTGGTCCGTCATGTGGGACGAGCAGGACACGCCCGTCGTGCAGATGTTCACGCCGCGAAATTCGTGGGGCTTCGAGGCAACCCACGAGTTCCGCGAAATGCCCCACGGCTGGCGCGTCCGCTTCATCAACGCGCAGAAAGGCTGGATCGAGGACGAGCGTATAGTCTACGACGACGGCTACTCGGCCGCCAACGCGACCCGGTTCGAGGGCCTGGACTTCCCCGGCGTGACGCATCCCAGCACCATCTGGAGGCACGGCCGCTTCCACTTGGCTCAGCTGCGCCTTCGTCCTGAGACCTACACTCTCAATGTCGACTTCGAGAACCTGGCCTGCACGCGCGGCGATCGGGTCCGGATCGCTCACGACGTCATGCTGCTTGGTCTTGCCAGCGGGCGCGTCACGTTCGTGGATGGCCCTGCGCAGCGCGTCGTCCTGGACGAGCGGCTCATTCTGGACGGCAACAAGCTCTACCAGATACGCTTCCGACTGGCGGACGGCTCTTTCGTGCTCCGCTCAGTTGTGCCGGGGAGCTCCGGGGAAACACAGACGATCAATCTCGATGGTTCGGGCGACCTTCCCGCTGTCGGTGACCTGTTCACGCTCGGCGAGGCGACCCGTGACAGCGCGGTCTACCGCGTTCTCGGCATCGAGCCGCAGGACGACATCACCGCAAGGTTGACGCTGGTCGATGATGCGCCGGGCATCTACGAGGCCGATACTGGCGCGGTGCCTGCCTTTGAAAGCAACGTCACCGTTCCGCTCGACCCCTATCTGCTGCCGCCGACCGACATCCGGATTAACGCCAGTGTGTATCTGGAGGGCGACGCGTTCTTGGCGGCGGTGCGGCTGAGCTGGCAGCAGCCTCGGTTTGGCCGCGTTCGGCACTTCGATGTGGACTACCGCAACAACGCGAACGGTATCTGGCGTCGGGCCGCCTCGGTGGTTGCGCCGCAGACGTCGGCCGACATACGCGGGCTGGAGTCGGGGAGTTACACGTTCGCCGTGAGAGCCATCTTCGACGACGGTTCCTTCTCGCGGTGGGTCTACTCGGAGACGTTCGGCGCCGACACGCTGCTGCGTCCGCCGCCCGACGTTACGGGCTTCAAGATCGCGGTTTTGGGCGACCTCTCGACCCTATCGTGGACCGCCGTCCAGGCAGTCGGGATCAGCCACTACGAAATTCGGTTCGTCTCGGCCGAGAGCGCCACCGTAGAGTGGAACTCCGCGACGCCGCTGATCCCCGAGATTTCGGGGTCCAGTGCTCAGGTGCCGACGATGGTTGGCAGCTACCTCATCAAGGCGGTCTACCAGACCGGCGTGAAGAGCCTGAACGCAGCTGTGGTCCGCAGTAGCATCGCGGCGATCTCCGGGCTTAACGTGGTCGAGTTCTTCGAGGAGGGTCCGGCCTTTGCCGGCGCGGTTGATGGCGTCAATACCGAGGGCGGCGTGCTGCGTCTGCTCTCGAACAATACGCTGTCCAAGTGGGACGCCCTCAACGAGGTCGTCACCTTGTACTCAGGCGACGGAGAGCCGGACAGCCTCGGTCTTGCGGTCACAGGCATCTACAATTTCGCCGGCGGTCTCGACCTGGGCGAGGTCTACACCAGCCGACTGACCGCACTGGTGGAGGCGAGCGGCGAGAACACGGCCAACGTCATGGCGACGTGGCTGACACTCTCGGAGGTCATTCGCCTGGACAACTCCGAGCCCGAGGACTGGAACGTCGAGCTGCAGTACCGCACGACTTCCGGCGATCCTGCTCTGGGCGAGTGGAGCGGGTGGCTACCGTTCTTCGTCGGGGACGTGAGCGCCCGAGCCTTCGAGTTCCGCATCGTGCTCCAGGGGACGGCTCTAGAGGACACCAGCCCGGCCTACTCAAACATCACTCCGGTGGTCTCGCGGCTCAAGGTGTCGGTGGATATGCCCGATCGTGTCGTTGCAGGCGAGGACATTCCGGTACCGGCGTCCGGCCTCGACGTTGTCTTCGACCCGCCGTTCATCTCGCTGCAGGGCCTAGCCACCGCCGACCAGGACATGGCTACGGGAGACCGGAAGCTCATAACAGGCAAGGGGCCGGGAGGCTTCCACATTCAGTTCTTCAACTCAGCCGGAGCGGCGGTCGCACGCACGATCGACTACGTCGCCAAGGGATACGGAGCCATGCAATGACACAGTTCGACTTCGGGACGATTAATCCGACAACGAAGAGCGGAGCCACCCTCGCGACCGACCTCAATTCGTTCAGGGACGCTGTCAACAGCGGACACAAAGGATCAGCCGCACCCTCGTACTCTGTCGCCGGCATGCGGTGGATCGATGATTCTGGCGACCCTCTCTGGATTGTCAGAGTATACGACGGAACCAATTGGATCGACGAGTTCGCGATCGACAGCTCCGCCAATCGAGCCTATCCGGTCAGCGCTGGCGCCCGGCAGAGCTTTCAGGCTGTCGGCGGTGCAGTCGACGCGCTGACACTCACGCCGGTCCCGCCGCTGACCAGCTACACGGACTACGAGGTGGCGACGTTCGAGTCGCTGGCGAACAACACCGGGGCCGCAACTCTCAACGTATCCGGGGTCGGCGCCAAGGCCCTCCGCAAAATGCAAGCGGGTGCAGACGTTGCACTGGAGGCCGGCGACATTCTCGCCGGGCAACGGTATTTTGTAGTCTACGACGCGGCGGCCAACGCTGGTGCCGGCGCGTGGATTTTAATCAATCCGAGCATCGTGGATCCCTGGGCCTGCCAGCCGCTGGGCGTACCGATCCCTGTATTCGACCATCTCATCGCGGGTTTGGCACCCCCCACCAATCGGGTCTATCGCTATGTGATGCTCACTGCTGGCAAGACAGGAGCCGGAGGGTACAATAACGGCATCCTGTCAGGCGAGACCGTGTCCGGATCAGCCCCTCTGGTCAGTGCCTATGCCACCGTCTCTCTGGCCTCTTCGCCCCTGAACGGGAGGGTCGTGCAGCTCGTCAACACAGAGGGGCGCTTCATTCGCGCCAGCCTGACCCCTGGTGCCGTCGAGAACGACCAGATGCAGAGGATAACTGGTAGCATGTCCGGCGTGTTCAACCGCGCCCTGTTCGCGGCTCTCCCAGGTGGTGCGTTCACGCCAGTTACCTCCATCGGCACTGCATACGACACAGCGGGTCCGGCGCAGTCTGGCTACCAGAGCTTCACATTCGACAGTGGCAACTCCCCGGACGCCCGCGCCGGCACCGAGACCCGCCCGAAGAACGTCCAAGCGACCTATTACATGAGGA
Source organism: Borborobacter xinjiangensis (assembly GCF_047739745.1). Lineage (NCBI taxonomy): Bacteria > Pseudomonadati > Pseudomonadota > Alphaproteobacteria > Hyphomicrobiales > Phyllobacteriaceae > Borborobacter > Borborobacter xinjiangensis. The sequence goes on along the minus strand of NZ_JBLLVA010000003.1, from coordinate 191,473 downwards.
TTAAGTGATGTCGTATTTCGCAGCGGAAGGCCGCGTCAGTCAGGCTGCCATAGAAGGCGGCATCGAGATCAGTGAAGAGCAATATCAGGCGGCGCTCGCCGGGATGTTGGCCGGCAAGCTCGTCAGCGTCGACGGAGGCTTTGCGGTCATTGATCCGCCCCAACCGGAGCCCGAACCGGAGCCGGAGCCACTGACACTTGACGAAGTGAAGGTCGCTCTAAAGTCATGGATCGATGCCTCAGCGGAGCAAGAGCGCCTCAAATACATCACGCCAGGTGCCGGCCAAGCTATGACCTATCAGCGCAAGGTCGAAGAAGCCCGTGCGGCCTCGACAGAACAGAACCCTGATCCGGCGGACTATCCGCTCCTGTCGGCCTCCGTCGGCATTGATGGCCCTGATCTCGCTGCGGTTGCCGCCGTCGTTCTCGCCATGGATGCGGCTTGGACGCAGATTGGCGCAGCGATCGAGGCAGTGCGCCTCGGTACAAAGAAGGCGATAGACGATGCCGCCGGCGAGGCGGCCGCGAGAGCCGCGGTCGAAGCAGCGGTTTGGCCTGTCTGACATAGGCTCATTGACAAAGGATATACGGGTCCGGCCGCGCTTTTGCGAGGAGGCACGACCGGACGTCGCTGGCACGACTCCGACAGCCTAGGTTTGCGGGCGGCTGCCGGACCGGACCGAAGTGGGGGGCCACTCGGGTCACATCAATGTTAACATTGGCACCCCCCATCAGCATCGCCGCTAATTGGGTTTACCCAGTTGGGATTATCGGAAACCGAAGCGGGCCTGACCGCTGCCCAGGAGTTAGCCAATCGCGATCAGGCCCTTCCTCGAAGGCCCAGCCGTTTGAAGTCAGCCAGGAGGTCAGTGGCCGGGCCATGCAGTCTTAGGGACTTGCACGGAACAGAATCTAGGCATGTCCCAGATCGGGACAAGGCTGCTTCTGAAAATTTTGAGCGGGCCCGGCAGGGGCGTGGGCTGGGCGGGGATGCTGCCGGACCCTGACCTGAATTGTTCAAGCTCAAGCCGACGTTAGACATAGCAACGTCGGTTCTGCCGGCAAACCACGATTGTGCCCTCTCCGCCGCGACCTGCGCGCATCGTTAACAGCCTCTTAAAATCGGAGACATCTGCCATGGACAAAACCGTTCCTGCCGGAGCGGCGATGCTGCTTGACTTCATTGGAGATATTGAGGCTCCGAAAGGTTACGGCACCATCTACGCCAACAAGCAGCACAAGCTTACGAAACCGCTGACTTCGATGACGCTCGGCGACGTGGTCGATGCGCAGGCCGGATGGTCGAAGAACCATGGATCGAGCGCGGCCGGCCGGTATCAGTTCATGAAGGCAACGCTCATCGATCTGTCGCGCGAGCTCGGGCTACGCGGCAATCAGATCTTCGATGCCGATCTCCAAGACCGGCTCGCCTACCATCTGCTCAAGCGCCGCGGCTACGAAGCCTTCATGGGAGGTCAGATCAGCCGCACCGAATTCGGCAAGCGGCTGGCGCAGGAGTGGGCCTCGTTGCCGGTGCTGGCCGCCACCAAGGGCGGATCACGAACCGTCAAGCGCGGACAGAGCTATTATGCGGGCGACGGGCTCAACAAAGCGCTGGTCGCTCCGGAGACGGTCGAAGCGCTGCTGGACAGGGTGAGGGCACTGGCCGGCAAGCCTGCGACGTCTCCCGCACCATCCAAGCCCGCACCGCAGCCAAGCACGTCAGCGAAGCCCGCAGGCGGCAAGCAGGGTGCTTCCGGTTCGATCCTCGCCGCCTTCGCTCTGATCGTCGTGGCGGTCGTTCTTTTCATCATCTTTGGGAACTAAGCCATGAGCGCCATAGCAGCGGTCATCCTCGACGCGGCGGCGGGCCTTGCCGTACCGTTCATCAAGAAAATCCTGGCCGACAAGCTCGGCGACGGCGGCAGGCTGGCGGGGGAGGTCATTGACACCGTGGCCGGCAAGCTCGGCGTTCCTGCCGATGATATTCCAACCGTAGCCGAATCCGATCCGGCCGCCGTGCAAGAGGCGATCATTGCGACTGAACCGGTCGCGGCCGATCTGGTCCTTGCCTATGTCGAGAGCCAGCGCCTTTCAAACGAACTGCAGCTCGCCGAGATGGCCAAGGAGCAGACATGGACATGGGCGTGGCGGCCGGCCTGGATGTACCTCATCGGCTTCTTCTGGCTGTGGCTGATCGTTGCCGTGCCGCTCGCCAATGCGATCACCGGCGCCTCGATCGACATCGTTGATGCCGGCACGCTGATGACGCTGACGGGTGCCTATCTTGGGCTCTACCTCGGCGGCCACACCATCAAGGATGTTGCCGCCAAGTGGAGCCAGAAATGACCAGGAGCTACGCAATCGCGGCCGTCGCCATGTCCGCAGCGGCCTTCTCAATCTGGCAGATGTGGTAAGGCGAGATGCCCAGAATGAAATTCGATCCATCCTTCAACCTTGGCCACGTCTTCACGATCCTGGCACTCGTGGGATCCGTGTTCGTGGCCTACATGAACGTCGTGCGCACCGTGGATAGCCACGAACTGCGTCTTGAGGCCATCGAAAAGCAGGTCGGCACCTCTGCCTCGTTTCAGAACCAAGTGCTCATGACGCTGACCACGATCCGCGAAGACATCGCGACGTTGAAGGAGCGGTCGAAGGTGTCGGGAAATTCACGTCCTTGAGCCGGTGATAAGAAGCCACCCGCAACTATCCTACCAACAACAGAATGGTTAACTGCTTATCAGCAAAGTTCGCGCAAAGTACTCTTGGGCGCAGCGGGGATTGATATGAAAAATCAGCTTTGGTTCGGGGACAATCTGACAATCCTCCGCGAAGAGATTCCTGACGCCAGCGTTGATCTCGTCTATCTCGATCCACCGTTCAACAGCCAAGCAAACTATAACGTTCTTTTCAAATCGCCAACCGACGAGGCCGCCAGTGCTCAAGTTGAAGCATTCCGGGACACTTGGACATGGGGCCCGGAGGCCCAATGGGCATCTGACGAAATAATGCAGGCAGGGGGCAGCGTGGCATCAATTATTCATGCCCTGCATGCCGCGCTCGGTGAAAGCGATATGATGGCTTATCTTGTTATGATGGCTCAACGGCTTGCCGAACTCCGGCGAGTTCTAAAGCCAACCGGGTCGCTGTTCCTTCACTGCGATCCGACCGCCAGTCATTATCTCAAGATTGTTCTAGACGCTATTTTCGGACCAGAGCGCTTCGCCAACGAAATCATTTGGCAACGAAGTACCGGAAAATCTTTGATGAGCCGGCGCCTTCCGACAAATCATGACGTTATTCTTAGCTTTGAGGCATCATCCAGTCGAACATGGAATGGCGATCAAATGTTCGAGCCGTATGATCTGGACAACCTGCCTCCTAAAATCGCCGAAAAGTATACTGGTGACGATGGTGATGGACGCCTTTATCAACTCGCTGACCTCCTCAATCCAAATCAGGACAGACCAAATCTTACGTACGAATTTCTAGGCATTACACGGGTGTGGCGATGGTCCCGAGAAAGAATGCAAGCAGCGTTCGAGGCCGGGAGAATTTACCAAGCCGGGCCAGGAAAAGTTCCGCGTTTCAAGCGGTACCTTGACGAGATGCGGGGCATGCCACTTGGTGACGTGTGGGTGGATATTCCGCCTCTCAATTCTCAGGCACGCGAGCGGCTTGGATATCCCACTCAGAAGCCGGTAAAGCTGCTCGACCGGATTATCCGCGCCGCCACGAATGAAGGTGATGTCGTTCTCGACCCCTTTTGTGGTTGCGGCACTACGGTCGCTGCAGCGCAGTCCGCCGGTCGCAACTGGATCGGGATCGACGTTGCCTATCATGCGATCCGTGTCATTGAAGAACGATTGGGAGCAATGACAGGCACCCCCGAGTACGATTTGGGCGGTATCCCCCGCGACTTTCCCAGCGCAGCGCGCCTAGCCGAGCGTGATAAGTATCAGTTCCAATGGTGGGCAAATTACCTCGTCGGCGTGCAAGCCTTGAAGGAAATCCGAAAAGGACCGGATCGCGGTATTGACGGTCAAATGTATTTCATGAACGGTCCACGCGGATGGGGACGCGTGCTAACCTCCGTCAAGGGCGGACAGCACGTCGGGACAAAGGATGTTCGCGAATTCAAGGCCGTCATCGACCGCGAGAGGGCTGAGATGGGGCTCTTCATCTGCCTTCGTGAGCCCACGCGCGACATGAAATCGGAGGCGGCCTCATTCGGCTTCGTGGACACTGCACATGGCCATTTGCCACGTCTACAAATCGTCTCCATTGAACGGTGGTTCAATGGCGAGCGACCGGTAATTCCGTCTCTTGGACATGTCTCGCGCGAGTACTTTCGGCAAACGTCAAAGCAGTCGACTCCGAAGGTATCAAAAAGACCGGATCCCTCTGCGCCGGAGTTTCCTTTCACCTTCCCGGGAGGAAAGAAAGAAGACGTGGTGGTCCATTTCAATCCGACCGCTGTTCCTCGAGAAGCTGCTGGCTTGCTCTAGTCTCGACACGTCACTCCGAAGGAACAAAAGCCGCGCTTGGCGGTTTGATCGTACGCACAGTAGGGTATCCCAACCCTTGGCCCGTCGTCTCTCCCCCCTCAGAGGCGGCGGGCTTTTCGTTTTTACAATACTGAAATTTGGCGATGGGCCGAAGGAACAAGAACCGCGCTTAGCCGTTTCTGACCTGCCCCGTTGGCGCGTTTCCTACAAAACGGCGCGCCGGCCATTGGCCCGTCGTCTCACTCTCACGCGAGATAACGGGCTTTTTCTTTGGCGATGGGACCCCTAGTTGGGGTCGCTGGACCTCTTACCCTATGAGATTTCGCGATGATGAACGGTGATACCGACAAGGACAATTATGCCCGTTCGCTCGCGCGCGAGACAGGCATTACCGAAGGCCAAGCACGTCTGTTGATTGACCTGCTCGGCATGCATCGGCCTCGCTGCTGCGAGAAGCCAGACTGTTGAAGAAAGGGGAGTTAGGGAAGGGCAATCCGCCTTAGGTCACACGCTGCTATGCGCGGTTGCGAGGCCCCCGCAAACCGGCTTTGGTCTTCCTAATCCTGCCGCCGTCCAACTCCAGAACGTTGATATTTCGTGCCTCCCGCATGAACTCGTCCTGGATTTCCCCCCAAGTGCCTATTACTCCACCGCATTTGCTGCACTGAATGAGCGTGGACTCGCCTGCACCCTCGGGAATGGCCATGGTAATGGTCCCGCAAGCCTTGCATTCGAGCTTTCCGTTAAGATTGCTCTGCACCGCCGCCCTCACTCTGTTTTCGCTGTCACCACTCAGCGCCGCACAGCCGCCAGATCGAGGCGATACGCCTGGCCTGGGTTGGGGGGCAGGAGGCTCAAATGGTTCGAAGAGCCTGGCCGTGCCCGGGCCTGTGGCGGGAGTAGGCCTCCCAATCTTGATGGTCGCAGGCGGCTATGTCTGGATTCGCCGCAGGGTACGGCGGGACAAAAAGCAAAAAAAGCACCGCTAGAAATTCCGACTAGAGCCGCCGTCCCTCACGAGGCGGCGGCTTTTTGTTGTCCTATGCCAGCCCCAATCTAGCGAGGACCCCTAGTCGCTCTTCCTATCGCGGCGTTTTGGCGCTCTAATACGCTCAGTCGATGTCTTTACCTCCCGCTTGCGACCCAGCCCCATTTCTTTCGCCATCGCCGATCTGCTGGCCGCATACTCCGGGGCTACGACCGGGTAGTCGGGCGCGAGATTCCATCTCTCACGATATTCCTCGGGAGACATATTGTGGTAGGCCATCAAGTGCCGCTTCAAAGACTTGAACTTCTTTCCATCCTCCAGGCAGAAGATATGGCTTCTTGTAACCGACCTCTTTATCGAAATAGCCGGCGTTCGTGGTTCATCCGCCGGGGGAACAGGCTCGGACAAGTTAACCAAAGCGGCATTCACGCGATCAATCAGCGCAGGAAGTTCGGTGACGGGAACTGGATTGTTCGACACGTAGGCAGACACGAGATTTGCGGTAATCGTCATAATCGAGAAGCTAGCATTATCTATCGTTCCGGTATCCGCAGGATTCATTACTTTTACCTCGCAAATACTGCCCCCATTAGGACTGTATGGAAAGACAGCTAGATTGGCTACAACGAATTTTTTACCGGTTGATCAAAGAAAAGGCGTCAGGGGCGTCGCTTGCGTTTCAAGTACGGCTTCGGAAAATCCAGCACTTTCGCAGACGCAGTTGGCCGCTTGAACTGCTCATGGGCCATGGCCTCAATTAAAAGGTCGAGCGCTTCGCGGGCACTTGCGCTTACCTCGTCATCGCCGTCAAGATGATGATAGGCCTGCTCCAGACGTAGCCGAGCAGCGGAAAAATCACTGATCATTTGAGGTCCTCAAAAACGCCACCTGCAATCCGCTATCTACGTGTCGAGGGTGAGTAAAACCTCAATTGTCATACGCGGATTTGATTTAAGTTGCACTGATGTTGACAGGTGGCTCCAACGACCCCCCGTACACGCGAAGCGGGGCCTTTTTACCGCCGTCGCCTTCGCGTCAACCACTCCCAACCGGTAAGCTGGCTCCCCCTGAGGGACTTCGGCTTGCGCGGCTCGGACTTCTCGTGGGCCTGGCCAAGTAGTTCAATCCAATCACCAACTTCGTCTGGTATTTCACTGAAGCCGAGAACCCACGCGATAACCAACGTTTCCGTACACCCCAGCGCATCTGCCAAGGTCGCGTTCGTCCAGTGCATGGCCCTGAGGCATTCGCGAAGGCGGCTTGGCGTCATGTTCCAGCTCGCTGCTACTTCCGGGGGCATGATCGTGAGCCCCGGCGAGCGGATAGGACCCGTCAGTCAAATGGACATTCGTTATTGATTGTCTCGATCGCCTTTAACGACAGTCGCGAGTTGTAGTGGCCAAGTGCGTCGTCATAAATCTTTCGATTTAATACTCGCCCCTTGGTCTTTGAATGAAAGTGAGCCACTTCGACCAAAAATATCGTCTCGATGTGATTGCGGAAGGTTGATCGGATCAGATCGCATCGGCTGTCCTGAGTATCTGTCGTGAGCGCACTTGCTGTAGATGCCAAGAGAGCAGCAGCACTGGCCGCCACGAGTGTTCTGATTCTAATCATTTAATCTTCCCGACAGCGTCGTGTATGTCTAAGTCTATCGCCAGGGCGAAATCTATCAGTCCGATGAGCTTTGGCCGTTTGATGCCCAACTCTAATTCGTTCAATTCGGCTTGCCTCCAGCCCAATGCTGCGCTTACCTGATCAGGGGTCAGGCCTCGCGCTTGCCTGTGCTTTCTGAAAATATCCATCAGTTGAGCGTATTCACGCTCATCCTGCATGATCTGCAGCAGCCTTGCCGCCACACGCGAATTGAAATCTGTTGGTTGCCCCTCAGGGCCGCTTTCCACTGATTGAATTGGAAGCTCTGCAATCTCCAAGGGCTCGACGGCCTTGGTTTCGACGCTGGAAGAGCCTGACCGCCACCAGAGCGTACCGGAAAGAAGCAGGACGGCGAGCGTTCCAACCACCCAGCTTCGCTTCGTCGTTCTGCGTCTTGGCTCCTCGACAACGATCCGGCTGAAGCCGTTCGCTTGGCGCGGGCGGCGGCGCTTCGGAGGGTCTCGGCGCGGCCTGCTATGAGGGCTAGGGGTGTTCTGTTGCGTTGGACGTTCGTCGGCGAAGCTCTGCCGGTCGATCTCTACACTCTTGTCGAGATCGTCGAAGAGGACCTCGGTCCAGTCAATTGGATCAAACAAAGCATCGATTGCGGAATCGTACTCTTCCTGGGGATGTTCGGGTGTGAATCGCGCGTCCGGCGGCGCTTCGAGCTGTGTAAGTTTGAATCTCGCGCCAACGGGCTTCTTTTCCGTCGCGGCGATACGGCTGTTTACGAAGCGGCAAAAGTCGAGAAGTTCATCTTGAGACGCACTGCAGCGCACGGCTTCGACGCCGCTGATGCCATGCAAAATGAGGGTTTTCCGTCCAAGAAAATCGCGAGAGGAAACGCTATGCAACGCGTCGTATAAGAACGACTTTGCTACGCGCGATCCGTCGTAAGGAATGAAGCAAACCTCGTCTTCGGTTGCCAGAACAGTTACAGGAACCTTTCGCGACCAAAGGAAGGGGCCAGCTCTTTGCAAACGACCAACCAGCGCGATTTGTGCCCGCCGCCTATGGTCTGACTGTCGCGCTTCATCATCATCGAGTTCCCCCAACTTCACCCCGCCCTCAACTTTGCGTGAGATTTGCGAAGGCAACTACCCCATATAGTGGGAGAAGGCGCGGGAGATGCGTGCAAAAAGTTAACGAATAGTGACTAGGAAATCTGCGTCTTTAAACGAGCCGCGGCTCCATGCAATCACGCCGGCATGCTTGGCGGCAAGGGCTTGAGATATGCGGATGGCTCTATACTCGCTTTGCTGCTCCATGGGATCGAAACGGGCTGAAGCTCGCCTTCCTCATCGCGGTCGAACGCCATGACCACAATCAGCTTCGGCGATCGCTGTTGCTGCTCCTGGGTCAATAGCTTCGCCTCACTTTGTTCATCTCGACGCTCGCGGATTTGAAAAAAATCTCGCACGAACCCGATTGCCCATCAACGAATTTGTTCCTAATTCGTTCTCATGCAAATCGAGACGCTCGGAGACGCTTACAGCCACTCGGTGAACGTGCGCATGTGGTGCGCGCACGGTCCATCCGATGGCATGAAGCGGCGGCGCGAGTGCAATTTCAATGCGGCCTTGGATATGATGACGCTGGTTGCGACTCGTGGCCGCGACTTCCCAATTGCCAGGCTGGCTGAACGCCTACGCTGCCCGCGCTGCGGCTCTAGGCGAGTCCGGGTGCTGTTCGACATGCCAGCGGAAAGCCCGACTGCATCGGCCCGCCGGAGCGCGGTGTGATTGCCATCCAGCGCGTCACTGTGTCTGCCTCGTAGGCGCAGCGGGCAAAGTTTGTGCGCCATGGCCGGGTCCCGCTGTCAAACGGCGATCACGGCCTCTTGCGAGTGCCCGCTCTCAAGGCTTCTGCGGCAGCATATGCAGCGGCAATTGCGGCTTCGACGCGATTATCTTTTTGCCTCATATGGCTTCGGGGTCGTTGGACTACGATTTTGGTTTGGTCTTCGGGCAGAAAACTAAACGCCTCATCAAGCTTCCACCGATCCCATACGACCCGGCCATCTATCCGTTTGGGTGCGGGCATTCGCCCGTCCCTCACCATTTCGTCAAACTTCGATGGCCCGACGCCGATGTATCTAGCGGCCACTATTCTGGACATACCGCGTGGCGGGTATGGGAAAAGGTCGGATGGGGGCTTTCGGCGTTCTACCATATTGCGTTGGCCATATGCTCGATACCGTCCATCCTAACGGATAAGCGATCCCTTCGTTAGGAAAGAGCCACGATTTATCTGTCCCAGAGGTCTATTTAACGCAAATTAAAAAGGGGGATAGGTACGGGGACCGCCAACTGTCAATTGCCGCTAATGCTTTGATTTCTTTGACTAATCACAGGAGGTTTGGTGCCGCTTGCGTGACTCGAACACGCGACCCCATCATTACGAATGATGTGCTCTACCAACTGAGCTAAAGCGGCATCCGGCGGTCACATTCAAGGACGCCGAACAGTGGCGCGGTGATATCCGCATTGCGCGGCAATTTCAAGCCGCCATAACGCGTCAAATTGCCGGAAGCCACTACGATTTAAAGCCGGAGCCGGTTTCGCGCCGCGCGATACTCGGTTTCCAGACGATCAATCAGTTCGGCGGCGGAAATGATGTGGTCAATCGTGCCGATGCCCTGGCCGCAGCCCCATATGTCCTTCCAGGCTTTGGTCGCCCCGCCATCGAAGTTCATTGCCGATGGGTCCGAGACCGGAAGGTTGTCGGGGTCCATGCCGGCAGCGCGCACCGAACCCTTCAGATAGTTGCCGTGAACGCCGGTGAACAGATTGGAATAGATGATGTCTGCTGCCTTCGATTCGACGATCATCTGCTTGTAGGCGTCAGACGCACGCGCCTCCGTGGTGGCGATGAAAGGCGAGCCGACATAGGCGAGGTCCGCACCCGCCGCCTGCGCGGCCAGAACGGCGCCACCATTGGCGATGGCGCCGGCCAGAAGCAGCGGCCCCTCGAACCATTGCCGGATTTCCTGAACCAGCGCGAAAGGCGACAGCGTGCCGGCATGGCCGCCGGCGCCCGCAGCAACCGCAATCAGCCCGTCCGCACCTTTCTCGATCGCCTTGCGGGCGTGCCGGTCATGGATGATGTCGTGCAGCACGATGCCGCCATAGGAATGCACCGCCTGATTGACCTCCTCGACCGCACCCAGCGAAGAAATCACGATCGGCACCTTGTATTTCACGCAAAGGCCGAGATCGTGCTGCAGGCGGGCATTGGATTTGTGGACGATCTGGTTGACCGCGAAGGGGGCGGCCGGTCTATCCGGATTGGCGGCATCATGATGGCGCAGCGTTTCGGTGATTTCGGCCAGCCACTCGTCAAGCTGCGCTTCCGGGCGCGCATTCAGCGCCGGAAACGAACCGACGATGCCGGCCTTGCACTGCGCCAGCACCAATGGCGGATGCGAAACGATGAAAAGTGGCGATCCGACCACCGGAATGCGAAGTCTGGTCAAGATATCAGGCAGCGCCACGGCCGAAATCTCCGCTGAAAATTGACGTTTCCGTAAACGTCGTTTGTTCTAGCAGATGGATCGGCAGGTGCAATCCGGCAAGTGCATTCCTCGGGCGCATTGCAAGAGGCGCAATTTTCCTGCGCAAAAATCCCGCATGCAGCGGCGGTGGCGGTATATCGTTCACGCCAGGCGTTGCCTCATCGGTCGGCTCCGTCTAACCATCAGCCGATAAATGTTCTGATCCTGGGGATTACGGTTTGGATGCGATCGAAAAGGCGATCCGAAACGCCTTCGAAAATGGAAATGCCGAGGACCGGGCCTTTCGCGAGAAGGTCTACCGTTCGGCGTTTGCCGCGCTTGACCGCGCACTTCAGGCAAATCCAAGCCTGACCGTCGAGGCGGCGATCAATCGCCGCAAGGCGTTGCAGGCCAGCATCACGGCGATCGAATCCGAATTCATGCCGGGTGGCGGCGTGGTCCAGCGGCCATCGGCTGGCGGCAGCCACGGACTTGACGATGTGCGGCCAGGACGCCCGGCTGGCGAGCAGTCGTATGTCGCGCCGACGATTGCAGCCGACGAACGCGGAAACCGGGCGGCACCGCGCGTCGAAATGCCTTCGCATGAGAAGATGTCGCCTGAGCCGCGGCTGGCAGGAAATGCGGCTGCGCCGGTCGAGGGCGAGCGCAACGAAGCGCGGGCGCGCCGGCCGTTCCGCATTCCCTTCACGCGCCTGTTCGTTGCCGCGACCATCTTCGCGGCCGTCGCCATCGGTGGCTGGTGGGCCTTCCAGACCGGCATTTTCAAAACCGCGGCCGAGCGCGACACCAGCGTGCCGAACCCGCCGCAAACCGTGCAGGACGAGGACTATATCCCCGAAAAGGAGGCGGCGCCGATCAGGCCGGGAGAGGCCGATTCGACGCGTGACTGGATCACGGTGTTTTCGCCGTCCGACGCTTCCATGGTCAGCGCGCCGGCTGGAACGAGTGCGGAGGTTATGGACGATGCGTCCGGAAACTTCCTGCGCATCCGCTCGGGCGAGTCGGGCTCGGCCATCCTGTTCGATATCGGGCAGGGCGTTCTGGAGGAGGTCGCCGGCAAGTCGGCGACATTCGACATCGTGGCGCGCGCCGAGGAGGGCAAGGAGACCGAAATGTCGGTCGATTGCAATTTCGGCGAATTGGGCGATTGCGGGCGCAAACGCTACGCGGTCGGCTATGAACGCGGCGACTACCTGTTCGAGGTGGATTTTACCGACAAGGAACCGGGTGGCGGCGGCACCATCGCCATCAATTCCGATTTCGCGAACGCGGGCAAGGCGGTCGATATCTACGAGATCAAGGTTTCGATCTCGCAGTAAAAGCCGGCATCATCGCTATCGGGACCCATTCCCGTGAGGGTCAAGAAAGAAAAATCGATCCCGGCCCTCCTTCGCTGGCGCCACGTCATTCCTTCTCAATCCAGCAGCGCGTGCAGCGTCTCTATCCGGTCGGCTTCGTGCGGCGGCTTGTCCCAGCGCAGCCGCGAGATGCGGGGAAAGCGCATGGCCACGCCCGATTTGTGCCGGGTCGAGCGGTTCAGCCCCTCGAAGGCGACCTCCAGCACCAGGCCATGGGCACGGTCGGCACGCACCGAGCGCACCGGCCCGAAACGCTCGACGGTATTGTCGCGCACGAATTTGTCGATCTGCCGCAACTCTTCGTCGGTGAAGCCGAAATAGGCTTTTCCGACCGGCACCAGTTCCTCCTCGCCATCCGCTCCCGACCACACGCCGAATGTATAGTCGGAATAGAAGCTGGAGCGCTTGCCGTGGCCGCGCTGCGCATACATCAGCACCGCATCGACCGTGAACGGGTCGCGCTTCCATTTGAACCACGGTCCTTTCGGCCGACCGGCGAGATAGGGCGAGCCGCATGCCTTGAGCATGACGCCCTCGATCACCGGATGCGGCGGATGGCGGCGCATCTCTTCCAATGCCTGCCAATCGGCAAAAGGCACGAGCGGCGAAAGGTCGAAGCGGGTCGGATCGAGCCTCGCGACGAAGCTTTCGAGCCGCGCGCGCCGCTCGCCGAAGGGCAGGGCGCGCAAATCCTCCGCTTCCTCCTGCAGGATGTCGTAGCAGCGCACGAAGACCGGATATTGCGCTTGCATTTTCGCCGACACCGCCTTGCGGTTCAGCCGCTGCTGGAGGTCGGAAAATGTACCGGTCTCGCGCAGCGGGTCGCCGACCAGCAGCTCGCCGTCCAGCGCCCCTTCGAAATCCATGGCCTGCACAAGGTCGGGAAAGGCAGGCGAGACGTCGTCGCCGGTGCGCGAATAAAGCCGCCTTATTCCGCCTTCCGAAACGGCCTGCACCCGGATCCCGTCCCACTTCCACTCGGCAGCATAGTTGGCGGGGTCGAGCTTTTCGAGGTCGCCGTCGCCGACCGGATTGGAAAGCATCACCGGGCGAAACAGCGCCCTGGCGGTTTTCTCCGGCCGCTCCGCTTTGCCTTCCAGCCAGGCGAAAAGCTCGGCATAGGGTGGTTTCAGCCCATGCCACAGCTCTTCGATATCCGTCACATCTACTCCGCCAAGATCGGCTACCGCCTGCTTGGCGAGCCGTGCAGAAACCCCGATGCGCATGCCGCCGGTCACCAGCTTGATGATGGCGTAGCGCGCCGAGATGTCGGCACGGTCCAGTAGCCCCGCCAGTATCTTTGGTCCGTCCAGCCGGCTCGCCGCCTGCAGCGCACCCACCACATCGGCAAGCGTGGGCGCGCGGTTGACGGTAAGCTCTTTTGGCGGATCGGGCCAGACCAGCGACACGGTTTCGGCAAGGTCGCCGACATAGTCGTAGGAATAGCCGAACAGCACCGGGTCCATGCGTTCGGTGATCAGCATGCGCAGCATCGCCGGCTTCACCGCCGCGATCGAAAGGTCGCCGGTGATCGCCGCCAGCGCCAGCCCGCGGTCGGGGTCCTCGACGGTGCGGAAATAATCGGTCAGCAGTGTCAGCTTGCCGTTGCGCGACGGTGTCAACACCAGCCGGTCGAGGAGTTCGGCGAAGCGGTTCATGGCGCACGCTTCGCGCGCAAGGATGCCCCCTCATCCGGCCGCTCCGCGGCCCTCTGCTCCCCGCCGGGGAGAAGAGGGCGTTGCGCAACCGGTCGGCGAGACCGTTCACAACCGCCATGATGATTGGCAGTGGCGGCGAACAATCTCCTCTCCCCAGCGGGGAGAGGGTGGCCGACCCCGGACTTGTTCCGGGGGGAGGCCGGGTGAGGGGGCCTTTGCAGGCGATGGCAGATGGGCAGCATCAGTCGCCCTCGTCCTCGTAGCCGATGAGGTGCAGCGGCTGCGCGACGATGCCGGCAAGCTCGCACCAGCGCACCAGCGCTTCCTCGCGGCCATGCGTCACCCACACTTCCGACGCGCCGGTCTCGGTGATCGTTTCGGTCAGCTCGTCCCAGTCGGAATGATCCGAAACGATCAGCGGCAGTTCCACGCCGCGCTGCCTGGCGCGCTGGCGAATGCGCATCCAGCCCGAGGCGAAGCACGCGACCGGATCGGGAAAGCGCCGCGCCCAGCGATCGGCGAAGGCAGCGGGCGGTCCGACGATGATCTCGCCGGCGAAATCGCTTTTGCCTCCGGTTTCGACGGTTGCCGGCTGCAGATCCCCAAGGGTTACTCCCCGGCTTTCGTAATAGTCACAGAGCTTTGCAAGCGCGCCATGGATAAAGATGGTCCGGTCATAGCCGGCATCGCGCAACAGGCGGATGACGCGCTGCGCCTTGCCGAGCGCATAGGCGCCGATCAGATGCGCGCGCTGCGGAAACTGCTCGACCGACTTCAAAAGCCGCGCGACCTCCGACGTGTCCGGCGGATGCTTGAACACCGGCAATCCGAAGGTCGCCTCGGTGATGAACACATCACAGGCAACCGGCACGAAGGGCGCGCAGGTCGGGTCGGCATGGCGCTTGTAGTCGCCTGAAGCCACGATACGCATGCCGTCATGCTCGACTGCGATCTGCGCCGAGCCGAGCACATGGCCGGCCGGGTGGAAAGTCACGCCGACGCCGTTGATTTCCAGCCTTTCGCCAAGCCGTGCCGCTTGCGTTGTCCCGGCGAAATCGCCTCCATAGCGCAGGCCCATGATGTCGAGCGTCTCGACCGTGGCCAGCACCGAGGCGTGGCCGGCGCGCGCATGGTCGGAATGACCGTGAGTGATCAGCGCCCGCCCGACCGGCCGCACCGGATCGATGTAGAAATCTCCTTGCGGGCAGTAGAGTCCTTCAGGACGAGGATGAAGCAGGTCGCGTGGGCGCATTTGCTCAAGATAGTGACTTGTAGCGGGCAGGAAAGGCCGTTCGAAGGCTGGCTCCTGCAAAATGATCCCGTTTTGTTCGCAATTTTGCTTGGCGGCTTTCGTTTGTCGCGCTACCTGTTCGGCGTGAACATGGAAGCCCACCCACAAAGACGGGAAAGCGCGCTGCTGCCGCAGCGCTTCGAGAACTGGTTCGCCAGCCGGGGCTGGGCGCCGCGCGCGCACCAGATCGAATTGCTGGCCCGCGCCCAGGCTGGCCATTCCGTGTTGCTGATTGCCCCGACCGGCGCCGGCAAGACGCTCGCCGGCTTTCTGCCGACGCTGGTCGATCTCGAGGCCCGGCCCAAGCGCCGGGCCGGCCAGGCGCATCGCGGCATCCACACGCTCTACATCTCGCCGCTCAAGGCGCTTGCCGTCGATATCGAGCGCAATCTCGGCAAGCCGGTCGGCGAAATCGGCTTGGCCGTCTCCATGGAGACGCGAACTGGCGACACGCCCGCTCACAAGCGTCAGCGCCAGAAACTGGTGCCGCCCGATATCCTCATGACCACGCCCGAGCAATTGGCGCTGCTGATCGCCGCCTCCGACGCGAAACGCTTCTTCGAGGATCTGCGCTATGTCGTGCTCGATGAACTGCACTCGCTGGTCACTTCGAAGCGCGGCCATTTGCTGGCGCTCGGGCTGGCGCGGCTGAGAAGCTTCGTGCCCGGCCTCCAGGCGATCGGCCTTTCGGCGACCGTCTCCGAACCCGACGAATTGCGCCGCTGGCTGGTCGGTCAGAATCCGCCCGGCGGCATGGCCGATCTGATCACGGTTGCCGGCGGGGCCAAGCCGGAAATCTCGATCCTCGATTCGGACGAGCACGTGCCATGGTCCGGGCACTCGGCCCGCTATGCGGTTCCCGAAATCTATGAGGCGGTGAAAAGGCATCGCACGACGCTGCTTTTCGTCAACACTCGCAGCCAGGCTGAATTCCTGTTCCAGGAGTTGTGGCGGGTGAACGACGACAATCTGCCGATCGCCCTTCACCACGGCTCGCTCGACGTCAGCCAGCGCCGCCGCGTCGAAAAGGCAATGGAGACGAATTCGCTGCGCGCCATTGTCGCCACGTCCACGCTCGACCTCGGCATCGACTGGGGCGATGTCGATCTCGTCGTCCATGTCGGTGCGCCCAAGGGCGCGAGTCGGCTTGCCCAGCGCATCGGCCGCTCCAACCACCGCATGGACGAGCCGAGCCGTGCGATCCTCATTCCGGCCAATCGTTTCGAGGTGCTGGAGTGCCGCGCGGCACTCGAGGCGAACTATCTCGGCGCGCAGGACACGCCCCCGCTGGTCGACGGCGCGCTCGATGTGCTGGCCCAGCATATCCTTGGCAGCGCCTGCGCCGCGCCCTTCCATCCCGATCTGCTCTATGACGAGATCAGGACCGCCGCTCCCTACGCAAATCTCGACCGCGCCACCTTCGACCGCGTCGTCGATTTCGTTGCCACCGGCGGCTATGCGCTGAAAAGCTACGAGCGCTACGCTCGCATAAAACTGACGAAGGACGGCATGTGGCGGGTCAGCCATCCGCGCGTTGCCCAGCAATATCGGCTCAATGTCGGCACCATCATCGAAGTGCCGGCGCTGAATGTGCGCTATGTGCGGCAGGGCAGGGGTGCGGTCGGCCGCGGCGGGCCGACGCTGGGCAAAATCGAGGAAGCCTTCCTCGAAACGCTGGTTCCCGGCGACACCTTCCTGTTCGCCGGGAAGGTGCTGCGCTTCGAAGGCATCCGCGAGAACGAGTGCTTCGTTTCAAACGCTCCCGGCAAAGATGCCAAGGTTCCCTATTACGGTGGCGGCAAGTTTCCGCTCTCCACCTATCTGGCCGGCGAGGTGCGCGCCATGCTGGCCGATCCCGACCGCTGGAAGCGGCTGCCGAACCAGGTGGCCGACTGGCTTCGCATGCAGGCCGACAAATCCGCCTTGCCGAAGCGTGAGGACCTGCTGGTCGAAACCTTCGCGCGCGGTGAGCGCCACTATATGGTCGCCTATCCGTTCGAAGGCAGGTTGGCGCATCAGACGCTCGGCATGCTTCTGACCCGCCGTCTGGAGCGGGCCGGTGCGCGTCCGCTTGGCTTCGTGGCGACCGACTACGCGCTGGCCGTGTGGTCGCTAGGCGACATGGGCCACATGTTCCAGCGCCGGCAACTGCCGCTCTCGCTGCTGTTCGATGAGGATATGCTGGGCGACGACCTCGAAGCATGGCTTGCCGATAGCTGGATGCTGAAGCGCACCTTCCGTGCCTGCGCGCTGATTTCAGGCCTCATCGAGAAACGTCATCCCGGCCAGGAAAAGAGCGGCCGGCAGGTCACCGTCTCGGCCGACCTGATCTACGATGTCTTGAGAAGCCACGAGCCGGATCACATCCTGCTTCAGGCGACACGTACCGATGCATCTGCCGGGCTGCTCGATGTCAGGAGACTTGCCGAGATGCTCTCGCGCATCCGCGGTCGAATCATGCATAAGCATCTGGAGCGCATCTCGCCCTTGGCGGTGCCGATCATGCTTGAAGTCGGCAAGGAACCCGTGCATGGCGAGGCGAGCGATTCGCTGCTTCTGGAGGCAGCGGACCTGATCGAGGAAGCCATGGGCCGGCAATGACAGCGTCAGCACGACCATCCGAGGCAATCATCATCGCCGGCGAGCGCGTCGTCTGCGACCCGCGCGGCGTGCTGTATATGCCTGACATGGAATTGCTGGTGGTCTCCGACCTGCATTTGGAGAAGGGCTCCTCATTTGCCCGTCGCGGGTCGCTGCTGCCGCCTTATGACACCGCCGCCACCTTGCAGCGGCTTCAGGCGGTTATTGCCGATTACGCGCCGAAACGTGTCGTCAGTCTCGGCGACAGTTTCCATGATGGCGAAGGTGCGGCACGCCTGCCCGAAATCTTCCGCCTGCGCCTTGAAGCGCTGATGGAGGGCCGCGATTGGTACTGGGTCGCCGGCAACCACGATCCGCAGCCGCCGGATGGGCTTTCCGGCCGGACGGTTCGGCAGATCGCCATCGGCGGCCTGACTTTCCGCCACGAACCTTCGGCTCATCCTATCGAAGGTGAGATCGCCGGCCATCTCCATCCGTGCGCGCGCATTGTCCAGCGCGGCCGCTCGGTGCGGCGGCGCTGCTTCGCTAGCGACGGCAGCCGCGTGGTCATGCCGGCGTTTGGCGCGTATACCGGCTCGCTCAACGTGCTCGACCGCGTCTATCACGGCATGTTTAGCTGGCCGGATTTCCGCGCCTATATGCTCGGCTCCAGCCGCATCTTCGCCATTGCCGGCTCGCTGCTTCGGCCGGGCTAGGTCGTGGACCGAAAAGTGGAACCCGGCTTTCGGAGAAATCCGATGCTCCGACAAAGAGATAGCTCGACAATATGCGTTCGTCAGGACGCACCTCGATCTAGTCCTTGCGGAAGACGATGCGGCCGAGCCAGCCGGTAAGCATGGCAAGCAGCACGGCGAATACACCGAACCAGAAGCCGTGATTGTTGGCGAAGCGAAAGATCGTCTGCTCGAAACCGGACTTGTAGATGGCGAGCTGCGCCGAGGTTTCCCGGATAAAGATACCGTTGCGAAACAGGAACGCACGAGCGCGGTGCGTGCCCACCGGCACGTTCGGCGCCAGCGAAAGCGTTGCCCGGAACAGGTTGGCGGAAAGGAACTGCACGCCGCCGACACGCTCGCTGTAAAGCCCGGTCGCCTTCTTGCGTTCGCGCAGGGCGGCCGTGAATTCCTCGATCGTGGCGGGCGTCTTGTCGCCTTCCTCGGCCACGCGGATATGCAGATTGTTGGCGCCGAGGGAGAGTCGGCGGTAGCTGTCCGGATCGGTAATGTCCTGCATGGCGCGCGTGGTGGCCACGGAATAGGAGACCGGCACGCTGTCGAAGGTCTCCGACTCAAGATTGACCCACATGCCGAGTACGCGGTCCTTGCGCCGCACCACGACCGGCCGCGCCGGTCCTTCCAACACGACGATGACGTCGTAACGGCCCTGCCGGCTTATCAGCGGATCGACATTTTCGATGGCGCCGAAGATGGTGAGGTCGGCACCGGCGAAATCGGCGGTGATCGCCACGCGATCGGTGGAAAGGCCGATCTGGATCGTCTCGGGCACGGGATTCTGCGCCAGGGTGGCGCTCGGCCAGCATAGAAGCGCGGCCAGCCCGGCGATTGCCGCCACCGCCCTCATAGATGGCCTCCGTCGATGCCTGCCAGCGAATAGAGGCTGGCCGGCCGCACGAACAGGTCGAACGCGAGCCGCAGCGCCACCGCAAGCACCAGCAGCGCCAGCAGCGCCCGCAATTGTTCGCCGCGCAACCGTTGTCCGGCCTTTGCGCCGTACTGGGCGCCGGCGACCCCGCCCAGCATCAGCATGAAGGCAAGCACGATGTCGACCGTCTGGTTGGTGGTCGCATGCACGATCGTCGTGTAGGCCGAAACGAAGATGATCTGGAACAGCGAAGTGCCGACAACGACATTCGTCGGCACCTTCAACAGATAGATCAGCGCCGGCACCATGATGAAGCCGCCGCCGACACCCATGATCGACGAAAGAAAGCCGATGCCGGCGCCGAGACCCAGCACCGGAATGACGCTGACGAACAGCTTGGAAGCACGAAACCGCATCTTCAGCGGCAGCCGCAGGATCCAGTTATGCTGGCCGGGCTTCTTCAACGACGGCGGCGGGCCGCCCTTGCTGCGACGGATGGCGTTGGCGCTTTCAATCAGCATCAACGTGCCCACGCTGCCCAGAAGCAGCACGTAAAGCAGCGAGATGAGGAGGTCTAGCTGGCCGAGGCTTCTGAGCAGGGCAAACACATAGATGCCGATGGTCGAGCCGATGACGCCGCCGGCAAGCAGCATGCTGCCGAGCTTGAAATCGATGGTGCCGCGTTTGAAATGGGCAAGGGCACCCGAAAACGAGGAGGCAATCACCTGATTGGCGCCGGTCGCCACCGCGATTGCCGGCGGGATGTTGTAGAAGATCAGGAGCGGCGTGATAAGAAATCCGCCCCCGACGCCGAAGAGGCCTGACAAGAATCCGACCGCCGCGCCCATCGCGAGCAGCACGGCAGCGTTGACGGACAATTCTGCGATCGGGAGATAGATACCCACCCGTCAAACTCTAAAGAATGCAATTGTTGGCGAAGGCGCTCTTCGACCTCCGAATGTCCTTAGCTCTTGCCCCGGCACGGCGGCGAAGTCAAACCTCGCACGGCGAAAAACAAAAGCGTGATCGGGATTTAGCACGATGAATGAGCCAGGTATGTCGTCGAGGCGACACACCCGCCGTTATTTGCGCGCAATGAGCGCCCGAACCAGCTTTTCGTCTACCTCGCCTGTGGCCGGCATTGCGTTGTCCTTCTGGAACGCGGCGATGGCATTCTTCGTCTTCAGGCCGATCACGCCGTCGGCGTTGCCAGCGTCATAGCCGTTCTTGTTCAGAATGGCCTGGATATTGCGCACGGCCTTCTTCATGTCGATGCTGGCCGTGGTCGCCGGACTTTCCTGCCAGGCTTCCGGGATATCGATCGAGTTCGCTGCGGTGTCGAGCGGCTTGGGTTTCCACAATTCGGCCGCCGCGCGGGCGCGCTCAAGCTGTTCGGGCCGCAGCGCATTGGCGATTTCGTCGCGCTTGGCGGTGGCGTCCTTGTCGCCGGTCTTGGCGACCAGCGCGAACCATTTGTAGGAATCCTCCAGATTCTGCGTCATGCCGACGCCCTTGGCCGACAGGATGCCGAGATTGAACTGACTGTCCTTCACGCCGAGCTCGGCCGCCTGGACGAACCAGCGCGCCGCCGACTCATTGTCGGTCGTGCCATCCGCGCCCATGGCGAACAGCACCGCCAGATTGTGCATGGCGCTGGCATTGCCCTGGTTCGCCGCAAGCTGATACCAGGTCTTGGCCTTGGCCAGGTCCCGTTCGACGCCGATGCCCTTTTCATAGAAATTGCCGATGCGATACTGCGCCGGCGCGAAGCCGAGCTCGGCCGATTTCTCGTACCATTTGGCGGCCGCCGCCATGTCGCTGGCAACGCCGCGACCATCCGCATAGCGCGAGCCGATCTCGAACAGCGCCTTCTCGTCGCCGGCATTGGCCGCCTCGCGCAGGGCGACCGGCCCGGCGTCGGCCGGAACGCTGATGGCCGGCGCTGCCGCCTCGCTCGCAGCCGGCGCTTCCGGCGCTATTGGCTCGCTTGCTGTGCTGGCCGCGCCCGCTTCGGGCTGCGCCGGCAGGGCGGTCGTATCTTCTTTCGCCGGCTCGCCCGTCGCTTCTGCCGTGACGGGCGCTGCGGTCACGGGCGTTACCGCGTTCGGTGCGATGAAGTCGGTTGTCTCCTCCGCATGGTGCGCGGCTGCGACCTGCGTTCCGGTGTCCTGCGGGTCGGCGACCGGGGCTGCCGGAAGTTCAGCGGCGGAAGCCTCCATATTCTGTTCGCCGGCAATCGACGCCGGCGTGTCGCTCGCTATCTTCTCGCCCTCTGCCATGAAGGCCTTGCCGAGTTGCAGTCCGGCCAGCGCCAGCATGATCGCAGCCGCCGCCATCAGTATCGGCTTGCGGCGCGCCTTCAGCAGGTCGCCGATCCGTAGCGCCCGCACCGGTCCCTTGATGTCGGACTGGCGCTTCAATGTCTCGGCTTCCGCCGCGGCGGCTTGCGCTGCGCGGCGCGCGGCGGCGATGAAGTCGGACTTCGCCGCTTCGCTTTCACCTTGCTGGGCCGGCTGGCCGCGCTCGGCCCGCACGCGCTTCATGATCGCGTTGAGATCTGGCGCGCCCGAGCCGGGCTCGAGCGGGCGATTGGCGATTTTGGGGTCCAGCGGCTCGTCGAGATCGACGCTCGGCGTCTCTTCGACGGCGGTGGGAGCCGGCGTTTCGACTGGCTGTGCAGCCTCACGGTTCTTCCTGCCGCTGAAAACGCGTGTCAGGTTGCCAAGTACGGAGCCGCCGCGGGTGGCAGGCTCGTTATCTGCGATCATGTCGGAATCGAGCGCGGCGAAGGCAGCCTCCGCCGCCGCTTGCGCCGGCGTGCGGGCTGGAGCCGGGGTGGGCGTGCCGGAGCCGCGTTCGATGCCGTCGACGAGCGGCAGCGGTTCGTCGAAATCCAGCGAAGGCGTGTCCTGCAGCGCCATCTTGCGAAGCGGGTCGCGCGTCGGCTGCGGCTCATCATCCTTTTCCAGCGATCCAAGCCGGTCGACGATCTTCAGCAACGTGTCGTGAATGGCTTCGAAAGTCTTGGTGTTGCGCTCGTCGGAACGGCGCGTCAGCGCTTCCAACGTCTTCAGATCCTGGGCAAGGCCGGAAACCGCGTCGCTATGGGTGTGCGATTGCGCGAGCGAGCGGACGGCATTTTCCGCGGCCTGGCGTGCCGCCTCAAGGATGGTGTCGTGACTGCCGGCAATAGACTTTTCGATGTCATCGAGGCGCGGCCCGAGATCCTCGAATTCAGGGAGCGGGCTTGCGGGGCGGGCAAGATGCTCCGACAGCCCGGCCACCTGCGTTTCCAGATTGCGGATCAGGTCGGGGTCGATCCCGGCGAACTGCCTTGCCGAGTAATCGAGCCGGCTTGAAATGCTTTCCAGCCGCGTCTCCAGATTGCGGATGGCATCCGGGTCCACGGACCCGAATGGTCCGTTCTCGATGCGATCGGCCAGCGCCGCGAAGCGTGCGTCGATCGCCTCCATGATACCGGTGTTGTCGACGGCTGCCGGCGTGCGCTGGTCGAGCCGGTCGGCGACCTCGTCAAGCCGGCGCTCCAGATCGCGAAACAACATGTTGCCCTGGTCGAGCGCATCGCCCTGGC
The DNA here is from genome assembly GCF_047739745.1 of Borborobacter xinjiangensis. Classification (NCBI taxonomy): domain Bacteria; kingdom Pseudomonadati; phylum Pseudomonadota; class Alphaproteobacteria; order Hyphomicrobiales; family Phyllobacteriaceae; genus Borborobacter; species Borborobacter xinjiangensis. The sequence continues at coordinate 168,703 of NZ_JBLLVA010000003.1, read as the reverse complement.
GCCGCTCGATCATGCTGGCGAAAACGTCGAAGCGCTGTTCGATGCCCTGAAAGATATAGTCCGCATCGGGCGCCGGCGGAGCGCGATCGATCTTGTCGGCGATGATTGCGATCTGCGTGGCAAGCCGCTCGACCGCTTCCTGCGGCATATGGACTTGCGCGGTGATCTCGTCGACGCGCTGCGAAAGCGCGTTGAGCCGGTCCATGACCGCGGCATTGGGGCGGTCCTCGGCGACCTCCTCGATCTGCCGTGCCAGCGCCGAAATCCGCGCTTCGATCCGTTCGAATGGCTCGGGATCGAAATCCGCCATCCGCGCGGTCGCCGTCGAGGCGACGATGGCGCGTGAAATCTCGTCCAGCCGCTCGTCGATCAGCCGCAGCGTGCCGGTATCGCCATGTTCCGTCTGGCGTATGAAGTGGTCGACCGCGCCTGCCAGCGTGCGCACCTTTTCCTCCAGCGAGCGCAGCGAAAGCGATTCCGGCAGATTGTTCACCGCGTCACTGATTTGTTCCAGTCGCGCTGTCAGGGCCGAGATCGCCTGGTCATCGGCGCGTCCGGAGGCGACCCGGTCCTCGAAATCCGTCCAGCGCTGGTCGAAATCCTGCCAGCGGCGATCGACCGACAGCACGGTTTCCTCGCGCGCCAGCGTGTCGAGCGCGTTCCTGACCTGCTCGAGTTCCAGCCGCAGCATGTTGACGCTCTTGTCGTCGCTGCGTTCGGAGAGCGAATGAATGGCCCCGGAAAGCCGCTCGAATTCGAGGGCAAGCTCGTTGCTGTTCTTGGCCGCGCCCGATGCCTGAACGCGTTCCATGTCGCGGCGCAGCATGTCGAACTCGCGGCGCATGCCGGAAGCAACCTGCTGCCGTAAATCCTCGCGCAATGCCTTAAGCTCGCCGGCGATGTTGCCGAACGCCGCCATCCCGTCCTCCTGGCTGCGCACCCGGTCCAGATCGCGCGCGATCGCCTGATAGGACGGTGCATCGACCTGGCCTCCGCGCGCACCGGCGTTCGCCCGGGCTTCCTCCGGCCGCGCCCGCCCATAGGGCAGGTCGGCAAATCGCTGGCTGCTTTCAGCCGCTGGCCGCTCGCGCGCGAAGTCGGCAGCCGGCTCGTAGGGCCGCGCCAGCCGCTGTTCGAGATTTTCCAGCGAACGGTTCAACTCCTCCAGCGTCGTGTGCGGCCGGCGTGTTCTGCCGACATTGAGGGAGTCGAGATAGGAGCGCTTGCTGTTCATCGAAACGTCCATTCGCCGTTGCTGGTGGCCCAGTGATCAATTCCGCCGTCGGATGCGGTTTGCAGCAAGCCCTGGACGAGTTTCATCCAGATCGCCCCCGCGATCCTGAAACCGTGAAGAATTCGATACGGGTCGTCCACGGTTGACCGACAACCGCACCTTTCGCCCAACGTGGTAAACAACGCGTTAACTAACTTGCCAGGCGCGCCGCTTTCCTTAAAAAGTCATGAAAGCGGCGAAAATGCCGCGCTTGCAACGTAAGCAGGGTATGCGTATATCATTTACGTAAACGTAAGTAGTGAAGGTTGCCAACCGCTGCACGGCTGTATCGTGGTCGGATTTGAAGCTTGAGGGTCGATACGACCCTTGCTCCGGCGGTTTTCCTGGGCAGCCAAGGTTTTGCGGGCCTTATGGGGATGCAAATGACTATGAAACTTGTAGGCGCCGGCGCTGCTGCCGCCGGTGGGCCGGCTGTCGAAACGAGAGCTGACGAAAGCGGGCTGCGGCGGATCGGCGAAATCGCCAGCCAGTATGGGGTCACGCTGCGCACGCTGCGCTTCTATGAAGACAAGGGGCTGCTCCACCCGCTGCGGGACGGCAATACGCGCCTTTACACGCATCGCGACGAGGCGCGCCTCAAGCTCATCCTGCTTGGCCGCAAGGTCGGTTTTTCGCTGCGTGACGTCAAGCAGATGCTCGATCTCTACGATCCCAAAGGCTCCAATGCCAAGCAGCTTCGCGTCACGCTCGAAAAGTCCGAGAAGCAGTTGGCCCGCCTCAACAAGCAGCGCCAGGACATCGAGGAAGCCATCCGCGAGTTGACCGATTCCATGGCGGATGTGCGCGCCAGACTTGCCGAACGTCCAGCGCCGGTCGCGGCCAACGGCTGACCTTGCCGCTTGGCCTGTCCGAACTTTTAGCACCAGAATGCCAGACTCGTGTATTTCGCTGAGCGGGCGAGATGCACATTCGGCCCTCGCCAAGCATCTTCTCGCCAAGACGCCTTCGCCGGAACCAATCTTCCCGAATTGACGTTTACGCAAACGTCAATTATTGCTATGCCCTCACGAAGGCTAGGACCTGGCGCCTGCATCATGAGCGCCGGTGCCATCATCACGATCGCGGAGGACGAATATGCCGTCATACAGGGCGCCGGTTGCAGATACGCTTTTCGTGCTGAAGGATGTGCTCGGCTACGAGCGCTACAGCAATCTTGCCGGCTTTTCCGACGCCACGCCTGACGTGCTCGAGGCGATTTTGGCTGAAGGCGCCAAGCTCGCCGAGAACGTGCTTCAGCCGACCAATCGCACGGGCGATCTCGAGGGCTGCGTGCGCCATGATGACAGCTCGGTCACGACGCCCAAGGGTTTCAAGGAAGCCTACGGCCAGTATTGCGAGGGCGGCTGGGTGGGCCTTGCGGTTCCGGCCGAACATGGCGGGCAGGGGCTGCCTTATGCGGTGCATTCGGCTGTTGGCGAATATATGTCGTCGGCCAATATGGCGCTGATGATGTATCCGGGCCTGACGCAGGGCGCCATCGCCGCCATCCTCGCCCACGGTTCGGACGAGCAGAAGCAGAAATACCTGCCCCGCATGGTCGACGGCTCATGGACCGGCACGATGAACCTCACCGAGCCCCATTGCGGCACCGACCTTGGCCTGTTGCGCACCAGGGCGGTGCCGAATGGCGACGGAAGCTATCGGATTTCCGGCCAGAAGATCTTCATTTCCGCCGGCGAGCACGACATGGCCGACAATATCGTCCATCTGGTGCTTGCCCGCATCGAAGGGGCGCCGGAGGGCGTGAAGGGCATCTCGCTGTTCATCGCTCCGAAGTTCCTTCTCGATGAAGCCGGCAATCCGGGCCGGCGCAACTCCGTCTCCTGCGGCTCCATCGAGGACAAGATGGGCATCCATGGCAACGCCACCTGCGTCATGAATTACGACGAGGCGACCGCCTATCTGCTTGGGCCCGAAAATGGCGGGTTGAAAGCGATGTTCACCATGATGAACGAGGCACGTCTCGGTGTTGCCCTCCAGGGCCTCGCCGTCTCCGAAATCGCCTATCAGAACGCGGCCGCCTATGCGAAGGAGCGGCTGCAGGGTCGTTCGCTGTCCGGTGCCAAGGCGCCGGATAGAAAGGCCGACCCGATCATTGTCCATCCCGACATTCGCCGCGCGCTGATGACGATGAAGGCGTTCAACGAGGCCGGCCGCGCCCTGATGCTGTGGACGGCGCTGAATTCGGACATCGCCCACCGCTCCGAGGACGAGGCCGAACGGCAGGCAGCCGACGATCAGCTTTCGCTGCTGACGCCCATCGTCAAGGGCGTGCTCACCGACAAGGGCTTCGACCATGCGGTCATGGCGCAGCAGGTGTTCGGCGGCCACGGCTATATTGAAGAGCACGGGATGAGCCAATTCGTGCGCGATGCGCGCATCGCCATGATCTATGAGGGAGCAAACGGCATCCAGGCGCTTGATCTTGTCGGCCGTAAGCTGGCGCAGAATGGCGGCAGCGCTGTGCAGGCCTTCTTCAAGGAGGTCGGCGAGTTCTGCGAGGAAAATCGCGCCGATGAGAACATGGCGCCCTACACCAAGGCGTTGAAGAAGGGACTGAACGACCTTCAGGCAGCCACTATGTGGCTGATGCAGAACGCGATTCAGAAGCCGGACAATGCCGGGGCCGCCTCCACCGACTATATGCATCTCTTCGGGCTTGTTGCGCTGGGCTATATGTGGGGCCGCATGGTCAAGGTGGCGCAGGGAAAGCTTGCCGAAGGAGCCGGCGACACCGCATCCTTCTACGAGAACAAGCTCGTCACCGGCCGCTATTTCATGGAACGTGTCATGCCGGAAACTGCGGCGCACCTGGCCCGGATTTCCTCCGGTGCGGACACCATGATGGCGCTGCCGGCGGAGGCATTTTAAGATCGGATGTCGGACTTGAGGGGTGGGCCGACATTAGGAGGAACTGCGCAATGACCAACGCCACCGAAGTCCTCGGCCTGCCGAAACCTGCCTGGATGTCGGAAGATGTTGCCATGCTCTACGACATGGCGACGAAGTTCCTCGAAGCCGAGATCGCGCCGCGCTACGACGAGTTCGAGAAGGCCGAGAGCTTCGACCGCGAGAGCTGGACCAAGGCGGGCGAAGCGGGTCTGCTCTGTGCGTCGATGCCCGAGGAGTATGGCGGTTCGGGCGGCACCTTCGCGCATGAGAGCACCATCATGGAAGCCATCAGCCACGTCGGCGTCGATGGCTTCGGCATCTCCCTCCACAATTCCATCGTTGCCCCCTACATACTTCACTACGGCTCCGAGGAGCAGAAGAAGAAATGGCTGCCGCGCATGGCAACCGGCGAACTGATCGGCGCGATCGCCATGACCGAGCCCGGCGCCGGTTCGGATCTTCAGGGCGTCAAGACCGCCGCGAAAAAGGACGGCAACCACTATCTCCTCAACGGCTCCAAGACCTTCATCACCAACGGCCAGCTCGCCAATCTGATCATCGTCGTCACCAAGACCGATCCGTCGCAAGGCGCCAAGGGCACCTCGCTGATCGTGGTTGAAACCGACGAGGCTGAGGGCTTCGAGCGCGGCCGCAACCTCGACAAGATCGGCCTGAAATCCAACGATACGTCGGAACTCTTCTTCAACGATGTGCGCGTGCCGACGGCCAACCTGCTCGGCGCCGAGGAGGGCCGGGGCTTCATCCAGCTCATGCAGCAATTGCCGCAGGAACGCCTGCAGATCGGCGCGACGGCGATCGCCATGATCGAGCGCGCACTGGCGCTGACCATCGATTACGTCAAGGAACGCAAGGCGTTCGGCAAAGCCATCATCGATTTCCAGAACACCCAGTTCAGGCTTGCCGAGCTCAAGACCGAGGCAACCATCGGCCGTGTGTTCTACAACAATTGCGTCGAGCGTCACATTTCAGGCGGGCTCGATCCGGTGACGGCCTCGATGGCCAAATATTGGCTGTCCGACCTTCAGGGCAAGGTGGTCGACGAATGCCTTCAACTGCATGGCGGCTATGGCTACATGAATGAATACCCGATCGCCCGCATGTATCGCGATGCCCGCGTGCAGCGCATCTATGGCGGCACTAACGAAATCATGAAGCTGCTGATCGCCAGGAGTTTGTAGGTTTTACCAATGAACGCCCCCTCATCCGCCCTCGCTTCGCTCAGGCACCTTCTCCCAGCTGGGGAGAGGCAGGCAGCGAAGAAGGTGACCTCCTCTCCGCACCGGGGAGAGGAAATGCTGCCGCAGCGCTGGCGCCTTCCGCTGGGTTCCTCTCCCCACCGGGGAGAGGTGGCCCGAAGGGCCGGTGAGGGGGCGAATTCGATCATCGGGGCGACGTCGCTCGTCCGGAAACGATAGGGAGAAAAGAATGGCCGAAGCTTATGTCTATGACGCCGTGCGAACGCCGCGCGGGCGCGGCAAGAAGGATGGCGCGCTGCATGAGGTTCCGGCCGTCAGGCTGGCCGCCCGCACGCTGGAAGCCGTGCGCGATCGCAACGGGCTCGATACCTCGACCGTCGATGACATTATTTTCGGCTGTGTCGATCCGGTGGGCGAGGCGGGCTCCGTCATTCCGCGCGCCGCGGCCTTCGAGGCCGGCTACGCGACTTCGGCGCCCGGCATGCAGATTTCGCGCTTCTGCGCTTCCGGTCTCGATGCCATCAATCTCGGTGCCGCCAAGATCGCGCAAGGCGCAGACGAGATCGTCATTGCCGGCGGCGTCGAGAGCATGTCGCGCGTCGGCATGGGCATGTCGGGCGGCGCCTGGTTCATGGATCCTTCAGTCGGCCTGCCCGGCTGGTTTGTGCCGCAGGGCATTTCGGCCGACCTGATCGCCACAAAATACGGTTTCTCGCGCGACGATGTCGACGCCTATGCGGTGGAGAGCCAGAAGCGCGCTGCCCATTCGTGGGAAAAGGGCTGGTTCAAGAAGTCGGTCATTCCGGTGAAGGACCAGAACGGCCTGACCATCCTCGACCGCGACGAGCACATGCGCCCGACCACGGATATGCAGTCGCTGGCCTCGCTCAACCCGTCCTTCGTCATGCCGGGGGAAATGGGCGGCTTCGATGCGGTTGCCGTGCAGAAGCATCCCGAGGTCGAGGCGGTCAATCACGTCCATCATGCCGGCAACTCCTCCGGCATCGTCGATGGGGCCGCCGCCGTCCTGCTCGGCTCGAAGAAGGCCGGCAAGTCGATGGGGTTGAAGCCGCGCGCGCGCATCCGCGCCTTCGCCAATATCGGCTCGGAGCCGGTGCTGATGCTCACCGGTCCGGTCGATGTCACCGAAAAACTATTGAAGCGCGCCAAGATGAAACTGTCGGACATCGACCTGTTCGAACTCAACGAGGCCTTTGCCTCGGTGGTGCTGCGCTACATTCAGGCGTTCGACATTTCGCACGACAAGATCAACGTCAATGGCGGCGCGATCGCCATGGGCCATCCGCTCGGCGCCACCGGCGCGATGATCTTCGGCACCGTCCTGGACGAACTGGAGCGGCGCGACCTCAACACCGCGCTGGTCACGCTGTGCATCGGCGCCGGCATGGGCACCGCCACGATTATCGAACGGGTTTGATTTGAAAGCCCCCTCATCCGGCCCTTCGGGCCACCTTCTTCCTGTGGGGGAGAAGAGCGCGGCGGCGACGTTTGCGACCTCCTCTCCCCGCCGGGAAAAGGGTGGCGAGCGAAGCGAGCCGGGTGAGGGGGAAGTTCTACGAATTATCAGGAGGAATCTCTCCAATGGCTGATTACAACAACTTCACTCTCGAAATCGACGCCGACGGCATCGCGCTGGTCACCTGGGACATGAAGGATCGCTCGATGAACGTCTTCACCGAAGAGGTGATGGACGAGCTCGACAGGATCGTCGACCAGGTCGCCTCCGACGTCGCCGTCAAGGGAGCGGTTATCACCTCCGGCAAGGAAACCTTCTCCGGCGGTGCCGACCTCACCATGCTCAAGCGGATGCTGACGCTGTTCCATGAAGAGGAGCAGAAGAACCATGACAAGGCGGTCAAGCTGCTGTTCGACAATGCCGGGCGCATGAGCGCTTTGTTCCGCAAGCTGGAGACCTGCGGCAAGCCCTGGGTTTCCGCCATCAACGGAACCTGCATGGGCGGCGCTTTCGAACTGTCGCTTGCCTGTCATGGCCGCGTGGCTGCCGATTCCGACGTGGTGAAAATGGCGCTTCCGGAAGTGAAGGTGGGCATCTTCCCGGGTGCGGGCGGCACCCAGCGCGTGCCGCGTCTGGCCGACCCGCAATCGGCGCTGCAGATGCTCACCTCCGGCCAGAACCTTTCGCCGCAGCGCGCCAAGTCGATGGGCCTGATCCACGAGATCGCCGAACCCAAGCAACTGGTCGATGCCGCCAAGGCGATGATCCGGAACGGCCTCAAGCCCGTCCAGCCCTGGGACGAAAAGGGCTTCAAGCTACCGGGCGGCCCGGTTTATTCGGCCGCAGGTGCCAATCTCTGGCCGCCGGCAATCGCCATTCTTCGCCGCGAGACTTACGGCAACTATCCTGCCGCAAGCGCCATCCTGAAATGCGTCTATGAGGGCCTGCTGGTGCCGTTCGACATCGGTCTGAAGATCGAGCAGCGCTATTTCACCGAGATCATGCAGACGACCGAGGCGGCGATGATGATCCGCTCGCTGTTCGTCTCCTTGCAGGAGCTCAACAAAGGCGCACGCCGGCCCGCTGGCGTGGCCGCGACCAGGTTCAAGAAGATCGGCATCATCGGTGCCGGCTTCATGGGCGCCGGCATTGCCTATGTCACCGCCAGGGCAGGCATTCCGGTGGTCCTCATCGATCGCGACATGGAATCGGCCGAAAAGGGCAAGGCGCATTCCGAAAAGCTGGTCTCCGAACAGATCAGGAAGGGCCGCGCCAAGGCCGAGGACAAGGACAGGCTCCTGTCGCTGATCACGCCGAGCGCCGACTACGCCGATCTTGCCGGCAGCGACCTGGTCATCGAGGCGGTGTTCGAGGATTCCGAGGTCAAGAAGGCAACCACCGAAAAGGCTGAGGCGGTGCTCAAGCCTGCTTCAGTGTTCGCCTCCAACACTTCGACCATTCCGATCACGTCGCTGGCGAAGAACTCGGCCCGCCCGAAAAATTTCGTCGGCATCCATTTCTTCTCGCCGGTCGACAAGATGATGCTGGTCGAGATCATCCTCGGCAAGAAGACCGGCGACAAGGCGCTGGCGGTGGCCATGGACTATGTCCGCGCCATCAAGAAGACGCCGATCGTCGTCAACGACACGCGCGGCTTCTATGTGAACCGCTGCGTGCTGCGCTACATGTCGGAAGCCTTCAAGATGCTGATCGAGGGCGTGCCGGCGCCGATGATCGAGAATGCCGCGCGCGCTGCCGGCATGCCGGTCGGGCCACTGGCGCTGACTGACGAGACCGCGATCGATCTTGCCCAGCAGATCATGAAACAGACCATCCGCGATCTCGGCGAAAATGCCGTCGATCCCGAGCAGATGAAGCTCATCGACACCATGGTCGACACCCATGGCCGCTTCGGCCGCAAGAACGGCAAGGGCTTTTACGACTATCCGGAAAAGCCGGCGAAGAAGCATCTGTGGCCCGGCCTGAAGGACCTGTACCGGCAGCGCAACCCCGACAAGATCGACTATGAGGAGTTGAAGCAGCGTTTCCTGGTGGTCATCGCGCTGGAGGCTGCCCGCGTCATGGAGGAGGGTATCGTCACCGATCCCCGCGAGGCCGATGTCGGCTCGATCCTCGCCTTCGGCTTTGCGCCCTATACGGGCGGCGCGCTGTCCTATATCGACGGCATCGGCGCGGAAAAATTCGTCAGGATCGCCAAGGGCCTGCGCAAGAAATACGGCGCCGAGTTCAAGGCCCCGAAGCTTCTGCTCGACATGGCGGAGAAGGGCGAAACCTTCTACCAGCGTTTCGATCCTTATACGAAGGAAGAGGCGAAGAAGGCGGCTTAACGGGCAAGCTTTCCCCGTTTACGGAGAGAGGATGCCGGCAGGCAGGTGAGGGGGCAGCACGAACCTTGAGATGCCCGCGCTCCCCTGGCCCTTGGCCCGCCTTCTCCCCGGAGGGGAGAAGAGAGCGGCGGCAATTTCAGCTCCCTCCTCTCCCCAGTGGGGAGAGGGTGGCTTGCGCAGCAAGCCGGGTGAGGGTGCAATAGGCAGACGGGTGAATTGAAAAATGTATGTCTGGGCCCGCCTCCTTCGTGCCGTTCTCACCGCCCGCAGCCGTGGTCCCTATGTGATGGGCGAGGAGGGCCGGCTCGGCTTCCGCTGCCTGCCCACCGACATCGACACCAATGTCCATCTCAACAATGCCCGCTACATGATGCTGGCCGATGTCGGCCGCATCGACATTTTCCTGCGCAGCGGCCTGCTGAAGCTTGCCCGTCAGAACCGCTGGGCGCCGATGATGGGCGGCATGCAGTCCGTCTTCGTGCGCGAAATCCGGCTGTGGCGGCGCTTCGAGGTCGTTTCTTCGATTGACACCTGGCATGGCGCGCAGGTCATCGGCCGACATCGCTTCGTTCTCGACAACGGCGAAACAGCCGCCTTGGTGATGACCACAGCCGGCATCTACGATCTTCCGAACCGGCGTTTCGTGCCGATCCACGAAATATTCGCCGTGCTCGGATACGATGTGACGCCGCGCTCGCCGACCGAGGCCGAACGCATTTTCATGGATTCCCATGCCAGCCTGCGGGCAGTGGCAAGGCGCGGCGGCTGAGATCGGCTCGGCCGATTTTCTGGACAATCCGCGGCCGGCACGCTACAACAACGGCAAAGGTATTTTTTCCTGTTTTTTCTGACGCGAGATCACGACGATGCTTTCGCACGACCGGGTCTGGGCTGCCATCGACGCATTGGCCGAACGCCATTCGCTTTCGGCCTCGGGTCTGGCGAAGCGGGCAGGGCTTGATTCCACCGCCTTCAACAAGTCCAAGCGGGCCTCGGCCGACGGCAGGCCGCGCTGGCCGTCCACGGAATCGCTTGCCAAGATCATCGAGGCGACCAATTCGACCCTGGATGAATTCCTGGGTCTGCTCGAGGGCCGCCCGAACGCGGCGGACCGGCCGCTGCCGGTGCAGAAATCCACCGTGCCGCTGCTCGGTTTCGCGCAGGCCGGCGCCGGCGGCTTCTTCGACGATGCAGGCTTTCCCGCCGGCCAGGGTTGGGACCTGGTCGAACTCCCGGCGCAATCGACTGAAAATTCCTATGCGCTTCAGGTCCAGGGCGATTCCATGCTGCCGCTCTACCGCCATGGCGACGTGCTGATCGTCGAGCCGGGTGCGAGGATCAACAAGGGCGATCGCGTCGTCGTCAAGACGCATGGCGGCGAGGTCATGGCCAAGGTGCTGGCCCGCCGAACCGCCAAGGCAATCGAACTCCAGTCGATCAATCCCGAACATCCGACCCGGGATGTCGCCATGAGCGATGTCGATTGGATGGCGCGCATCGTCTGGGCGAGCCAGTAGGCGCGGGCGATGCGCTCCGGTGTCATAGCCGCCTGCGCCCTGACGCTGCTCGGTTTCAGCTTCGCCATTCTGGCCGGCGGTCAAACTTTGACCGGCCAGCCGTCTAACGACGAGGCGCTGTCTGCGCCGACGACCGGCGGCGCCGACGAACCGGCAACCCCAGCAGCTACAGAAGCCGATCCGCCGCGTCCCTCTCTGCAATCGCGCGTCACCGCGCCCGAAAAGCCTGAGCCGTTGGAGAAGTCCGCGGAACTCGAACGCACCGCGCCGCGCGAGCCGCTTGGCGATCTTGGCCTTGCCGCTTCGCCGAAGAAGAAGGCGGATGGCGGAACCATTCTCTATCGTCCGGTGGCCAGCGCCGCAGGCAGGATCGAGGCGATGGGTTACTCCATCACGCTTGCAGACATCGAAGCGCTCGATGCCGACGAGACCTGCGATTTCGAAGGCAAGACCTGGCCCTGCGGAGCAAGGGCAAGATCGGCCTTCCGGGCTTTTCTGCGCGGCCGCGCGGTGACCTGCGACGTGCCGCCCAAGCCGGACGGTGCCGTCACCCCCACCACTTGCCGGCTGGGCAAGCAGGATGTCGGCGCATGGCTGGTCGAAAACGGCTGGGCCCGCGCTACCGCCGGTCCCTACGCCGATGCCAGCGAGAATGCGCGCTCGGCGGGCAAGGGCATGTTCGGCCCGCCGCCGGCCGCAGTCAGCCTTCCCGCGCTGCCGGCGTCCGAAGATCTTGCGATTACGCCAACTGACCCGTCAGGGCCTTTTCAATAAGCGCGCGGGTTTCCGCAATTCCGTAAAGGGCGGCGAAGGAGCCGAAGCGCGGCCCGCGCTCCTGTCCGATCAGCACCTGGTAGATCATCTGGAAGAAGGCGACTGAAACGCCGGGGCCCCCTTCCGGGCTCTGTTTCGCATGGTCCTGATAGCGCTCGATCTTGCGCGCGACGTTCAGCGCCGCGTTCTGGATCGCTTCGCCACTGGCATCCGCCGGCAAGGCACCGAGGCTCTCCGACAGAGCCCGAAGTGCTGCTCGCTCGATCTCGTCGGGCGCGCGATAGGATTTCTGCGGCTTCACGAAATCGTCGAAATAGCGGATCGCATATTCCGCCAGTCGGTCGAGTTCGGGGTGTGTCTGCGGCGTCACGCCTTCGACATGGCGCGAAATGAAGCCCCATAGCACATCCTTGTTCTGCGCGTTGGAGGCGCTGACAAGATTGAGCAGCAGCGAGAACGGCACCGGCAGGTCGATCGACGGCGGATTGCCATAGTGCATGTGCCACACCGGATTGCCGAGGCGGTTCTTCCAGTCCTGCTTCGGAAAGGCCGAGAGGTAGGTATAGTATTCGTCAACCGCCTTGGGGATCACGTCGAAATAGAGCTTCTTGGCCGCCCGCGGCTTCTGGAACATATAGAGGCCGAGGCTTTCGGTCGGCGCATAGGTCAGCCATTCATCGATCGTCAGCCCATTGCCCTTCGACTTGGAGATTTTCTGGCCATTTTCGTCGAGAAACAGCTCGTAGACGAAATGTTCCGGCGCACGGCCACCGAGGATCTCGCAGATGCGGTCATAGATCACCGCATTGGTCTGGTGATCCTTGCCGAACATTTCGAAATCCACACCAAGGGCCGCCCAGCGCATGCCGAAGTCCGGCTTCCATTGCAGCTTCACAAGGCCGCCGGTCACGGGCAGGGTGGTTTCCTTGCCATCCTCATCGTCAAAAGTGATGGTGCCGTTCTTCGCGTCGACATGTTTCATCGGCACGTAAAGAACGCGCCCGCTCTTCGGCGAGATCGGCAGGAAGGGGCTGTAGGTTGCCTGACGCTCTTCGCCAAGCGTCGGCAGCATCACCTTCATAATGTCGTCATAGCGTTCGGCGGCGCGCAGCAGCACTTCGTCGAAACGCCCCGACTTGTAATAGGCGGTAGCGCTGGCGAATTCGTAGTCGAAGCCGAACGTGTCGAGGAAGCGGCACAGCATCGCATTGTTGTGATCGGCGAAGCTTGCATAGTCGCCGCCGAACGGGTTGGGCACGGCTGACAGCGGCTTGTGCAGATGCGGCTCAAGGAACGAGCGATCCGGTACATTGTCGGGAATCTTGCGCATTCCGTCCAGGTCGTCGGAGAAGCACAGCAGCCGGGTCTTGACCTTGTCTTGGGTGATGACCCGGAAGGCGTGCCGCACCATCGAGGTGCGCGCCACCTCGCCGAATGTGCCGATATGCGGCAGGCCCGAGGGTCCGTAGCCGGTTTCGAACAGGACGGTATCGGGAAACCCACTGCCTTTGTAGCGCGCCACGATCTTGCGCGCTTCCTCGAACGGCCAAGCCTTGCTTTCGGCCGCCGCGGCGAGAACCTCGGGGTTGAGATCGCTGATATGTGAGCCCGTCATGTCGCTGTCCTGCATCATCGCCGGCAAAAGCCGGCGATGGATGCTCTAAGGCGCGTGATGATGGGCGTCAACGATTGCAGGGGTTTTTCCTTGCGGCGCAAGGGCGCCCCTCCTACCTTCGCATGGTCATTGATGAAGGAAACCGGAATGCCGACGCCCACTGTCCAGGAAGCCCTGATTTATCTGATGGTCGTCACCTCGGCGTCCGACCGCGACATGACGGACGCCGAGCTTGGCCGCATCGGCGATGTCGTCCGCTCCTGGCCGGTTTTCGAGGAGTTCGACGACCGCAAGCTGGTCGCCGTGGCGCAGGACTGCCAGAAATTGCTGCACGAGCCGGAAGGCCTCGACGGGGTTTACGAGCTTGCGGCGCGCGTCATTCCCGAGCGGCTGCACGACACCGCCTATGCGGTTGCTCTCGAGGTCGCCACCGTCGATCTTGAAATGCGGCTGGAGGAAGTGCGGGTGCTTCAGCTCCTGCGTCGCAGTCTCGGTCTCGACGACGCCACCGGTACGGCGATCGAGCGCGCCGCCAAGGCGCGTCACCGAACGCTGACCTGACGATCGGGCTTTGTCGCCATGGATGGGATGATACCAACCGAAGCCGCAATCCGGATCGCGGCTTTCCTGGCGATCTTCGGCTCGATGGCGATCTTCGAATTATGGTCGCCGCGTCTGGAGCGGCCGGAGATGCATGGCGCGATGAAATCGCGCCGCTGGTTCACCAATCTTTCGATGGTGGTGATCTCGTCGCTCGTGCTTCGGGTGGCGTTCCCGGCTGCGGCGGTCGGCGCCGCGGTCTTTGCCGAAACGCGCGGTTGGGGTCTGCTGCGCCTGCTGGGGGCTGGCGGGCTTGTCGGCGGCATCATCGCTTTTGTCGTGCTCGACTTCGCCGTCTGGCTCGAACATGTCGTCAGCCACAAGGTGCCGTTTCTATGGCGCATCCACCGTATGCATCATGCCGATACCGGTTTCGACGTCACGACGGGGCTGCGGTTTCATCCGCTCGAGATTTTGCTGTCGATGGTGTGGAAGGCGGCGATAGTCATTGCGCTCGGAGCACCGGTGCTGGCCGTCCTGGTGTTCGAGATCGTGCTGAACGGCTCGTCCATGTTCAGCCATTCCAACGTCCGCCTCGGTGCGCGCATCGATCGCCTGCTGCGCCGGGTCATCGTCACGCCGGACATGCACCGCGTTCATCACTCCGCCGAACGCGTGGAGACGGATTCCAACTATGGCTTCAATTTCTCGTTCTGGGATCGCCTGTTCGGCACCTATTCCGACCAGCCGAGGCGCGGCCATGACGCCATGATGATCGGCCTCACCGAATATCGCGGCAACAAGCCGGCCCATATCGGCTGGTCGCTGTTGTTGCCGTTCCTCTCAAACCGTGCCCGGCAGTGACTGCGTCACCCTGAAAACTTCTCCGGCACACGGCGACGCCGCTTTAATAAAAACTCACCGGAAAATACCGCAAATAAAGTTCCGCGAATGTGCCCTTCATCGATATCTGATGCAACGCATAGTTGAAGGCATCCGCCAGCGTTTCGTCCTCAATCCTGGTCGCGATTGCAAGTCCGGTGCCGAGATATTCGGGTGCGAGATAGGGGCCGCCCGCGAAACGGCAGCAACCGGCAGCTTCCGATCCGGCAAGCCAAAAGCCGAGCCGCATGCCGTCGCCGAAAACCGCGACGATCTTGCCGGCCTTCAAATCCTCGAACATCCATTCGCGTTTTGAATAGGTGACGACCCTCACGTCCGGAAAATAGTCGCGCAACAGGCGTTCATGCGCCGAACCCTGTGTCACGCCGATACGCTTGCCCTCGAGTTTCTCGAAGATCGGCTCCGCGACGACGCTGTCCTTCGGCGCGATGAAACGGGCCGGAAATCGCAGATACGGACGCGAAAACGCATATTTCTCACGCGATTCCCGCGTCACCGCAATTCCGGCGATCACCGCCTCGCCTTCGCCTGCCTTCAGCGCTCGTTCCAACTCACCCCAGGGCAGCGCCTGGATCTGACATTTGTCGGCGATACCGAGTTCCGCGCAGATGGCTCGGGCCAGATCGACATGAAAACCCGAAAGCCGCCCGTTTGCGTCGATGAAATTGAATGGAGGGAAATCGGTGGTGGTCAGAAAACGCAGCCGCGCCAGCGTGGAAAGATCGGGCTTCTGCAACTGCTCCCTCGCATCCCACAGGACAGGCACCTCCGGCCCCGCTGCGCGCACCGGCAGACAGGCGAGAACGCCAAGGAAAATCGACGCCAGAAGGATCGAGCGGGCATTCACGACGAGGTTCCCTGGGCGGTGAAACTGAACGGAAATCTTTGGACGCCGCCGCAAGGACACGGCGTCGCACGATCATAGATGCTGGCTTGGCGCAATTCAACCAAAGGTACGTAGCCCGCACGAGAATGGCTGCTACGATCTGGTCGGGGCATATGGCGACATTGGGGGCATGTTGCGGTGGGGATTCTCGTAAATACAACGATGCGCCGGGGCGTGCGGCACACGGCGTGTTATGGCGCTGTTCCACTCTGATCTGGAAGATTCCGGCGTTTCGCGCCGGAACGCGTCGCAAGTCGTCACGGCGGACAGGGGACCATCCGCGCACACCGGCGCGGATGAGCTTTTCCTGGCAAGCCTGCTGATCCCGGACTTCGCCGACTGGAAGCCTGTACTTGCCCGGCTGGGCCTGTCTTTGGATGCCGCATCGCGCATCGCCATGCAGGCGGGCGTGAACGGCACCGATTTCCAGACCGAGCTGCTGGCCTCGGGCCAGGTGGGAGAAGTCGAGTTCTTTCGGGCGCTCGCCGTCGAACTCGGCCTGCCGTTCGTCGCCGAGATCGATCCCGACAAGATGATCGTGCGTGAAGCCGACTGCGTGGCGCTTCTGAAAAAGCGCGGCGGGCACAAGCCGGTCAAGCTGGAGGAGGCTTCGGGTGTAACCTGCCTTATCGCGCCGGAGCGGGCGCGCATCAGCCATATGCGCCAAATGTTCCGGCAGCGCCCGGCCTTGCGCGGGCGCCTCAAGATCACCACCAGCGGCGCCCTGCGCAATGCCGCGCAACAGCGCGCGCAGCCACTTCTGTCGCGGCTGGCCACGCGGGGCCTGTTCGAAAGATACCCGCAATATTCCGCGCTGATCGTAGCGAATGCCTGGCAGGGCTGGCTCTGCGGCGCGCTGTTCGTGACGCTGGCGGTCGCGCTGATGCTGGCGCCGGAAGCGGCCCAATTCGTCGTCCATCTCTTCTTCTCGGTGTTTTTCCTGGCCTGCGTCGCCTTGCGGCTCGTTGCGCTCCAGCAGGTGGTGCCGCTTCGCAATGCCAGCGTGCCGCGCCCCGTCCGCGCCGATATGCCGGTCTATTCCGTACTGGTCGCACTCTACGATGAAGCCGAAATCGTGCCGGACCTGCTGAAAGCGCTCGACGCCATCGTCTGGCCAAGGAGCAAGCTGGAGATAAAGCTCGTCTGCGAGGCTGACGACGCCGCCACGCTTGCGGCGCTGCGCGCCTTGCCGCTGCCGCCTCATATGGAGGTGATCGAGACGCCCGTCAGCAATCCGCGAACTAAGCCCAAGGCACTCTCCTATGCGCTGCCGGTGGTCAGCGGCGACTTCGTCGTGCTCTACGACGCCGAGGACAGGCCCCATCCGCTGCAATTGGTGCTGGCATGGCAGCGCTTCTCGCAAAGCGGCGAGGACCTCGCCTGCCTCCAGGCTCCGCTCGAAATCGCCAATCGGCACACCGGCATAATCGCCCGGATGTTCTTCTTCGAATATGCGGCCCTGTTTCGCGGTCTGCTGCCCTGGTTGGCGCGGCGCCGGCTGATCCTGCCGCTCGGCGGTACGTCCAACCATTTCCGCCGGTCGGCGCTCGAACATCTTGGCGGCTGGGACCCGCATAACGTCACCGAAGATGCCGATCTCGGCCTGCGGCTGGCGCGCTTTGGCTATCGCACGGAGATCATCTCGTGCCCGACCTATGAGGACGCGCCCGAGGATTTCTCCACCTGGTTGCCGCAGCGCACCCGCTGGTTCAAGGGGTGGTCGCAAACCTGGCTCGTCCATATGCGTCAGCCGTTTCGTCTGGCCAAGGACCTTGGGCCGCTCTCCTTCGTGCTGACGCAAGTCCTGTTCGCCGGCATGGTGGTTTCGGCGATCTTTCATCCCTTTTTGGTCGCCACCGCCCTCCTGATCGTGCTGAAGCTCGCGCTCGGCGGCTCTTTGAGCGTGTGGCAGTCGGGCTTGCTGCCGATCGACATCGTCAACATCGTCTGTGGCTATCTCTCATTCCTGCTGCTTGGGTGGCAGACCCTGGAGGGCAAGGAACGCAGAAGCTTCTGGAAAATCGTCGTTTTCACGCCGGTCTACTGGATGATGATGTCGCTTGCCGCCTGGCGCTCGCTCATCCAATTGTGGTCGCGGCCGCATCATTGGGAAAAAACGCCGCACTTCAAGCCACGACCTGTCCCGCCGGACTGACCGGCGTGGCGCCGTGCGGGCGGCCTATTTGACGACGAACTCCGGGCCCTCGCCGATGATCTTCTCGTCCGCTTCGCCAATGGCATCGAGGTCGCGGCCGGGATAGGGCAGGCTGGTCAGGATGCGCCTTATCACTGCCAGCCGCGCCCGGCGCTTGTCGTTGGCGCGCACGATGATCCACGGCGCGTGCGCCGTGTGGGTGCGCTCCAGCATCAGGTTGCGCATCTGCGTGTAGTCGTCCCATTTGGAGATGCCGGCGATATCCATCGGCGAGAATTTCCAATTGGTCAAAGGGCTGTGGCGGCGGTCGTGGAAGCGCTTTAGCTGCATTTCCTGTCCGATGCTCAGCCAGAACTTGAAGAGGTTTATCCCCTCGCTGACGACAAGCTCCTCAAAGCGCGGCGTCTCTTCGAGGAAATGCCGGTGTTGTTCAGGTGTGCAGAACCCCATGACCGGCTCGACGCCGGCGCGGTTGTACCATGAGCGATCGAAGGACACGAATTCGCCGGCAGCGGGAAAGTGCGACATGTAGCGCTGATAGTACCACTGACCGCGCTCGGTTTCGGTCGGCTTTGTCAGGGCTACGTTTCTTGCGGTGCGCGGGTTCATATATTTGCGGATGGCATTGATCGTGCCGCCCTTGCCGGCGGCGTCGCGTCCCTCGAAAATCGCCAGAACCCGGCTGCCGGTCGCCTGCATCCATGCCTGCAGCTTGACGAGCTCTATCTGCAGCCGCTCAAGGGTCGCCTTGTATTCCTTGCGCGGCATTTTCTCGTCATAGGGATATCCCCCGGATTGCATCTTCGCCTTGTCGATCCATTTCGGCAGCTTCGGATCGTTGATGTCGAATATGCGCTCGGTGCCGTCGACCATGATCGTCAGCGGCCCTACGACCGCACCATCCGCATCGGCTTCGGCTTTTTTCATGGGCGCAACCTTTCCAGTATGGCCAGTCATGCTATTGGGAGCTTCCGGATCGGTCTAGCGTGAACTTTCCGGAGCCGGCGCGTGAAGCGGGCTGCGGCCGCATCATGCTTCGTGATGTGGAATCTGGCATGAATGATGATGCGAGCAGCAAAAGCCCGGTAAGAAGCGCCCTGCGGACGGTGGCGCTGCGCTTTGGCCAGAACCGCTGGATGCTTGCGGCCGGCGTCGTCTGCGTGCTCGCCATTCGGGCCTGGGGCAGCACCGACAATGCGGTTTTGATCGCCATCGCCGTGCTTTTCCTTGTTGCGGCCGCCGCGCCAAGCCGCACCCCGCGTGAGCGCCGCGCCGAGCAGGCGGCCGCGGCCACTGCAGACGCAATGGGCGGCCTGTCGAGCGAGCAGCTTGCCGCAGCCGTCGCCGATCCGCTGATCGTCTTCGATGGAGCGGGCGGTGTCGTCCATGCCAATGAAGCAGCCGTCGCCGCATTCGGCGAGATGCGCCCCGGCATGTCGCTGCTGTTGAAATTCCGCGCGCCCGAGATGCAGGACCTGATCCAGTCGGTGCTGTTTTCTCACGCTTCGGTGCGCATTGCCGACTATGTGGAGCGCGTGCCGATCGAGCATGTCTACCGCGTCACCGCCTCCGCCGTCGGCCGCGGGACCGGGCTCTACGTGCTGGCTTTCAAGGACCAGAGCGAGGCACGCCGTATCGACCGCATGCGGGCCGATTTCATTGCGAACGCCAGCCATGAACTGCGCACGCCGCTGGCCTCGATCGCCGGCTTCGTCGAAACGCTGCGCGGTCCGGCTCGCGACGACGCCCAGGCGCGCGATCATTTCCTCCAGATCATGCAGAACCAGACGGCGCGCATGGCCCGGCTGATAGACGATCTCCTGTCACTGTCGCGGCTGGAGATGAAGTCCCATATCAAGCCCGGCGTGAAGGTCGAGTTGCGCGGAGTGCTCGAAAACGTCATGGATTCGCTTCGTCCACTCGCCAGCGATTCCGGTATCGTGATCGAGCGCGATTTCGCCGACGGCGCTTTCGAGGTTTCCGGAGACCGCGACGAACTGTTCCAGGTGTTCGAGAATCTCCTGGAAAACGCCTGCAAATACGGCCAGTCCGGCGGACGTGTGCTGGTGTCCATCGCCGGACCGCAGCCGGGTGGCGAACCCGAGACAACGGTGACGATACGCGATTTCGGCCCCGGAATCGCCGAAGAGCATATCCCCCGCGTAACGGAACGCTTCTACCGGGTGGATGCCGAAGCCAGCCGCGCCCACAAGGGCACCGGACTGGGCCTCTCGATCGTCAAGCACATATTGACTCGACACAACGCCCGGCTTTCGATCAAGTCGAAACTGGGGGAAGGTGCCGCCTTCACCGTGCATTTTCCAGTCGATTGACGACGCGGTCGGCGCCGCGTTCGGCCTCCCCCCGGCGCTTTCTTTATTCCGTCATATCCGTAGCTTATGCTCGCAGATTCAAGTCCACGATTCATGCCGAGCCCGGAGAAGGACAGGCCATCCATGCAGTCGCAGCACATTGTCAGCGCCTATGATGAGGAATTGCAGTTTCTGGCCCGCAAGATCGCGGCCATCGGCGGCCATGCCGAGCGCATGGTCGATCAGGCGGTTTCGGCGCTCGTCAATGCCGATACCGCGCTGGCAGTGAAGGTGGTGGAGGCGGATGCCTTTCTCGACGAGGCCGAGCGCGAGATCGACGATCGCGCCATCATCATCATCGCCAAGCGCCAGCCGGTCGCCGCCGATCTGCGCGAGATCATCGGTGCGATCCGCATTTCGGCCGATCTGGAACGGGTGGGCGACCTCGGCAAGAACGTCGCCAAGCGCGTCGTGGCGGTGTCCCAAAGCCGCCAGCCTGTCAGCCTGTTCCGCGGCCTCGAGGCGCTGGCGGAGCTTGCGCTGACTCAGCTCAAGGAGGTTCTCGACGTCTACGCCTCGCGCTCGGTCGAGCGCATCGAGTTCGTGCGCGACCGCGACAATGAGATCGACGCCATGTACACGTCGCTGTTTCGCGAACTCCTCACCTATATGATGGAAGACCCGCGCAACATAACGCCGTGCACGCATCTGCTGTTCTGCGCCAAGAACATCGAGCGCATCGGTGACCATGCCACCAACATCGCCGAAACCATCTACTATGTCGTCACCGGCAACCAGATGCCGCCGGAACGGCCGAAGCAGGACAAGAGCCACCACGTGACGCTTGGCGAAACGAAATAAGCGCTGCGTTATTGCAGACCGAAGACAGAGCGCCGTGCGTCCAATCGGACGCACAAGGGACGCTCTAACACCTTTATTGAGCAATTGAGCATCGGCCGAAAACCAGACTCCACTTTTTCAGCCGACGCCCTAGCAAGACGTGACGCTCGGCGGAGTTCAAGTCGCCTGCACCGTCCTGCCGGACATCTCCCCTCAAGGGGGAGATCAGCCTTCAGGGCGACTTTCGCCAATCGTCGATGTTGCAGAATGTGCACGGCAGGTGAAGCTGCTCGATCTCCCCCTTGAAGGGGAGATGTCCGGCAGGACAGAGGGGGGTGCGGTAGCCCTTGTCCCCGAGAGTATTTCCGCCGCCTCAGCGGCTGCGGCGTCGCTCGCTTGCCGGCTGGAACGCGATCTTGGAGTGGTATTTGCAATAGGGGCCGGTTTCGGCGGCATCGTTGCCGCAGAAGTGGAAATCCTCCGAAAGCGGATCGCCGTTCGGCCATTTGCAGGTGCGCTCGTTAAGCTCGACCAGTTGCAGGTGCCGCGAGATCGGCACGACCACGTCTTCGACCGGGCGCATATATTGGCGCGCCACCGGCTCGGTGTCGAACTGGGCCTGAAGGGCGGTCGCGCCGATCGTCACCGTGCGCGTCACCGTCGTGGTGCTGCGGGTCGTAGCCGTCTTGGTGGACACTGTCGCGCCACTCGCCACCTTCTTTTGCCGGGCGGGCGCTGCCGTTGCCCGACCGCGGCCCGACAGCTTCAGCCGGTGGACCTTGCCGATCACCGCATTGCGGCTGACACCGCCAAGCTGGGCGGCGATCTGGCTGGCGCTGAGGCCTTCGGCCCACAACTTCCGGAGGGTTTCGACGCGCTCGTCAGTCCAATTCATGAGAGCTTGCTCCTGCTTTGGCGTGCGACTGCCGGAATCCTTCCCCGTCCCGACAAAAGCCGGGCCGACACCACATATATACGGGTGATTAGGTGTGCCGCACGAAATCTGGTCTTTTCTTGACCCTAAACTACCTTACTGGCTGACTCCGTGACAAGAGTCCGGAATGCAACACCGAATCGGTTTTTGGGGTTTTCCCCAACTTGCCCGCGAACAAAGGCTCCTCGCGCGCCCAGGCTGTGGTGCGCAACGCCCCAATGCGGGGTTTTCCGACGTTTCCATTGACTTGATGGCCGAAAACGCAATATGCCAGACAAAGCCGCCGCTTGGGCGGCTTTTTGGTTTTTGCTACCGGGACATATGTAAAATGAGCGGTTCGGCGCTTTACGAGACTTTCGCACGCGCTCCCCTGGCCTTCGAAAAGGGCGAGGGGGTCTGGCTGGTGACGAAGGATGGCAGCCGATATCTCGACTTCGCCGGCGGCATCGCCGTCAATTCGCTGGGGCACGGACATCCGAAGCTGGTTTCCGCCCTCACCGAACAGGCGGCCAAGCTCTGGCATACCTCCAACCTTTATGAAATCCCCGGCCAGACCCGCCTTGGCGAGCGCCTCGTTGCAGCAACCTTTGCCGACAAGGTGTTCTTCACCAATTCCGGCGCCGAGGCGCTGGAATGCGCCATCAAGACGGCGCGGCGCTACCATTATGTCAACGGCCGCCCCGAGCGCTTCCGCATCATCACCTTCGAGGGCGCGTTCCACGGCCGCACGCTGGCGACCATCGCCGCCGGCGGGCAGCAGAAATATCTCGAAGGATACGGCCCCAAGGTGGAGGGCTTCGACCAGGTGCCGTTCGGCGACATGGAGGCTCTTGAAAAGGCGATCACGCCGGAAACCGCGGCCGTCCTGATCGAGCCCGTGCAGGGCGAAGGCGGCATCCGCGAAGTGCCGGCGCAGACCATGCGGCACCTGCGCGAGCTTTGCGACCGCAATGGCCTGCTTCTTATCCTCGACGAAGTGCAGAGCGGCGTCGGCCGCACCGGCAGGCTCTTCGCCTATGAATGGTCGGGAGTAACGCCGGACCTGATGGCGATCGCCAAGGGCATAGGCGGCGGCTTCCCCGTCGGCGCCTGCCTGGCGACGGACGAGGCGGCCGCCGGCATGACCGCCGGCGTCCACGGCACAACTTTCGGCGGCAATCCGCTGGCGATGGCGGTCGGCAACGCGGTGCTGGACGTCATCCTGGAAGATGGCTTCCTCGACGAGGTCGCCCGCAAGGCGCTGCTGATGAAGCAGGGGCTCGCCGCCATCTGCGACGAATTCCCGGACGTGATCGAGGGCGTGCGCGGCACCGGGTTGATGCTCGGCCTGAAATGCGCGCTTTCCAATGCCAAGGTGAATACGGCGCTGCGCGAGGAACATCTGCTCGCGGTTCCGGCCGGCGACAATGTCGTGCGTCTGCTGCCGCCGCTCACCGTTTCCGATGATGAGATCCGCGAGGCGCTGCGGCGCATTCGCAACGCCGCGCAAGGCCTGTCCAAAGCCGCCGCGTAAGCAGGGATATGCCATGACCAGCGCAATCCGCCATTTCACCGACCTTTCCGCCCTTTCCGAAAGTGTGCTGCGCGGTGTGCTCGATGATGCCGCAGCCCGCAAGGCGCGGCTGAAAGCGGGCGAGCGTTCCCGTCCGCTCGACGGCCGGGTGCTGGCGATGATCTTCGACAAACCCTCGACGCGCACCCGCGTTTCCTTCGACGTCGGCATGCGCCAGCTCGGCGGCGAAACCATCATGCTCACCGGCACCGAAATGCAACTCGGCCGCTCCGAGACCATTGCCGATACGGCCAAGGTTTTGTCGCGTTATGTCGATGCGATCATGATCCGCACCACTTCGCATGACCGCCTGATCGAGCTCACCGAAAACGCCACCGTCCCCGTCATCAATGGCCTGACGGACGATACCCATCCCTGCCAGATCATGGCCGACATGATGACCTTCGAGGAGCATCGCGGCCCGGTTGCCGGCAAGACCTTCGCCTGGGTCGGCGACGGCAACAATGTGCTGCATTCGCTGCTCGAGGCTTCGGCCCGCTTCGGCTTCAATCTCAATGTCGCGGTGCCCAAGGGCAGCGAGCCGGAGCGGAAATATGTCGACTGGTCGCTCGCCAATGGCGGCGCCGTCACCTTCACCGCCACCGCCGAGGAGGCGGCTACCGATGCCGATTGCGTGGTCACCGACTGCTGGGTGTCGATGGGGCAGGAGCATCGCGCTCGCGGCCACAATGTCTTCCTGCCCTATCAGGTCAACGCCGCTCTAATGCGCCATGCCAAACCCGACGCGCTGTTCATGCACTGCCTTCCGGCCCATCGCGGCGAGGAAGTCACCGACGAGATCATCGATGGGCCGCATTCGGTGGTGTTCGATGAGGCTGAAAATCGCTTGCATGCGCAGAAGGCGGTGCTTGCCTGGTGCCTGGGCGCGTAAGCGCCCGGCCTGCATTGCCGCCTAGGCGCCCGACCCGCGCCGGCGCGCTTTCACCCTGCCGGGCTTGATTGCCGCCGCCTGTGTGCCTATCTGCGGCCATCACCTTCGTTTAAACCTGCACCGGGCGAGAGCATCGGACCGAAAAGTGGAATTCGGTTTTCGGAAAAATCTGATGCGTTAGTAAAAGACGGATCGCCGATATGCGTCGGTCAGGACGCATGTCGATCCATCTTGCGTCCGGACCCTGCTTCATGGGATTTTTGCACAGTGGCTGACAGCGAACTCAAGCTCGGCGAATTCGGCTTCGCCGGTGACGATACCGTGGTCCCCTTCGATGTGGGGCCGCTCGACGTGCGCGGCCGCATGGTCCAGCTCGGACCGTTGCTCGACCAGATTCTGGCGCGCCACGACTATCCAGAACCCGTCGCGCGCCTGCTTGCCGAAGCGGTGGTTGTGACGGTGCTTCTCGGCACGTCGCTCAAATTCGAAGGCAAGTTCATCCTGCAGACCCGCACTGACGGGCCGGTCGACATGCTGGTTGCCGACTTCTCGACGCCGCATTCGCTGCGCGCCTATGCGCGCTTCAATGCCGAGCGCCTTGAGGCGCTGCTGGAGGCCGGCGAGACCGCGCCGCAGACCCTGCTTGGCAACGGCGTGCTGGCCTTGACCATCGATCAGGGCCCGCACACGCAGCGCTATCAGGGCATCGTCCAGCTTGATGGCACCACGCTGGAAGAAGCCGCCAAAACCTATTTTCGGCAATCGGAGCAGATTCCGACCGACGTGAAATTGTCGGTCGGCAAGCTGGTGCTGCCGGGCGAGGGCGGTCGAAGCGAACATTGGCGCGCCGGCGGCCTTCTCGCTCAGTTTCTGCCCAAGGCGCCGGAGCGGCTGCGCATGCCGGACCTGCACGGCGGCGATGGCGATCCCGGCGGCCCGGCGCATGAGGTCACCGACAATGCCTGGCAGGAGCTTCTGGCGCTGGTGGCGACGGTCGAACACACCGAACTTCTCGACCCGAGCGTCGGCTCCGAACGGCTGCTCTACCGGTTGTTCAACGAGCACGGCGTGCGGGTCTACGAGGGCACGCAAGTGCGCGATCAATGCTCCTGCTCCCGCGAAAGGATCAGGGGCATTCTCGACGGTTTTTCCGCCGAGGAGATCACCGACAGCGTCGAGGACGGCCTCATCCGGGTGAACTGCGAGTTCTGCTCGAAGGCTTATGAGTTCGAGCCGGCGGAGTTCTCCGCGGAGGCGTAGCGGGTAGGGCGATAAGGGCATCAGCATCGCCCACTCGCCATGGTTCACGCGTTACGGCATGGATCCTCGGGTCAAGCCCGAGGATGACGACTGGGGATACGTTTCCGCCAATCACCACGCCGGTGACGTATCTCGGCCCTCGTCCCGATCACGCTCAATTCACCGTCCGCGATGTCGTCGGCACGTCGAGCGAAAATGCCGGTATATCCACGTCGAACAATTCGTCGCGGGCGTTGCGCATCGTGTAGCGCCCCACCATGATGCCGGACGGCGTGGAGAGCGGGCATCCCGACATATATTGATAGCTGTCGCCGGGATTGAGTTCCGGCTGTTCGCCGACCACGCCCGAGCCGCGCACCTCCTCGACATGGCCAACCGCATCGGTGATATGCCAGTAGCGCGACAGAAGTTGCACGAACTCGTTCGACTGGTTGGCGATCGTCACCCGATAAGCCCAGACATAGACGTTCTGCGCCGGATCGGAGCGTTCCGCCAGATAGAACGGCTCGACACTCACTTCGATATCGCGCGTAACGGCGCTGTACATGGGCAGGCACTCCGGATCGGCGGGCAATCCGCCGAAACTTTTATTGTTCAACGGTCTTTGGCCCTATCATCAACCTGATTGTGATTTTCGCGTGACGGGTTTTCAAGCCTAACTGAAACAAACCGTGCTGGGAGTGGCTGCATGCTGGATGGCTGGGCGCGCAGGCGCATCGATCCTGTGTTCGACATCATCGGCAGTCGCCTTGCCGCCGCCGGCGCGTCGGCAAATGGCGTGACGCTCGCCGCCTTTGCCGTGGGCATGGCGGCAGCCGTCGCCATTGCTCAGGGCTGGTATCTTGCCGGCCTCATTCTCCTGGCTGCAAGCCGCCTTGGCGACGGCCTGGACGGCGCCGTGGCCAGGATCAACGGCAAGACCGACCTTGGCGGCTATCTCGACATCGTGCTCGATTTCGCCTTCTACGGAGCGATTCCCATCGCGTTCGTGCTGGCCGATCCGGCGGCCAATGCGGTGGCCGGCGCGGTGCTGGTCTTCGCCTTCTATGTCAACGGCGCCAGTTTCCTTGCCTATGCCGTCATGGCCGAGAAACGAAAGCTTGAAACCCAGGCGAGGGGGGCGAAATCGCTCTTCTTCACCACCGGCTTGGCGGAAGCGACCGAAACGCTGGCCGTCTTCGTCGCCTTCTGCCTGTTTCCGCGCTGGTTCGCGCCGCTCGCCTACATCTTCGCGGCCGTGACGCTCTACACCGCCCTGTCGCGCATCGTGCTGGCCGGGCGAACGTTCCGCTGACGCTTACTGATCAGCCACCGGGCTTTTTGCTTCGAGCGCGTCCCCCGGCCGCCCGTCTTCCCGGCTCTTTGACAATGGCCAGACGGTGCAACCGGGCATGGCGATAATGACGCGCGGGCTGGGGTGGAAAGGAGTATGGAGGCAAAGATCATCAGGCCGCCGCCTCACTTGCCGGCTCCTTAAGCTGCCGCCCTCAGCGCCTGATCGATATCCGTCAAAAGGTCGTCGATATCCTCCAGGCCGAGCGACAGGCGCAGCGTGCCGTCGCCGATGCCAAGCTCGGCGCGAGCCTCCGGCGTCAGGTTCTTGTGCGTGGTGGTTGCCGGGTGGGTGATCAGGCTCTTTGAATCGCCGAGATTGTTGGTGATGAGGAAGATGTCGAGCGCGTTCTGGAACGCGAAGGCCGCCTTCTTGCCGCCCTTGACGTCGAGGCAGATCAGCGTCGAGCCGCCCGACATCTGCTTCTTGACGATATCGGCTTGCGGATGGTCGGGGCGGCCCGGATAAATCACCCGGGTGATCTCCGGCCGCTCGGCCAGGAAATCCGCCACTTTGGCGGCGTTTTCCGTCTGCTGGCGTACCCTGAGTGGCAGCGTTTCAAGTCCCTTCAGCAGTGTCCAGGCGTTGAACGGCGAAAGGCTCGGACCGGTGTGGCGGAAATAGTCGTGGAGGTTCTCGTCGATCCACTTCTTGTCGGAGAGCACGATGCCGCCGAGGCACCGACCCTGTCCGTCGATGTGCTTGGTTGCCGAATAGACAACGACATGCGCGCCAAGCTCCAGCGGCCTCTGCTGCAACGGCGTGGCGAAGACGTTGTCGACCACCACCTTCGCGCCGATCGAATTCGCGAGTGCCGAAACCGCCGCGATGTCCACCACTTCCAATGTCGGGTTGGTCGGGCTTTCGAGGAAGAACAGCTTGGTATTGGGCCGCAGCGCCTTTTCCCAGTTTTCGACCTTCGTGCCGTCCACCAGCGTGGCCTCGATGCCGTATCGCGGCGCCAGCGTCTCGACCACCCAGCGGCAAGAGCCGAACAGCGCGCGCGCCGCCACGATATGGTCGCCGGCTTTCAGGCTGCACAGCACCGCGGCCGCCACCGCCGCCATGCCGGAGGCCATGGCGCGGGCGTCTTCCGCGCCCTCCAGCGCGCACATGCGCTTTTCGAACATGTCGACGGTCGGGTTGGCGTAGCGCGAATAGATGAAGCCAGGCAGTTCGCCCTTGAAGCGGGCTTCGGCGGCTTCGGCGCTTTCGTAGACATAGCCCTGCGTCAGATAGATCGCTTCCGAGGTCTCGCCGAAGTCGGAACGCAGCGTTCCGGTGTGGACAAGTTGGGTTGCGGGTTTCCAATTGCGCTTCTTTTCGATTGTCATCGCCCTGATCCAGACACAAAAAAACCGGCCGCAAAAAGTCGCGTGCCGGTCCAAAAGCGGCCCTTTAGCGACTTGTTTAACGTGGCTGCAAGCCGACCGGCAAATCACCACGGGATAAAATGCCTTTAGACCCGGTGCCCGCTTGCGTCAATGATGCGTATCATTAAACGTCGGTCAGTTGTTTCAGGAGCGGATATTGCACAAGTCGGGCATTCTTCCGGATCAGGAGATCGGCGCGCTGTTCCAGTCCGGCCGGCTCGCCTCGGCGCGGCCGCTCGACAAGGACCAGATCCAGCCTGCCAGCCTCGACCTCAGGCTTGGCGACAGGGCATGGCGGGTGCGCGCCAGCTTTTTGCCGGGGCCGGACTGCCGTGTCGCTGAAAAGCTCGACCGGCTCAAGCTGCACGAGATCGACCTGGCCAATGGTGCGGTGCTGGAAACCGGCTGCGTCTATATCGTGCCGCTTCTGGAACGGCTCGACCTGCCGGCTTCTGTTTCGGCCTCCGCCAACCCGAAAAGTTCCACCGGCCGCCTCGACATTTTCACCCGGGTCATGACCGACCGCGGCCAGGAGTTCGACAAGATTCCGGCCGGCTATTCGGGTCCGCTTTATCTCGAGGTCAGCCCGCGCACCTTCCCGATCATCGTGCGCACCGGCTCGCGCCTGTCGCAGGTCCGCTTCCGCGTCGGCAACGCGCTTTTGAGCGAGGCCGAGCTTCACGCGCTGCATGAGGCCGAGCGGCTGGTTGCCTCCGACGTGCCGAACATTTCCGGCGGCGGCATCGCGCTTTCCATTGACCTCCAGGGCAATGGCGATGGCCTGGTCGGCTATCGCGGCAAGCATCACACCGGGCTGGTGGACGTTGACAAGCGCGCGGCGCAAGACGTGCAGGATTTCTGGGAGCCGCTCTATCGTCGCGGCACCGGCGAATTGGTGCTGGACCCGGACGAATTCTACATTCTTGTTTCACGCGAGGCGGTGCACGTGCCGCCCGAATACGCCGCCGAAATGACGCCCTTCGATCCGTTGGTCGGCGAATTCCGCGTTCACTATGCAGGCTTCTTCGATCCCGGTTTCGGTCACTCGAAGGCCGGCGGAACCGGCAGTCGCGCGGTGCTCGAAGTGCGCAGCCACGAGGTGCCGTTCATTCTCGAACATGGTCAGATCGTCGGCCGCCTGGTCTATGAGCGCATGGCATCGCGCCCGAAGGCGCTCTACGGCAGCGATCTCGGCTCCAATTATCAGGCGCAGGGCCTGAAACTGTCCAAGCATTTCCGCGCCGGCTGAGACAGCACGGCAAAGCGGCGCGAGACGACGCTAGTCTTCCGGCAGGGAAGCGGGATGGCGGATCGAGGACGTGCGCGAGCCAGCGACTGGCGGTTTGCCAGTCAGGCCGGTACGCGCCGGCAAGCGCCCGGTTTGCATGACGCTTCCGGTTGCGGGTTGTCGTTTGCGCCACCAGATGTACCAGCCGGTTGCCAGCAACAGCAGGGGAACTGTTCCGATCAGTAGAACGGCAAGTCGGCCGGGCAGGCTGAAGGCCGTCCCGATATGGAGCGGATATTTGTAGTCCGAAATCCCGAGCCCCGTGCCGATCTGCCGCCAGTCATGCGCATGAAGCACCTGGCTTGTATAAGGGTCGATCGCCACAAAGCTGCGGCCGTTAGGGTGCGTATTCGTCGGAAATCGCATGCGAACCACAGCCGGCTCGGCCTCCGTCTGCGGAAACTTCACCGAAACAAGCTCGGCACCGGGTAGAGCATTCCGTGCGCTGGTGAGCCAGGCGGAAACCGGCTCCCGAGACGCCTCCGCCGGCATAGTCACCTTGTCCGGCAGCGACAATGTCGGCCCGCCCAGGCTGGTGATCAGGAACGAAGTTGTGACCTGATGAAACACCAGCATGGTTCCGGTAATCACCGGAACCAGCAGGAAGAGCGCGGAAGCGGCTCCTGCCACCCGGTGCAGATCGTACATTCTGGGCAGCATAGGCAGGCGCCAGCGGATCTTGAAGGTGTTGGCGAGCCGTCCTCGCCTGGGCCACCACAGGGCGATGCCCGTCGCCACGATGCTGATCAGCAGCAGTGCCAAGTAGCCGCTGATCGTTTCGCCGGTTTCGCCAGCCAGAAGATGCACATGAAAATTGCGAAGGAACCCGACCAGACCGTCATGCTCGTCGCGCGTGCCGAGCACGCGCGACGTGTAAGGGTCCAAATAGACTTCTTCGGAGCCCTCCTTACCCATGCGGAACAGCAGGCTTTCATCGTCCCTTCGAGGCAAGCGCATGGAGACGAGCGGCGCATGGGGAAACTGCTGTCGAACAGTCGCCACGGCGTCGTCCGGATTCCACGCTCGCGCATGCACCTCAACCCGCAACAGATGCGGATTGAGCGCTGCATCGATTTCGTGGCTGAACACCAGCAGGCTGCCGCTCAGCGCGATTGCTGCCGCCCATAGGCCCACCGACAGGCCGAGAACGCGATGCAGGACGCGGCAAAACTGCTTCACCGAGGCGAACCGCATGGGAGCGCCTAAAACTGCTTCTGGAAGGTGAGAGCGAAGGTCCGCCCACGGCCGGCGAAGAATTGGTCGTCGCGTGTCGTGGCCGTCTGCGAGTAGTAGGTGATGTACTGTTCATTGAACAGATTCTCGACGCTCAGCAGAAAGTCGCCGGCGGGCGTCGTCGTAGCCAGTGACAGATCGACAAGCGTGTAGCCGTCGAAGTTCTGATTGGCAGGCGCCGCATCGCCGGTGAAGTCCCGGTCGAAGAAATGCGAGAGCTGTACGCGCGCAGACAACGGCAGTGGCAGAGCATCCTGCGTGTTCCACTCGGCAAAGATATTGAGCCGATCCGGTGCGACATTGACGCCGCCCAGATCCGTATCCACCACGTCGTCGCCATCGGAATCGAACCGGCCGGTGGTCCGCGAATACATGGCGCCTAAGCGCCACTCGTCGGTGAGATCATACGCGGCCGACAGTTCGAGGCCTTGCAGTTCGGTCCTCTCGCGGCGGACCTCGAATATGCCGCCGACATTTTCCAGACGCATGCCGAGGTCGGAGTCGGACCAGAAATAGGCGGCATGAAGCTTCAGCCGGTCGCCATTGTAATCAACGCCGATTTCCCGGTTGTCCGCGATCACCGGTTCGAGGTTGAGGAGATCGGCAACGTTCTGGCCAGGCGCGTCCACCGCCCGCAGCACGCGGCCGATATCCGGCATGGTGAAGCCCTTCGAATAGGAGCCGTAGACCGACCAATTGGCACCGAGATCGAACACCGCGCCGACATTGGGCAGTACGTCGTCGAATTTTGGCGTTCCGCCCTCGACGGCGATGCCGCCGGCGCCGGCAATAGTGGTGTAATCGTCGACCTTCAGTCTCGCCGACTCGTAACGAAGGCCGCCGCTGAGCTGCAGCCGCTCGTCGAACAGCGCCTGATTGAGCTGGACGAACGGCGCCCAGTTGGTGAAAGTGGTCTCCGGCACCCATTCACGGTCCGTATGAACCAGAACCTGGCTTGTCTGGTCGACCAGATAATCGAGACCGGTGGTGACGGTAAGACCCGGTATATTGAACCCGTCATGGCTGTAGCTCAGCTTCAGACCATGCTTCTGCGATTCATTTTGTGACTGGTCGAGCAGCGTGCCTACGGGCGCGATGGCCGGATCCTGAAAGGATGGAAGTATGCCGCCGCCGAACAATGCGGCAAAATCCTGGTAGAACGCCTGGGCGCGTAATTGTCCGTCCCACAATGCGTCGTGATTATAGTCGAGCGAGACCGTGGTGACGGCGTTTTCAGGCGCGTCCCCTTCAGGTTCGCCGCGTTGCACTGTCGTCGGTATTCCGGCGGCGCGATCGCCAGGTACCACCGCATAGTCGCCCTTGCCGCTCAAGCGATAATCATTGACCATCAGTTGCAGCCGCTGGTCCGGCGTGAAGTCGTAACCGGCCTTGAAGAACAGGTCGCGACTGGTCGAATTGGCGAGATCGCCCTGGGTGAGATCAAGTCCGATCGGCAAGCCGGCCGCATCGAAATAGAGGCCCTGCGTCTGCAGAGTGCCGCCGACGGTCAGATCGGCATCGCCCCATTTGCGGCCGGTCAGAAACACGCCCTTGTAGCCGAAGCCATCGCTTTCGAAATCGCCCGAGGCCGTCATCCGCGTCTTGATAAGGCTCGTCCATTCCTCGGACTGCGCCATATTGCGGGTGTGCAGGTTGATGATGCCGCCGAGCGCTCCCATGCCCTGGACGGCGCTGGAGCCATTTATCACTTCGACGCGCTCCAGCAGGTCCGGATCGATAGTATGCGCCTCGCGCTTGCTATCGCGCAAAGGCGTGCTTTGCGGCACGCCGTCGATCATGAAGAGTGGTGGACGCCCCCGCAGCGTCTCGCCGGAATTCGAAAGCTTCTGCCGGCTCGGCGAATAATTCGGCACCAGATGGCCCAGCACCGTGGAGAGATCGTCGGATATGGAAAGCTCGGTATCGAGCTGTTCCTGATCGATGATGGTGACGGTATTCGGAACCGAGGAGATCGGCTGCGGGGTCCGCAGCGCGCCCAGCACGACCAACTGCTCGAGAACGGTCACTTCATTGTCGTCGGTGGTCGCGTCCTGCGCACCGGCAGACGAGCTGGCAAGGGCAACTATCCCCGCTGTTGCCCACAACTGTGCCTTCATTCCAATCTCCTCCTTACAGGCTTGTTGTCGTCTTGCCTGGCAGGGGAGCTGGGTGATGACGTTACGTTACGGCGGAGTAGTTATCATGAATGTGTCTGTCAAGTTTAAGAGGGCACTCGGTCCACTGTGAAAAGGTACCATAGTCAGTTGCGCCCCCCGGCTCGCCATTGGGGCAAACTCCGAGGCTGAGAAAGTCAGGCGCAAGTCTTTGAAAGCAGGGCTGGAGCGGGTAGCGGGAATCGAACCCGCGCGATCAGCTTGGGAAGCTGACAAGCTACCATTACATCATACCCGCGTGACAGCACGGATATCATGACCCGGCAGGTCACGGCAACGGGAATCAGGCGCGTTCAAACGTCTTGAAGCGCGCCCTTCAAGTGCGTATGTGCGCGCAACGCTATCGAACAAGCGAATCGCGGGAGAATGTCGGTGTCCGGACTTACACGCTTTCTCGGGGACAGCCCGTTCCGGGTGGTGCTCAAACTTGCGGTGATCTCGTTTCTTGTCGGCATCGTCATGAGCTATTTCGGCTGGTCGCCCTATGACGTGGTTTATGGCGTCCGCGATTTCTTTCTTCAGATGTGGAATATGGGCTTCCGGGCCATTGATCGGTTCGTCGGCTATTTCCTGCTCGGCGCGGCGATCGTCGTTCCGGCATTCGTCATTCTAAGGCTTTTCAGCTATCGCCGCTGAACGCAGTCGCCAGGGAGCCACGGTGGATCAAGCGTCGACGGTGTCGACCTCAAAGGCTTTCGAGGTCACCAATCGCCACATCTTGGCGATAGCTTTGCCGATGACGCTGGCCTATCTGACGACGCCGCTGCTTGGCCTTGTCGATACGGCGGTGGTCGGGCGATTTGGCGACGCAGCCCTGCTGGGCGGATTGGCGGCAGGCGCGATCGTCTTCGACGTCGTGTTCACCAGCTTCAATTTCCTGCGCTCCGGCACGACGGGCCTCGTCGCTCAGGCATTCGGGCGTGGCGATGCGCTCGAGGAACGCGCCGTCTTCTGGCGAGCCTTCGCCATCGCCGCTGTTTCCGGCCTGGTTCTCGTCATGCTGGCGCCGTTGATTGCCGCCGCCGGCGAATGGTTCATGGATGCCGAGCCGCGTGTCAGCCAGGCCATGGATGCCTATATCCGCATTCGGCTGCTGTCGGCGCCTGCCTCCCTCATCAACTATGCGGTGCTCGGCTATTTCCTTGGCCGCGGCGAAGCGGGCCGCGGGCTTCTGCTCCAGCTTCTGCTGAACGGCGTAAACATCGTGCTTTCCATCTGGTTCGGCCTTCATCTCGGCTGGGGCATCGAAGGCGTGGCATGGGGCACGGTCTGCGGCGAAGTGGTCGCCGTAGTGATCGGTCTGGCGGTCGTCGTGCGGCGCTTCAGGCGGCTGCCGCGCATGTCGCGACAGCAGGCATTCAACACGGCGGCGATGCGGCGCCTGCTCTCGCTCAATGGCGACATCATGATCCGCTCTTTCGTGCTGATGGGTGCCTTCACGCTGTTCACGCGCCAGGGCGCGCAACTCGGCACGCTGACGCTCGCCGCCAACGCCGTGCTGATGCATTTCTTCATGGTGACCAGCTATTTCCTCGACGGCTTTGCCACGGCCGCCGAACAGTTGGCGGGCAGGGCGGTCGGCGCCCGCTACAAGCCGGCCTTCACCCGGGCCGTGCTCTTGACGTCAGTGTGGGGTTTCGTGGTGGCCGGCGTGTCGAGCGCTGCGGTCATGATTTTCGGCGACCGGATCGTCGCTGTCCTCACCACGTCAGGCGATGTGCAGGCACAGGCTGCCCTTTATCTGCCCTGGGCGGCGCTGACGGCGGTGAGCGGCGTGCTGGCCTTTCAGATGGACGGCGTTTTCATCGGCGCGACATGGTCGCGCGACATGCGCAACATGATGCTCCTCTCATTTGCCATCTTCGTCGCCTCGCTCCTGCTGCTCGGATATTATCTCGGCAACCACGGACTGTGGGCGGCGCTGCATATTTTCCTGATCGCGCGCGGAATAAGCTTGGCTGCGGCGATGTCACGGCGCGTCGGCCGGACATTTGCCTGACTACAGCTTTTGATCGGCCCAATGCGCAAGTCGCGTGTCGCGCAGTTCGCTGAGCGATGAAACGCCTTCCTGCGCGGCAAGCCGGCTGAGGTCGCCGACGATCTGCCGTGGCAGCGAGGGCCCAGCATAGACCATTCCGGTGTAGAGCTGAACCAGATCGGCACCTGCTCGGATTTTCTCAAGCGCAGTTTCGGCCGAATCGACGCCGCCGACCCCAATAAGCGCTCGTTCCGGACCAAGCAGCCTGCGCATACGGGCAAGCACGGCGGTGGAACGCTGGAAGAGCGGCTTGCCCGAAAGCCCTCCATTCTCGCCCGCATGCGCGGTGCTGGCAAGCCTCGGCCGTCCAATCGTCGTATTCGAGACGATGACGCCTTCGATCTGCTTTTCGGAGACTTCGGCGGCGATGTCTTCCAGATCGGCTTCGTGAAGGTCGGGTGCTATCTTCAGAAAAACAGGGGTCTTTTTCGGCTGGCCTTCGACCGCTGCATCGCGCGCCGCCACGACCCGGATCAAAAGCTCGGCAAGGCTCTCGCGCGCCTGCATGTCGCGCAGGCCGGGCGTATTGGGCGACGAGATATTGACGGTGAGATAAGAGGCGTAGCGTGCAAACCGCGTCACCCCTAGCTCGTAGTCGCCGATGCGATCGGCGCTATCCTTGTTGGCCCCGATGTTGACGCCGACAATCCCCGGCCGCCCGGACCGAGCGACCAGACGCTGCCCGAAAGCCGCGTGACCTTCATTGTTGAAGCCGAGACGATTGATGACCGCCTCATCCTCTGCAAGCCGGAAAATGCGCGGCTTGGGGTTGCCGGGCTGCGGCAGCGGCGTGACGGTGCCCACTTCGGCAAAGCCGAACCCAAGCTGCAAAAGCGCGTCCGGCACTTCGGCATTTTTGTCGTAGCCGGCAGCCATGCCGAGCGGATTGGGAAAATCGAGCCCGCAAAGCCTGACGCCGAGGCGCTGGTCGTGGCGTGCCGGGGCGGAAGGCAACACACCGCATTTCAGCGCTTTGATCGAGAGGCCATGCGCCGTTTCGGGGTCGAGCGCGAACAGGAGGTTTCGGCCTAGCCGATTGAACAGGCTCATGTCAGTGGCGGGAAAATATGCGCGCCATCGGCGCCGAGCGGCAATGGTTTCACCCATTCGACGGCTGACAGCTCGAGCGGTCCGTAGAGGTGCGGAAACAGCGCTCCGCCCCGGGAGACTTCGTATTTCAACCGCTCGCCGAGCTTGGCGTCATCGACCGCGATCAAAAGCAGACCGTTTTGACCGGCGAAGTGCTTGGCCGCCGTTTCCGCCACCTGGTCGGCGGTCGAAAAATGGATGAAGCCGTCGGCAAGATCGACCGGCGCGCCTGAAAACACCCCGGAATCTTCTGCCTCGCGCCACAGCGCCTGCGGGCATATCTTGTAAATGGTCTGTCGCATACGCGCCCTATAATGCGAAAGCGCGGGCGGGAAAAGACGTGAACGACCGCCATCTCCCTATTTCGGGCGCAAACGAAGGACAGATTTGAAACAACAGCTTGATAGGAGGTTTTCATGCGTCTCCTTGCCATCACCGCTCCAACGGTTCTCCTTTTGCTTATGGCCGCTACCGTCGCCTCGGCACAAACCGAACGGTACCAGCTCGAGAAAACTGAAGACGGCTATGTCCGCATGGACACGCAGACCGGGGAAATGGCGATCTGTGAGGAGCGAGCCGGTCAGCTGGTCTGCAAGCTGGCGGCTGACGAACGCTCGGCCTATCAGGACGAGACGGATCAACTGCAGGCTACGGTAAAGGCGCTGGAGGAGCGTATAGCAAAGCTCGAAAGTGCGGTCGGCGTCACGCCGAAATCCACATTGCCCACCGAGGAGGAGTTCGAGAAGACGATGGGCTATATGGAACGTTTTCTGCGCCGTTTCATGGGCATTGCCAAGGACCTCGAACAGGAGGACAAGGCGCCCGAAGCGAAGCCCTCGGACCCGAGCCGGACCTGAGCGCCCGTCGTTTCGGCGCCTGTGCGGGGCGCTAATTTAGCTGTTTCTATCAAGCAGCGCGCGAAATTTGTGCGTTTTGCAATCTGAAGTTTTTGTTATGATCGCATTCGGACCGGCGCGAGAGAGGCGGACGAACATCGCGCGGCCGACGATTCAAGGAGGATGCAGTGTTAAAGGAATTCCAGGAATTCATTTCAAAGGGCAATGTTATGGATCTGGCGGTCGCCGTCATTATCGGCGCTGCTTTCGGCAAAATCGTCGATTCCATGGTCAACGACATCATCATGCCGATTGTCGGAGCCATTTTTGGCGGGCTCGATTTCAACAACTATTTTTATCCGCTGTCCTCGGCCGTGACCGCACCGTCGCTCGACGCGGCGAAGGCGCAGGGCGCGGTGTTCGCCTATGGCAGCTTCGTGACCGTCGTCCTGAATTTCCTCATCCTTGCCTTTATCATTTTTCTGATGGTCAAGGCGGTCAACAATATGCGCCGCCGCTTGGTCGCCGAGAAGCCGGTCGAGCCGGCGGCGCCTCCGGCCGATATCGCGCTGCTGACCGAAATCCGCGATCTGCTGGCCAAGCGATAGTTGCGGATAGCGGCAAGCTCCGGCCGAAATATCGGCGGGAGCGGTCAAGACTTTTCAGGCCCTGGCCCTTCCGTGGCGGGGCCTTTTCAGTTTTCGAAGGGCACCGAAACCGATAGCAGTCGTATCACTCACGGGGTTTGCCATGCCACTTGTCGAAAGCCTTCGAAACGAGGCCCGTCTCGCGCCGGAAAGCGGCATTGTCGCGCTCGCCAACTATGGGCGCGGACGCGAAGGGCTGATCCCGCTCTGGGTGGGCGAAGGCGACCTGCCGACCCCGTCCTTCATCTCGGAGGCGGCCGTGCATGGTCTGGCGGCGGGCGAGACTTTCTATACCTGGCAGCGTGGCCTACCTGAGCTGCGCGAGGCGCTGGCGCGCTATCATATGCGCCATTTCGGCAGGCATTTCGCCAGCGATGAATTCCTGGTCACCGGCGGCGGCATGCAGGCGATCCAACTGGCGCTTGATGCGACCGCGGGCGCGGGCGACGAGGCGATCTATCTGACGCCAGCCTGGCCGAACTTTGCCGGAGCCGCCGGTATTGCCGGCGTAAGGCCGGTCGCCGTACAGCTCGACCGGTCGGACAATGGCTGGTCCTGCGATATAGCCAAGCTGGAAGCCGCGGTGACGCCGCGCACCCGCGCCATTTTCTTCAACAGCCCGTCCAATCCCACAGGTTGGACTGCCGACCTTGACACGCTGAAAGCCGTGCTCGACCTGTCGCGCAAGCATGGCCTCTGGATCATCGCCGACGAGATCTATTCGTTGTTTTATTACGGCGGCGGCGGTCGCGCACCGTCCTTCATGGACATCATGGACGATGAGGACCGCATCCTGTTCGTCAACACATTCTCGAAGAACTGGGCTATGACCGGCTGGCGCATGGGCTGGCTGCGCGTGCACCCGTCGCTGCAGCAAACCTTCGAGAACTTGATCCAGTATTCGACATCGGGCGTGGCGCAGTTCATGCAGCGCGGCGGCGTCGCGGCGCTCGATCATGGCGATGCTTTCCTGGCTTCGCAAATCGAACGGGCGCAGCAAGCGCGCGACATCGTCTGCGGTATTCTCAATCAGACTGGGCGGGCGCGGATCGACGTGCCGCAGGGTGCCTTCTACCTGTTCTTCTCCGTCGACGGCGTAACCGATTCATACGGCGCCGCATTCGAGATCGTCGACAAGGCCAATGTCGGCCTTGCGCCCGGCACTGCATTCGGAGACGGTGGCGAAGCCTGTTTCAGGCTGTGCTTCCACAGGCGTCTCGATCAGGTCGAGGAGGCGGCGTCACGC
Organism: Borborobacter xinjiangensis; assembly: GCF_047739745.1. Taxonomy (NCBI): domain Bacteria; kingdom Pseudomonadati; phylum Pseudomonadota; class Alphaproteobacteria; order Hyphomicrobiales; family Phyllobacteriaceae; genus Borborobacter; species Borborobacter xinjiangensis. Next base: position 130,038 of record NZ_JBLLVA010000003.1, on the reverse strand, counting down.
CTTGCCGCTTGGATAAGCAGCCGCTGAGCAGGATTGGACGAACCGGGCGTCAGCCGCCCGATTGCGGAACCAGAAGCGGCACGATCCTGTCGCTCTCGGCGACCATCGGCTTGTCGCCGGTGTCGTAGGGAATGCCGAGCGCGTCCCATGTCTCGACAAGCGCGTCCCTGAGCGTGTCGATCAGTTCGTCCGTATGGAACGGCGTCGGCGTGATGCGCAGGCGTTCGGTGCCGCGCGGCACGGTCGGATAGTTGATCGGCTGGATGTAGATGCCATGGACGCCGAGCAGGCGGTCGGTCGCCATCTTGCACAGTTCCGGATTGCCGACCAGGATCGGCACGATGTGCGTTTCAGACGGCATGACGGGCAGTCGCGCCGCCGAAAGTACCTCTTTCGTGCGTGCTGCCTGCCGTTTCTGCCCGTCGCGTTCGACCTGCGAGGTCTTGAGGTGACGGATGGCGGTGGCGGCAGCCGCGGCAAGCGCCGGAGGCAGGGCCGTGGTGAAGATGAAGCCCGGCGCATAGGAGCGCACCGCGTCGATGACCGCGCTCGGACCGGAAATATAGCCGCCCAGCGTGCCGAACGCCTTGGCCAGCGTGCCCTCGATGATGTCGATCCGGTCAGCGAGGCCTTCGCGCTCGGTGATGCCGCCGCCGCGCTGCCCATACATGCCGACCGCATGGACCTCGTCGATATAGGTCATCGCGTTGTATTTTTTCGCCAGATCGGCGATCTGGGCGATCGGCGCGATGTCGCCGTCCATCGAATATACGGATTCGAAAACGATCAGCTTGGCACGCTCGCGGCCTGCCGCCTGCAACAGGCTTTCGAGATGAGCGACGTCGTTGTGGCGGAAGATTTTCTTTTCCGCGCCTGAGCGACGGACGCCCTCGATCATCGAAGCGTGGTTGAGCTCGTCCGAAAGGATCAGGCAGTTTGGCAACAGCCGCGCGATGGTGGAAATCGAAGCTTCGTTGGAGATGAAGCCGGAGGTGAATACCAGCGCCGATTCCTTGCCGTGGAGGTCGGCAAGTTCATGTTCGAGATCGACCAGCGGGGAGTTGGTGCCGGAGATGTTGCGCGTTCCGCCGGCTCCGGAGCCCATTGTGCCCGCCGTTTTCTGGAAGGCGGCAACGACATCCGGATGCTGGCCCATCCCCAGATAGTCGTTGGAGCACCAGACAGTGATCTCCTGGGTGCCATTGTGGGAATGCCACAGCGCACGGGGAAACGCCCCGACGATCCGTTCCAGATTGGCGAAGACGCGATATCGCCGTTCGGCGTGAAGCTGGTTGATGGCGTCTTCGAAAAATCGCTGATAGTTCATCGTGCCTTCCCGAATTTGCAGCAAACCATAATCTCGGGGCCGTCATCAGTCCATGCCATGATTAAGGTCAAAATGCCACGCCAACCTTCGTCGAAACTCGCATGTGGCGGAGGCAACGGATGGTTTTTGCGCGGAATTTCGACATATTGCATTCCTAGCTGGGACTTTTTGAGGAGTTTCCATGACAGTTCTGGTGACCGGCGGGGCAGGCTATATCGGCAGCCATATGGTGTGGGAATTGCTGGACGCCGGCGAACAGGTCGTCGTCGTCGACCGACTCTCGACCGGGTTCGAATGGGCGGTGGCTCCCGAAGCCGAATTCGTGCGCGGCGATATAGCGGATGTGAAACTGGTGAAAGAGGTGATCCGCGCGCATGCGGTCGACGCGATCATTCACTTTGCCGGTTCCATCGTCGTGCCGGAATCGGTGGCCGACCCCCTTGGCTACTACGAGAACAACACCTGCAAGACCCGCTCACTGATCGAGACCGCGGTGCAGGAAAATGTGCGCAATTTCATCTTCTCGTCGACCGCTGCGGTCTATGGCGCGGCCGGGCTGGAGCCGGTGGGCGAAGATGCGCGCCTTGCGCCCGAATCGCCTTATGGCGTCTCCAAGCTGATGAGCGAATGGATGTTGCGCGACGCGGCACGAGCACACGATCTTCGCTATACCGTCCTTCGTTATTTCAATGTCGCGGGAGCCGACCCAAAGGGCCGCACCGGCCAGTCGACGCCGGGCGCCACCCATCTGATCAAGGTCGCCTGCGAAACGGCGCTCGGCAAACGGGCCGCAATGCAAGTCTATGGAACCGACTATCCGACGCCGGACGGAACCTGCGTGCGGGACTATATCCATGTCAGCGATCTTGTCGCTGCGCATCGCCTTGCCTTGCACCGCCTGCGCGACGGCGGTGATAGCCTCGTCGCCAATTGCGGCTACAGCCACGGCTATTCCGTGCTCGAAGTGATCGACAGCGTACGGCGTGTCTATGGTGCCGAGTTCGAAGTGACGGTCGGCGGCAGGCGCGCGGGCGATGCCGCTGCCGTTATCGCCAATTCGGAGCTCGCGCGCCGCGAGCTTGGCTGGACGCCGGCGCATGACGATCTCGATGCCATTGTTGGTGATGCGCTTTCGTGGGAGCGCAGCCTAACGCGCAGGAACTCCGCACGCGGCGCCTGAAGACCTCCGATCTCTTCGACGCTTGCGGCGCCACGCGGCGCGCGCGAGAATGTTGTTCTGTTGGCGCAGAAAGCGATTAAGGTGGCCAATGAATTGCGCGGCGACGGGCAATTGCAGGCGCTTCGCATTGAAGATCAGGGGAAGGAGATCGTCATGTCGAAAGTCATCAAGGGCGGTACCATCGTTGCGGCCGACAGAACTTATGAAGCCGATATTCTCATTGAGGGTGAGATGATCGCGGCGATCGGCAAGAATCTTTCCGCAGATACGGTGGTCGACGCTGCGGGCGCCTACGTCATGCCCGGCGGCATCGACCCGCATACCCATCTCGAAATGCCCTTCATGGGCACCACGGCCGCCGAAACCTGGGAGAGCGGCACTTTCGCAGCGCTTTCGGGTGGCACCACGACCGTGGTTGATTTCGTCATTCCGGGGCCAAACGGAATGCTCGCCGCACTTGAGGAGTGGGAGGGGCGGGCGACGCGGCAGGCTTCCTCGGACTATTCCTACCATATGTGTGTCACAAGCTGGTCCGAGCAGGTGTTCTCGGACATGGCCAAGGTGGTTGAGCGGGGCATCAACACCTTCAAGCATTTCATGGCCTATAAGGGCGCGCTGATGGTGAACGACGACGAAATGTTCGCGTCCTTTCAGCGCTGCGCAGCACTTGGGGCGCTGCCGCTTGTTCATGCCGAGAACGGTGACATCGTCGCCGCCTTGCAAGAGAAGTACATGAACGAGGGCGCCACCGGGCCGGAGGCGCATGCATTTTCGCGCCCGCCCGAGGTCGAGGGCGAGGCGACCAACCGCGCAATCATGATCGCCGACTCCGCCGGCGTGCCCGTCTACATCGTGCACACCTCGTGCGAGCAGGCGCACGAAGCCATCAGACGGGCGCGGCAGAAGGGCATGCGCGTCTATGGCGAGCCGCTGATCCAGCATCTGACGCTCGACGAAAGCGAATATCTCAATCGCGATTGGATGCATGCCGCACGCCGGGTGATGTCGCCGCCCTTCCGCGACAAGCGGCACCAGGACAGTCTCTGGGCAGGTCTGGCCGCAGGCTCGCTGCAGGTGGTGGCGACGGACCATGCCGCCTTCACCAGCGAGCAGAAGACGCTCGGTCTCAAGGATTTCCGCAAGATCCCCAACGGCACCGGCGGGCTTGAAGACCGGATGCCGGTGCTTTGGACGCGAGGTGTCGAAACCGGCCGTCTGACCATGAACGAATTCGTCGCGGTGACCTCGACCAATATCGCGCAGATTCTCAACATCTATCCGCAGAAAGGTGCAATCCTGCCGGGTTCGGACGCCGATCTCGTCGTTTGGGACCCGAAGCTCTCAAAGACGATCTCGGCGGCTAACCAGAAGTCGATCATCGACTACAATGTCTTCGAAGGCATCAAGGTCAGCGGCCTGCCGCGCTATACGTTGTCGCGCGGCGACATCGTCTGGTCGGATGGCCAGAACGACCAGCCACAGCCGGGTCGCGGCAAGTTCGTCAAGCGTCCGCCGTTCCCGGCCGTCAATCAGGCGCTCTCAAAGTGGAAGGAAATCACCGCTCCACGCGCCGTCACGCGGTCGGCCGAACATATGCCGATCGGCGTCTGAAGGGAAATAATAAAGCGCCGACGCAAGGCCGGCGCGTTCGCAGCTATTCGGCTGGGTTCGCCTCTTGAGCCAGGCGCAGCGCGCGCAGGCGGGCTGTCTTTTTCTCTCTTGCCCGCCTTTCGGCAGAGATATATTCGCGCGAAATTCTGTCGGCGCGTTCGTTCTTATCTTCGCGCTGATTTTCTGGTGATCTGGCAAGCATCAAAAAATACTCCTATATACAACTCTCATATAGGAATTCCTGGAGCGTTTTAAACGGCCGGCGGTTTGGGGCGGATCAGCCGGTGTAGCAGCCGCGCTCGATGGCGAGGCGGCGCACGAGTGCAAGCACCGTGTCGATAGTAGGTGTCGGCTGGCTGGTGAGGCGGCCGAGTTCCTGAACCGCCGTCACCAATGCGTCGATTTCCATCGGGCGGCCGCGCTCCAGGTCCTGGAGCATCGAGGTCTTGTGCGCGCCGACATCACCGGCGCCCTTGATGCGGCGATCTACACTTACGAGGAATTTGACGCCGAGCGCTTCACCGATCGCCTGCGCCTCCAGCATCATCGCGCGTGCCACGGCGCGGGTGCCTTCGTCGGCGACGATTTGCTCCAGCGTGCTGCCGGTCAGCGCCGAAATCGGGTTGAAGGAGAGGTTGCCCCACAGCTTCACCCAGATTTCGCTGCGGATATCCTCGCGCACCGGCGCCTGCAGGCCGGCGGCAATCAGTTCTTCGGCAAGCCGCAGCACCCGCTCGCTCTTTGCGCCGGAAGGTTCGCCGAGCGAGAAACGGGTGCCGTCGAGGTGGCGAATGACGCCCGGCGCCTCAACCTCAGCGGCCGGATAGACGACGGCGCCGATCACCCGCTGCGGTCCGATCCGGTCCCAGATGATCCCGCCGGGATCGACGGAGGCGAGGCGCGTACCCTCAAACGGCCCCGCCAGTCCCTGAAAATACCACCATGGCACGCCGTTCTGCATCGTCACCACGGCGGTATGTTCGCCGATCAGCGGCGCGATCTGGTCGAGTATGCCGGCGACAGAATGGGCTTTCAGGGAAAGGACCACATAGTCCTGCACGCCGAGTTCCGACGGGTCGGCGGTGGCGCGCACTTTGTACGCGCTTTCGCGGCCCGCTTCGATCAAGCGAAGCCCGGTCTCGTGAATGGCAGCCAGATGTTCGCCGCGTGCGACGATCGACAGGTCGACGCGTCCAGCGCCCGCCAGCCTGGCAGCAAGATAGCCGCCGATCGCGCCTGCTCCAAAGATCGCAATCCGCATCAGCCGAGGCCAAGTTTTGCTGCAAGGCCGATGCGCTGCAGCTTGCCGGTCGCGCCCTTGGGAATTTCATCGAGGATCACGACCCGGCGCGGCACCTTGAAATCGGCAAGCTTGCCGGCGGCGAAGTCGCGGATCTCGACTTCCGTAGCCGAAATACCCTCACGCAGCACAATCGCCGCGGCGACGTCCTCGCCAAGTTTGTCATGCGGCATGGCGAAGGTGACGACTTGAGCCACCGCCGGGTGATCCATCAGGGCCTCGTCGACTTCGAGCGGCGAAATCTTCTCGCCGCCTCGATTGATGATCTCCTTGAGCCGACCGGTAACCCGCAGATAGCCATCGGCGTCCATCCGGCCTTGGTCGCCGGTGTGGAACCAGCCATGGGCGAACGCGCTCTCATTGGCCTGCAGATTGTTCTCGTAGCCGGCGGTGACATTTTCGCCGCGAATGACGACCTCGCCGATCTCGCCGGCCGGCAGCAGGCGTCCGTCCGCCGCCATGATTGCGACCTCCGGTCCGGAGGCGACGCCGACGCTGCCTGCCTTGCGCGCGCCGGGCGGTAGGCGGTTGGACGTCATCTGGTGCGCGGCCTCGGTCATGCCGTAGGATTCGATCACCGGACAGCGGAACGTCGCCTCCAATTCGGCCATCACCTGCGGCGGCAGCGAGGCTGACGAAGAGCGGATGAAGCGCAACGCCGCATCCGCGACGGCCTCCGAATTGCGCTCCGCGCGCGCCAGGATCGCCTGGTGCATGGTCGGCACCGCCGTGTACCAGCTCGGCCGGGCGTCGGAGAGCCATTGGAAGAAGCGCAGCGCGTTGAAGCCTGGCGTGCAATAGACACTGCCCCCGGCGGCAAGCGACGACAACACCGCCGCCATCAGCCCGTGAATATGGAACAGCGGCATGATGTTGAGGCAGCGGTCGGCCTCCGACAGCTTCAGCGTCGCGCCGATATTGCGCGCGGAAGCCGCAAGATTGGCGTGGCGCAGTGGCACCAGCTTGGGCCGCGACGTGGTTCCCGACGTATGAAGCAGCAGCGCGATGTCATCCGCCTCGGCTAGGCCTTGCGCGGCCGGTTCGCCGACCGGCGCGCCGGATATGCGGAAGCTGCCGGCCGGCGCCTGATGATCGGCAATCAGCCGCAAGATACCAATGCCCAATTGCTCGGCAACCGTCACGGCCGGGCCGGCTTCGTCTTCGCCGACCAGGATCGCCTTGGCACCGATGTCGCTCAGGTAGAATTGCAGCTCTTCGGCGCGGTAGGCGGGGTTGAGCGGCGCCGTTGTCGCGGTAGCGGCAACCGAGAGGAAGGCGGTTGCCATTTCCGGCCCGTTGGGCAGCACAATGGCGACGCGATCGCCACGGCCGATGCCGAGCGCATTGAGCTGCCTCGCTGCCTCGTCGATCTGCCGGCGCAGCCCGCCATGGGTTAGCGTCGTGCGATCGGGGGCGGAAATCGCCGGCGCGTCATGTGCACCGGCGACGATGCGGTCGATGCCCGATGACTTTTCAGACAACGCGGACCTCCAGCTCGCCCACGCCATCGATATGGCCGTGCAGCACGTCGCCGCGATTGACTGCGCCGACGCCGGCCGGCGTGCCCGACATGATGATGTCGCCGGCGGCGAGCGTGAACAGGCTTGAAAGATAGGAGATCATTTCCGGCACCTTCCAGATCAGCTGGTTGAGGTCGCCAGTCTGCCTGCGCGCACCATTAACGTCCAGCCAGATCGCACCCTCGGCTGGATGGCCGATGTGGCTGGCCGGAACCAGCGGCGAACAGGGGGCCGAAGCTTCGAATGCCTTGCCGACTTCCCAGGGGCGGCCCATTTCCTTGGCCTTGCCCTGCAGGTCGCGGCGCGTCATGTCGAGCCCGACACCATAGCCGAACACGCAATCGAGGGCTCTTTCGATCGCGATACTGTCGCCGCCGCTCTTCAGCGCCACCACCATTTCGATCTCATGGTGGACGTCGCTCGACATTGGCGGGTAAGGGAATTCGCCGCCGACGACCAGATTGTCCGGATTCTTCTGGAAGAAGAAGGGCGGTTCCTTATTCGGATCATGCCCCATCTCCACAGCATGGGCGGCATAGTTGCGGCCGACGCAATAGATGCGGTGCACCGGAAAGAGCAGGTCCGTACCGGCCACCGGCAGGGCCACTCGCGGCCCCGGATCGAAAACATAATTGGTCGCCGCGTCTTGCAAATTCATCCTCTCACTCCTGCGTAATAATCCACCTTGGCTTCCGCCCGTTCGATCAGTTCGGCGACCAGCAGCGCAAAGCCGAAAAGAATGATTGTCAGCGCCCAGAACTGGGTCATGCGGAAATTCCGCGAGAACGTCTCGAAAAGCGCACCGTAGCCGACAATCGACACCAGCAATTGTCCGATGACGACGCCCTTGACCCCGCGGATCAGCCCTAGCCGAATGCCGGCCAGAATTTCGGGCAGCGCCGCCCAGATGATGATCTTGCCGTAGAGCGCCACACGCGAAGCGCCGTAGGAGCGCGCCATCTCGATCAGCGAGGGGGCTATGTGGCGCACACCGGCGCGGGTGTCGAGAACGATGATCCACACGGCAAACAGGAAGACTGCCGCGACGATGGTTCTTTCGCCGAAGCCGAACAGGATCATCAGCACCGGCACCAGCGCCGAGAGCGGCGCGCTGGAAAAGATATTGACCCACATGCCGAGCAGGTCGTCGGCGATCTTCACCCGGCCCATCAATATGCCGAGCGGGACGCCGGCGGCGATGGCGAGCGTCATGCCGAGGACGAAAGCCCTCAGTGTCGTCACCGTGGCTGACTGCCAGCTTGGCTGCTGCACGAGATCGATCGCCGCGACGATCACGTCCGAGAAGGGCGGCAGCAGGAAGACCAGGTCGAGGCGCCCGACGATCTCCCACAACACGCACCACACCAGCAACGAGGCCATCATCGGAATGCGGTAGCCGAACAGGGTCATGGCCGCGCCTCCTGCTCAATCCACATATTGCTTCAGCCCCTGCCAGATTTCCTCGACGGTATCGAGATAGTGCCGGTCGCGATGGATCTGGTCCGGATCGCCGGAGCGGTCGATCGCCGGCTCGATGATCTGCGAAACGCGGCCGGGGCGCGGTGAAAGCAGGACGATTCGGTCGGAGATGTATACCGCCTCCTCGATGGAATGGGTGACGAAGATGAAGGTCTTCTTCTGGTTGGTGCGCAGCCGGATCAGGTCTTCCTGGAATTTGCGGCGGTTTTGCTCGTCGACTGCCGAGAACGGCTCGTCGAGAAGCAGGACCTCGGCATCCACGGCCAGCGCGCGAGCGAGCCCCACACGCTGGCGCATGCCGCCGGAAAGCTCATGCGGGTACTTGTCCTCGAAGCCGCCGAGGCCGACTTCCGCCACATAGCGGCGGGCGATCTCCTCGCGCTCGGCCTTGGCCGCTCCACGAAGCTCGAGGCCGAACGCGACGTTGCGCAGCACCGTCGCCCAGGGCAGGAGTGCGAAGTCCTGGAACACGAAGGCGCGTTCCGGGCCTGGTCCGAGCACGGGTTTGCCGTCGACGGTAATGGTTCCGTCGTTCGCCTCGATGAGGCCGGCGATGATCTTGAGCAGGGTGGTCTTGCCGCAGCCGCTCGGGCCGAGAAGGCTGGTGAGCTTGCCGCGCGGAAAGTCGAGATCGATGCTGCGCAATGCCTCGACATCACCGTAGGTCTTGGAGACGCCGCGCACCGAGACGATCGAATCGACGGTTTGCGGCATGTGCAAGGAGTCCTTTCGTAGGGCTGCGGCGCGCATCATGCACCTCTCGCTTCTGGCCTGAAAATGCGCGTCTCGAGCCACTGCAAGACAACCAGCGTCAGCGTGGACAGAGCGATGATCGAGGCGATTGTTGCGTACATCTCGGCATAGTCGGCGCGCGAGCGATGGAAGGTGATGAGGTCGCCGATGCCGGTGGGCGTAATCAGCAGTTCGGCCAGCACGACGCCGACGAAGCCGCCCGCCACGCCGAGACGAAGGCCGGCGAAGATGACGGGGCTCGCATCCGGCAGGACGATCTTGGCGATCTCCTGCCGCCGTGAGCCCAGAAACGAACGGCACATCAAAAGCAGCGAAGGATTGGCATTGCGCACCGCCTTGTAGGTGTTGAGCACAATGATCGGCAAAGCGAGGATCATCACGGCGAGCGTCTTGGCGGTCAAACCGATGCCGTAGACGAAGGTGACCAGCGGAATGAAGGCCGCGACCGGCGCGGCCTGCAACACGATGAAAACCGGAATGACCAGCCATTCGCCCGGGCGCCACAGCCCGCATAGCGTGCCGACGCCGACCCCGATGAAGGCGGAGAGGACCACCCCGAGCACAAGCGGCTGCAGCGTCGACACATAGGCCGTGGGCAGGCTGCCATCAGCCATCAGCCTGAGAAAGGCGGCCAGCGTGTCGGAGAATGTCGGGAAGGCGAAGCTGACCGGGATGCGGCCGGCAATCTCCCAGGCGATGGCGAAAAGAGCGATCGACAGCAGCCTGGTGACGATCGGCTTCTCTATCAGCCCTCCGATTGCCGCTCGCCGCGAAGCATTGCCGAGCGGCAGGGAAGTGCTGGTTTGATTGCCGAGGCTCCAGGCCATGTCTGAGGCGCCTATTTCTTGCCGAGCTTGGCCACGGCGCGGTCAAGGGCGCTTGTGTCCCAGAAGTCTTCGACTTTGAGCGATGCGGGATCGCCCTCGATCTGTCCCGAAAGGGTGAAAAAGGCGAAATCGTCGCGGGCAGCTTCCGCGCCGCCGCCATTCAGCGGCAGGCTGCCGGCCTCTGCCGTTTCCTTGTAGTATTCGGCGATCTCCTTGTCGGCATCAGCGCCGAGATCAGGCAGCAGCTTGTATTTGTTACGGTATTCGACCGCGACAGCAGGATTTTCGGTGATTTCCCGCGCCGTGCTGATCATCTCCTCGACGAGGATGTCGACGTCCGCCGCGCCGTCTTTCAGGTAGTCGGCGGTGGCGAACAGGCCCTCATCGGTGGCGCTGAGATCTTCGACCGGAAGCACGATGAACTTGCCCGGCGCTTCGGCTTCCAGCGCCCGGCGGTTAGCCGCATCGACGATCGTTGCCTTGATGGTTCCCTGAAGCAGCGCATTGCGGCGCACTTCGGAGCCGGGAACATAGCTGATATTGCCGTATTTGATGCCATTGTTCTTGGCCATCAGCAGCATCACCGCCTCGGTGCCGGAGCCGCGCGCCTGTACGGCGATTTCCTGGCCGTCCAGGTCTTTCCAGTTCTTGTAGGATTCGCTGTTGACCACGGGGAAGAAGCGCAGGGTCGAAATCTGCGCAAACAGGCGGATCGGCACGCCGGCCTTCTGGATCAGCGTATAAGGGGCGCCGATACCGACATCAGCCTGGCCGCCGACGATGGCCTGAGCGGCCAAATCCTCATCGTTGAGGATGATCAGTTCGATATTCACGCCGCGCTCCTTGGCGCGCTCGATGGCTGCAAGGGTCTGGATCGATTCGATGCCGGGCAGATCACCGAAGGCGATGCGCATGTCGCCTGCCTCAGCCGCCGGAAGCGATGCGCTGCTTGCCAAGATGGCGGCGAAGACGCCGGCCAGCATTGTTCGTCTGGAAATGCTGAACATTGATGCTTCCTCCCCAGGTCTATAACCAATATAAGATTGGTTAGACCTGCTGCCGGTATTGGTCAAGGTATTTCTCCCTTGTAGTCGCCGGCTTTGAGCGTGTTGACCCATGCCTTCATTGGGATTATGACCGGCGCTGATAACGAGGCATATAAATTGGTTAAACCGGTGGATATTGATGGAAATGGCGGGCATGCGGCGCTCGTGCAGCTACAGGCCTATCTGGCGCAGCTCAATCTGCCGGCCGACAGCCGCCTGCCGCCGGAACGCGAGCTATGCGAGAGCCTTGGCGTGTCGCGTGGCGATCTGCGCAAGGCGCTTGCCGTGCTTGAGAAGGACGGCCGCATCTGGCGGCATGTCGGCAAGGGCACGTTCATCGGCAGCGGCCCTGTCGAGGAGACGGTGGCGATCGCTGACATTGCTGGCCGAACCAACCCCTCGGACGTCATGCGCGCACGCCTGATTGTTGAGCCGGAGATTGCCCGCGAGGCCGCCCTTCACGCCACCCTCGACGACATTGCCGCGATGCGCCAGTCGCTGGCGCAGACCAGGCAGGCCACCACTTGGCGGCAATATGAGAACCTGGACAATCTGCTTCATCGCCAGATTGCCCAGGCGAGCCGCAATACGGTGCTGCTGGGCCTGTTCGATGTGCTGAATGCGATCAGGCGCGCCGTGGTGTGGGGCAGGCTTCGCTCCGATGGTGCTTGCCCGCCGGCCGACCATCACAGTTTTGCTGATCACGACCGCATCGTCGACGCGATCGAGGACCGCGATCTTGGCGGCGCGGCCGCCGCCATGCGGCTGCACCTCCAGGAGGTTGAGCGACGGTTGATCCCATTGCGTGAGGCGGCGGAATAGAGGGTGTTCCGCGTCAGGTCCTGGTCCTGCCGCCGATTCGTTCGTCCTTCGACCAGCCCTGCGCGCCGATCAGCGGAACGAACCAGACGCCGCCGAAATCTTCTTCGTCGAAATTGTCGCCGCTGCGACGCACCAGCCTGACAAGGTGCTGGGCGCGCACTTGTGGGCCGACCGGCATCACCAGGCGCCCGCCTTCAACCAGTTGCTGTTTCAAGGCCCCGGGCACCTCGAAACCGCCGGCGGCAGCGATGATCGCATCGAAGGGTGCTTCTTCCGGCCAGCCAAGGCTGCCGTCGCCCGTGCGAACCTCGATATTGTCGTAACCCAGCCAGGCAAGCCGCTCGCGGGCAAGGTCAGCAAGCGACGCCAGGCGTTCGATCGAGAACACGCGCGCCACGATCTCGGCCAGTATGGCGGCCGCGTAGCCCGACCCGGTGCCGATATCCAGCACCCGGTCCTCCGGTTGAAGCCTGGCAAGTTCCGTCATCAGGGCAACGACATAGGGCTGCGAGATGGTCTGGCCGTTACCGATCGAAAGCGGCATATCGTGATATGCATATTCGCGAACGTTGTCGGCGACGAACTCTTCGCGGGGCACTGTCCCCATGGCACGCAGCACGTTAAGGTCGCGCACACCCCTTCCGGCAATCTGCCGGTCGACCATTCGGCTCCGGGCCTCGGCGAAATCCAGCACGGGCTTGTCCTTGCCATGTGCAGTTCGGATAATTCGCAAGCCGTGGCCGAAGTTCCGGGCCATGGTCCATGGCCGGTACTATTCGGTGGGTTTTTCGTCGGTCTCGTCTTCGTCGTCGCGCACCGGAATGGCGTAGCTGCCCGATAGCCAGCGATTGAGATCGACTTCCTTGCAGCGCGTCGAGCAGAAGGGATAGGCTTCCCGCGTGGCGGGACGGCCGCATTCGGGGCAGGGCCGTTTCGGTCGCAGCGGCGTGACCTTGCCGGCATCGCTCATGTGTGCGCTCCCGACAGCCAGTTGAAGTGAACCTTGAAGCCTTCGGCCGTGAGCAGTCCGACCGTTTCATAAAGCGGCAGGCCGACGACATTGGTATAGGAGCCGACCAGCTTGACCACGAAAGTGCCGGCAAGCCCCTGGATGGCATAGCCGCCTGCCTTGCCCCGCCACTCTCCGGACGCGAGATAGGTTTCGAGTTCCTCGCGGCCAAGCCGCTTGAAACGGACCCTTGTTTCCACCAGCCGCTGACGCAGCTTGCCCGCCGGCGTGATCAGGCAGATGCCCGTGTAGACGCGGTGCGAGCGACCCGACAGAAGCTTCAGACAGTTCGACGCCTCGTCGACCAGTTCCGTCTTGGGCAGGATGCGGCGTCCCACAGCAACCACCGTATCGGCCGCCAGGATGAATTCCCCGTCGGAATGCTGTTCGCCCTTCAGCGATTCGAGCGCTTTCTCAGCCTTCGTCCTGGCCAGTCGCTTCGCCAGCGAGCGCGGATGTTCGGCCTTGTTCGGCGTCTCGTCGGTGTCGGTAGGCAACAGCCGGCTGGGCTCCAGCCCCGCCTGTTGCAGAAGCTCGATCCGGCGCGGCGAACCCGAGGCGAGCACAAGCTTCTGGATGGTGCTCATCACAATCCTGTCTGTGATATGCGACGGAACCGTTCTACTTGAAGCGGTAGGTTATACGACCCTTGGTCAGGTCGTAGGGGGTCATTTCGACCAGAACCTTGTCGCCGGTCAGAACGCGAATGCGGTTCTTGCGCATACGGCCAGCCGTATGAGCCACGATTTCATGTTCATTTTCGAGCTTGACCCGAAACATCGCGTTCGGGAGCAATTCCGTCACAGTACCCGGAAACTCGAGGACTTCTTCCTTCGGCATTCTATTCCTTTGGTCTGGATTTCATTTCGGCACCCGGGCCGAAATTCACGCGGAACCTATATGATTATCGGGCCTTTGTGAACAAGCTTATTTAAAGGTGTCTTGGCACGTTCACGTGATGAAACGCTGGGCAATTCTAGCCTTCAGCCGATCCCTTACGTCGCGATAGGCATCCAGTATCTGCTCGCGCGTGCCCGTCACCGTCGTCGGATCGGCGGTCGGCCAATATTCCACGTCGACCGCGATCGACCGCGTCAGCTCAAGCGCGGCGTGATGTGCCTCCGGCGCCAGCGTCACGATCAGGTCGAAATAGTCATCCTCGAGATCTTCCAGGGTCTTGGATTGGTGCTCTTCGAGAGAAAGGCCGGCTTCCGCCAGCACTGCGTCGACGAACGGGTCGCGCTCGCCGGCGCGCACGCCAGCCGAGGCAATGAAGGTCGAGGCCGGCAACACGGCGCGGGCAAGGGTCTCGGCCATGGGCGAGCGGACGGCATTCATGCCGCACATGAACAGGATCGACCTTGGAGGGTTAGGCGCGGTCAGGGCTATCCTCGCCAGTGCAGCACGCACACAAGGGTGAACACGCGGCGCGCCGTGTCGAAATCGACATCGATCTTGCCGGCCAGGCGGTCCATCAGCGTCTGCGAGCCTTCATTGTGCAGTCCACGGCGGCCCATGTCGATTGCCTCGATCTGGCTTGGCGTCGACGTGCGGATCGCCTCGTAATAGCTTTCGCAGATCATGAAATAGTCCTTCACGATGCGGCGAAATGGCGTCAGCGACAGGATGTGCGTCACCACCAGGCTGCCATCCTCGCGAGAGATCTCGAAAACCAGCCGCGAGTCGACGAGCGACAATTTCAGTTTGTAGGGGCCGCCGCCTTCGTCATTGACCGGCTGGAAGCTGTTCTCCTCGATCAGGTCGAAGATCGCCACCGCCCGCTCATGCTCGATGTCGGGCGTCGAACGGCCGATCGATTCGTCGAGTTCGACGTCGATCAATCTCGATTGCTTGCGGCCGATATCGTGCATTCGCTTTACAGATTCAATCGGATGGCGACGGAACGGGCATGCGCGTCAAGCCCTTCGGCCTTGGCCAGCGCGATCGCCGCCGGCGCCAGCGCGCGAAGTTGCCCGGGCGCAAGTTTAAGGATCGACATGCGCTTCATGAAGTCGAGTACCGACAGGCCCGAGGAGAAACGCGCAGAGCGCGCGGTCGGCAACACATGGTTCGAACCGCCGACATAGTCGCCGATCACTTCCGGCGTATGGCGGCCGAGGAACACCGCTCCCGCATTGCGGATACCAGGCAGCATCGCATCTGGATCAGCGACCGCAAGCTCCAGATGCTCGGGCGCGATGCGATTGGCGAGCGGAATGGCCGCGTCGAGAGTGTCGACCAGGATCACGGCGCCGAAATCGCGCCAGCTCGCAGCGGCCGTTTCGGCGCGTGGCAGCGATTGAAGTTGGCGCTCGACCGCCTCGCAGACGGCTGTGCCGAAAGCTTCGTCGTTGGTGATCACGATCGACTGCGCGGCGCTGTCGTGTTCGGCTTGGGCAAGCAGGTCGGCGGCGATCCAGTCAGGATCATTGTCGGCATCGGCGATGACCAGCACTTCGGAGGGACCGGCGATCATGTCGATGCCGACCGTTCCGAAGACCTGGCGCTTCGCGGCGGCCACATAGGCATTGCCCGGACCGACGATCTTGGCGACCGGCTTGATGGTTTCGGTCCCGTAGGCAAGTGCCGCCACGGCCTGCGCGCCGCCGATGCGGTAGATTTCCGAGATTCCGGCAAGGTCGGCGGCAACCAGCACCAACGGATTGATGACGCCACCGGATGCGGGCACCACCATGACGATACGCTCCACGCCGGCGACGAGGGCGGGAATGGCGTTCATCAGCACCGAGCTCGGATAGCTTGCGGTGCCGCCCGGAACATAAAGGCCGACGGCCTCGATCGCGGTCCAGCGCGAACCAAGCTCGACGCCGAGCGGGTCGGTATAGCGGTCGTCCTGCGGGCGCTGGCGCTGGTGGTGCGCGCGGATGCGGTCGCGGGCGAATTTCAGCGCTTCGACGACTTCCGTATCGGCCTCGTCGTAAGCGCGCGCGATGTCGCCTTTCGAGACCGCAATGCCGAGCTCGCTGAGATCGGCGCGGTCGAGCTTTTGCGAATAGTCGACAAGGGCGGCATCGCCTCGGTCGCGAACATTCGCAATGATGTCGCGCACGACGGCATCGACATCCGCCGAAGCCTCGCGCTTCGTGGTCAGGAATGCTGCGAAGCGCGTTTCGAAGTCAGGTTCGGTGGTGCGGAGCGTGATGGCCATTATATGCGCGAAACTCGTCAGATTTTGTGAATGGGACGGGAGGCGGCCTCCCATGCGCCGCCGACATCGGTCAGGCGCGCTTCGATGCATTCGACCTGCAACGCGATGGCGCCGCCGCCGGCAAGCACCAGTTCGATGACGCCGGCCGGCACCTCGCGTTGATGAAAGCGTATCGCCAATAGTGACAACACGTCCTCCGGCTTGTCGCGCGCGACCCCGGTCGTCCTGACGCCGAGCACGCGGTTGAAATCGAGAACGCTTTTGCGGCGCTGATAGCGCAGGCGCAGAAACCCGGTCTTCGTTTCCCAGGCAAAGCGGTTCATCGTCAGCACGAATCGCTTGGCCGATGCGGAAAAATTGAGATCCGCGACCTTCATGACGGCATCCTGCGCATGCGCCGAGACGATGCTCAAATCCTGTTCGTCGAGAGCGACGAGTTTTAGCTGGTCCATGTCGGCGTCCGCGCCTGTGCGAAACTCTTTCATTTCGTGTTATGCGGTCTTCGCACGAGGCGCAACCGCAAGGAGGCCGAGGTGTGCTGTCGATTGATCCCGGGTCTCAATAAGTGGTGCGGCGTTCTTCCGAGGGCGGGCGTCCGAACTGCAGCCGGTAGCTCTGCGCGAAATAAGAATGCGAGGTGAAACCGGTGGCAATGGCGATGTCGAGGATAGGCATGTTCGTCTGCCGCAGAAGCTCACGTGCCCGCTCCAGCCGCAGCCGCATATAGTAGCGGCCGGGGGTGACGTTCAGGTGGCGCAGGAACAGGCGCTCCACCTGGCGCACCGAAAGGTCGGCCATCCTGGCAAGCTGCACCGCCGAAAACGGTTCATCGAGATTGTCGGCCATCAGCTCGACGATCCTGCGCAGCTTTTCGGATTTTCCGGTGAGGTCGCGCTCCGGGCCGATGCGCTGGCGGTCGCCGGCGGAGCGGATGCGCTCATGCTGGAACTGGTTGGCGACGCCATTGGCGACACCCGCCCCGAAATCGGAGCGCACGATCTCCAGCATCAGGTCGATGGAAGTCGTCCCGCCGGCGCAGGTGTAGCGTTTGCGATCTATCTCGAACACATTGCCGGTGCATTCGATGTCGGGAAAGCGCTCGATGAAGCCGGCGCGATTTTCCCAGTGGATGGTGCAGCGGTGGCCTTCGAGCTGCCCGGCCTCCGCAAGCAGATAGGAGCCGACTGACAGCGCGCCCAGCGCGCCGCCGCGCCGGCCCCAGTTGCGCAAGGCTCCGAGAACCTTGCTCTTGCCGGGAAATTCGGTGGTGAGCCCGACGCAGACGAATAATATGTCGGCGGGCGGAATATCGGCCACGCTGTAGTCGATCTTGAGCGGCAGGCCGTTGGAGGCCATGACCGCATCTCCATCCGCCGACACCGTCGTCCAGCCGTAGTAATCGTGACCGAGCAGCCGGTTCGCCGAGCGGACGGTGTCGATTGCGGCCGCCAGCGAAAACATCGAGAACTTGTCGACCAGCAGGAATGCGAACTGCCGTCCGCCTTCCCCGGCGTCGGGCATGATCGGCATTCCTACCGGAAGGGGAAGCATCGACAAGCCGGCATCTCCACTCGGCTGCGAGGAGGGTCGGAGCATCGGACCGAAAAGTGGAACCGGTTTTCGGATCGATCCGATGCTCAATCAATGTGCTGGAGCGTCCTTTGTGCGTCCGATCGGACGCACGGCGCTCTAGAAGGTCGGGCGCTCGATGCCGGCGGCGCGGCTGGCCGAAACCAGCGTGTTGGCCATGAGCATGGCGATCGTCATCGGGCCGACGCCACCCGGCACCGGCGTGATCGCGCCGGCTGCCTTCTCGGCGCCCGTGAAATCGACATCGCCGACGATCCGCGACTTGCCATCGCCCTTTTCCGGCGCAGGAACGCGGTTGATGCCGACATCGATGACGGTTGCGCCGGGTTTCACCCAGTCGGCCTTGATCATTTCGGGGCGACCGACGGCAGCGACCAGAATATCGGCGGTGCGTGCCAGAGCCGGCAGGTCCTTGGTGCGGCTATGGGCGATGGTCACGGTGCAATTGGCCGCGAGCAGCAGATTGGCCATCGGCTTGCCGACGATGTTGGAGCGCCCGACGACTACGGCGTTGAGGCCTGAGAGATCCTTGCCGTGCACCCGTTCGATCAGCAGCATGGAGCCGGCCGGCGTGCAGGGCACGAAAGCGGTGTCGAGCTCACCGGTGCCAAGCTTGCCGACATTGATGAAATGAAAGCCATCGACGTCCTTCTCGGGCGCAATCGCCTGGATGATCTTGCCCGAATCGATGTGCGCCGGCAGCGGCAGCTGCACCAGGATGCCGTGAATCTGGCGATCGGCATTGAGATCGCCGATGAGCTTCAGCAGGTCGCCCTCGGTGGTTTCCGCCGGCAGCGTGTGCTGGACCGAGTGGAAGCCGCACTCCTTGGCCTTCTTTCCCTTGGAAGAGACATAGACCTGGCTCGCCGGGTCTTCGCCGACGATGACGACCGCGATGCCGGGGGTTACTCCATGCTTGCTGGAGAGATCGGCCGTGAGACGCTTGACCTTCTCGACCACGTCATCGGCCACGGTCTTTCCATTGATGATTTCCGTCATGACTTTCCCTTTGGGCTTTGATGTCGATGGTGACGCATAGTCACGAAAAGGGGCGTTGTGCAACCTGGGACCAATCGACACTCAGGATGGTATGAGCAAAAATCGTTCAGTTCGAGGAGCGGAGCCGACGGCGCAGTTGCCCTGCGTCGAGGTTGCGCGACGCGGAAATGGGCGATTTTGGCCATATCCCTGCGGGACGCGGCGGATTGCGGCCCTGAATGTGTCGAAAATGCTCGACGGTGGTCGACACCGCCATGCGCTTTTCTCCTGTTCAGGACCGAAATCCGGCTCGCGCCACGCCCAAATCCTGAATGTCGATTGGTCCCAGCCAAAAGCCGCTTGCGTCGCGGATTCGTCAATCCACGAGATTTGGCGGTCAGAAATAGCGGCGGCGTGCCCGCGATCGCGCCAGATCTTCCACTGCATGGCGGAACTCCCGCAGGCTGGCGCGGATTTCCTCGATCGGCGCCTGCGCCGGGGCATCGGGATCGGCCGGCTGCGCCGCGTCATCCTGGTTTTGTTGCGGATGGATCGGTTTGCCCGGCATTGGCGCCCGCGCAGGTGCGGGTTCATATATGCGCGGCGCTGGGCGGCTCGGCTGCGTCTCCGGTCCGGGCCGGCTGCTCGCGCCGAATGATGCCGGGGGTATGAAGTAGGGTGAAGCGGCCTCTGCGGCCGGGGGCACGGTCGCGGGTTCTTCGAACTGTGCACGACCTGTTCCCTGGCCCTCCTGCCGATCGACGTTGCGAGCGGACGGTAGGGGCTGGGGCAAGCCGGAAGCGGCATTGGTCGTTTGCACCTCAGGCCGCTCATTGTCGTGCGGCTTGCCGGCCTTCTGGACCACGCGCTGCCTTGAAAGGCGCTTGCGCCTGCGCTCGTCGGCGGTGTCGCGCAGGCTCTCATAGGCGCCACGCATGCCGCCGAGCCCCACGCCAGCCAGAAAGCCCAGGATCGTTCCCAGCATTGCGATGCTGGAGCGGGACGGGCCGTTGGCCTGCAGCGGCGGATAGGCGACGGAAATCACGCTCATATTGGCGGTATTTATGTCCTTCTGCTCGCCGGTTTCGCGGGCGCGCAGCAGGAAAGCCTCGTAAACCGCCCGCTTGGCGGCGGCTTCACGTTCAAGTTCGCGCAGCGTGACGAGCTCCGAGCTGACATCGCCCTGGCGGACCTTGAGCTGGGCAAGTCGCGAGGCCAGTTCCTGCTCCAGTTGCACGGCGCGCTTGAGCTCGGTCTGCACCGACGCGACGATGCGGCGCAGTTCGCCGCCGATCTGTTCGCGCGCTCCGGCAAGCTGCGCCTCGACCGCCTGGCGTTGCGGATGACGTGGGCCGAGCCTGACGGCAAGGCGATCGGTCTCGCTCTTCAGCGCGGCATATTGCGAGCGAAGTTCGGTGATTGTCGACGACGCCAGTTCTTCCGGAAGAGCGCCGCCCAGAACTGAATCGAGATTGGCGGTCTTGGTCGAGGCCGCCTTGGCGTTGAGTTCCATGGTGCGCGCGCGGGCGACGGAAAGCTGCTCGTTGAGCTTCAGAATCTGCTCGTCGGTGATGAGACGGCCCTGCGCATCGATGAGGTCGTTTTCGGTCTTGAAGGCCTCGACCTCGCGCTCCGCTTTCTCCACGCCGGCGCGCAACTCGTCGAGCCGCGAGGTCAGTTCGTCGGTTGCCCGCCCGGCAGTGTCCGACTGGAGTTCGCCATAGGTCTGGAGGAAGACATCGGCCATGGTGTTGGCGATCAGCGCCGACTTTTCGGCATTCTGCGTCTTCACCGCAATGACCACGATGAAGGTCTTGCCACCGCGTTCGACCGTAAGGCTTTCGGCGAGGTGCTCGATGGCGAGGGTGCGCCGTATCGCCGGATCGTCGTCGCCGCTCTCGCTCCCGGTTAGAAGCGAGCGCAAGCTGAAGCCGCCTCCTGCTTGGCCGTTGAATTCCGGATCTTCGTCGAGTTTGAGTTGCTCGACCACCTTGTTGAGCACGGTGCCCGAGGTGATGACCCGCACCTGGTTCTCGACGATGGCAAGCGTCGCCTCGTTGGAGAAGCCGGCCTGAGTGAGATCACGCTCGACCAGCTTGAGTTCGCGCGGATCGATCAGGAGCTCGGTCGCCGCTTCGAACGTCTTCGGCGTCGAAAGCGCGATGGCCACGCCGAGCGCGGCGCCAAGGACCGTCGTCAGCAGGATGAGCTTTCTGGACGCCACGATGCCGCCGATGACCTTCATCGGATCGATCAAGGGCTTCCATTGCCTGTCGTCCTCGACATCGGCGTGGACGGTTTCGATTTCGTCCGAGACATATGTCCGCTGCTCGTTGCCGGGATCGGCGACTTGGTCTTGATTTGGCTGCGTGTCGTCGTCCTTCCGCGAAAATGGCGAGCGTAACTCCGTCCAACGCGTCTTCCAACCGGTAAGAAGACCAGCAAGCCCCGCGCTTTCGGACCGCCGTGTTTTTTCGACGCCTGGAGATTTCGGCCTTTCAACCACTGCCGGTTGCGGCGTCGGGTCCTGCTCATCGCCCGCGAACGCCAGAAGCGAGCGTTTCCGGCTGTTGCGATTTTCGGTGTCAGACATTGGCGGCAGACTTCAAATGCGGGGCTCACGCGACCGGAGCCCCGATCATTAAGCCACATTAAACAGGTATGGGAAACAAACGGTTAATTTATGTCGCTTCAGGCTTGCACCTGGCGCTTGTGCCGCTGGATGCTGCAATCCTGGTGCGGGATCGGAGAACGGCACATTAAACTTTTGCCCGTAGGCTCCCCCTGCAACATGACCCATGCCAGTGACATCAGGCCGGCCCACCGGACCACGCGACTTGCGTCTTTCCTGTCGGAACGACGGGGGCTTGTGTTCGACTATCTATCGGCAATCAGCGGCGCCGGCGGTCGCCTGGTGTTTTCGCTCGTCTATTTCGTAGCTCTCGCCAACACGCTGTCGCTCGGCGACTTCGGCCTGTTCGCGACCGCCTCGGCCGCCGGGGTCATGCTCTCGCGCATCCTGGCGCTGGGGTTCATTTCGGCGCTCTATCGAACCGCCACCATTCGGCCCAACCTGATCGGTGTCTACAGCGCCGGTTTCATTCTGTTGTCGGTGCTGTCGCTGCCGTTGCTGGCGGCGGCATCCTATGCGGTCTATCTGATCTTCTTTGCCAGCGAGCTTGCGCCCGCGGTCTTCGCGACCGTGATCTTCGCCGAGACGCTGTTGTGGCGGCCGGTGGAGGCCGCGATCATCGTCAACAATGGGCTCGGCCGCTTCGGACGCGCATCCGTGTTGTCCATCATCGGCACGGCAACGCGGGCGGTGTTTGCCGCGGCTTTCTTTTTCTGGCCAGGCGGCAACCTGGTCGATTGGTCGCTGTTTTATGTCGCGGCAAACGCTTGCAGCGCGATCGTTGCGTTCGGCTTCTTCTATCCGCGCCAGCGCCTGCGGCTGCGTCCTGCGCTCTATCTGCGCAGGTTGGCCGATTCGGTCTATGTCGCCGGCGCCGAAGTATTGTTTTATCTCCAGATGGAGTTCGACAAGCTGCTGGTGCTTTCGATCGGCGGACCCCAGCTTGCCGGCCTCTATGCGATCATCATGCGCCTTGTCGATCTGACGGCGATTCCGATTCGAACCTTCTCCATGATGCTGGTGCAGCGCATGATGCGGGCACCGCAAATGCTGGAACGCCTTCGCGTCCGTGGCGGTATCGAATTCGGCATCTTCCTGGTTTCGACGCTCGCGCTGCTCGGTCTGGCACTCATCCTGCACTTCTTTCCCAATGCGCTCGGTAGTTCCGTGGCGGAGGCCGCACCCTTGCTTGGACTGGCGATCTGCATTCCGGGCCTGCGCAATCTTATCGAATATCAGGCAGAATTGCTGTTCGCCCGCGGCCAGACGCTGGTGAGGGCGTTCAATCTGGCGCTTCTGGCGACCCTCAAGGCGGTACTTCTGGTCGTGGTGCTGACGCGCGGTCTCGATACCGCGAGCCTGATCTGGTGGCTGAACGGGGTTTTCGCCGTGCTCTATCTCGGATCGACGCTGCTTACCTATTCGGCCATGCGCATGCCGGCCAGGGCGGTCTGATTCAATCTTTGAGCCATCGGACCGAAAAGTGGAATTCGGTTTTCGGAAAAATTCGATGCTCCAACAAAGAGATAGATCGACAATATGCGTCCATCAGGGACGCACGCCGATCTAGCCAATCAGGCGACGAAGGCGCTCGGCATCGACATCGATGAAGGATTGCAGGCCGACGGCGACCTGCTCCTGCCCCATGCCGGCAACGAAGGCGCGCAAATCCGCATCCGACAGATGCGAGCCGTACCAGTGCACGCGGCAGAATTCTTCCGACCCGTGGAAATGATCCTCTCCGTCGAGAATATCGTCGATAAAGCTGCCATAGATCATGCACTCGGAGAATTTCCGGCGCGAGCCGACCACTTCGATCCAATGGCGGCCGTGCACCGCCTCGATGCGCGCGCACATCGCCTTTACGCTGTCGCGTCGCCAGGCAATCAGCGTGGAGACGTAATCGTGCCGCGCGACCTCGGGAACCTTAATGCCGAGTGCTGCGCCGGCATTTTGCGCCCATATGTCATGATCGACGTTCCGCTGACCGATCAACGTCAGGTCGCGCCGGAATAGCCGGACCTTGCCTTCCTTCTGGAAGGCGGCGCAATCGAACGGCTTGAGGAACACGACGTCGGAATCGCAGTAGACCAGAACCTCCTCGCGAATGTGGTCGGCGATTGCGATGCGCCGCAATTGCTGGACGTGCCAGCCGCGAAGCGGCTTCGTCCTGAGGCTCAGCCAGATGCGTCGGCGAAACAGGCTGAGCGGGTCGTCTACCGCCCAAAGCCAGCCCGGCAGCAGGTCGCCTTCGTCGACGACAGTGCGGCGGCTTGATTCCAACTGGCGAAACAATGCCACGTCGCGGCGCTCGACGAGGATATAGTGATGGTCCGCACCGGTGACGTGCCGGTCCATGGTCTCGCACATAAGCCGGCAGCGATCGAAATCGGCCGCATAACTTGCGGTGACGAGCGCCGTGCCGGCTACCGATTGCCTCGTGTGAGCAGGGGGCGCTTCCTGTTTGGCAAGCCCGATGGTCACCATCCATCCTTTGGCGCTGAAAACTTTTGGCGCAGCACGCGGGCGAGAAACAGCGGATTGCCGACGATGTAGCGCCGCCACAGCCGCCGCGGCTCGATCATCAGGCGGAACACCCATTCGAGGCGAAGGCGCCGCATCCAGGCAGGCGCGCGTGGCACAGCGCCGCTCATGAAGTCGAGCAGCGCGCCGACCGCAATCGGCAGTGTGCAATGACGCTCAGTGATGTGTTGGGCGATCCACAACTCCTGTCGTGGAACTCCCATCGCCACCAGCAATATGTCCGGCTTCAGGCGCTTGATCCGCTCGAGGATTTCGGGCTCGTCATGCTTCGAGAAATAGCCGTCGTGAATGACCGAGAAGTGATGCTGCCCTGCAAGGGCCGACAGTTTCTTTGCAGCCATCTCGGCATTGCGGCGCGTGGCGCCGATGAGCCCGACGCTCAGCGCTTTCTTGGAAGCTTTGAGAAAGCCCGGAATGAAATCCGTCCCGTTCAGATTTGCCGGAAATGGCGAGCCGTAGAGCAGCTTGGCGGCGATATCGACGCCGATGCCGTCGGGCAGGATCAGGAAATCATCGAGCGCGGCCGCAAATGTCGAATCGGTAGAGGCGATATTGGCGTTGTGCGCGTTGAGAAAACTGACCTTGGTGAAGCGGCGCTCTTCCAACATGCGCTTCAACAGCGCAATGGCCTCTGTCCATTCGATGTTGGCAACAGGAATGCCAAGAATCGTCTTGGTGTCGCTAGCGCTGAAAACGGCACGCTTGGCATGGACGTTCATGCCGCGACCTCATTCCGCACGCGGCCCAGCGCATCGAGACCCCAGCCGATGCGCGCGTCGAGCGCAGCGCGCTGGCGGCGATAGAAATGCGAACCATCCGCATCGCCTCCACGGTTGGACGCGGCAAGCTCCAGCGCGCGAGCGAAGGCCTGCGGATCGTCCGCGACAGTGCAGTTTGCCGGCAGAAAGTCGATCCCGCGCAACGCGCTTCTGGTGGCGACGGAAGGCAACCCCAGTTCGAAGGTTTCGATGGTTTTCAACTGCACGCCGGTTCCGGCGCGACTGATCAGCGGAACGACGGCTGCACCGCGCACGAATTCCGTCGCAGCCGGAACGTGGCCGACGAACTTCACGCCGGGATGTTCGGAGCGGACGCCGGGAGGCATGTGACCGGCGATCCTGATCTGGAAATCGCGCCGCAGGCGCGGCACGACCGCTTCGAGAAACCAGTCTAGACCGACGCGATTGGGCTCCCAGGTCCAGGTGCCGATCAGGGCGGCATCGCAATCGATATCGCGTCTTGTCACCGGCGGCTGATCACGCCGTGTAACCAGGGGCAGGGCGGCGGATTTTCCCTTCGAGGCGATGCCGAGGGCGGAGCGATCCTCCTCGGCGAGGGTGAAAACGAAGCGTGCGCGTTCGCACAGCCTTGCCTCGAGGCCTTTCAGGATACGTGCTTCACGGGCGTAAAGCAGGCGCCGGATAACGCCGCGACTGGTCCTGGCGTTTTCTTCGGCCGTGCGAAATTCGACATTGTGGGCGACGAAGATCGACGGCTTGTCGTCGAACAGGCCTTCGAAGGCCCCGGCAAGCTGCACTGAATTCAGCACATAGCCGTCGAAGGGACCGGCGGCATCGATGGCCTGCCGCACCTCTTCGGGAGATATGACGCGCAGCTTGGCAGAGGAGAAGGTGAGGCCGTTCAGAATAGCCCGGGCAAGCCATGCGGTCTTTCGGCGAGCGCCGGCGCCGACGGTGCGCACGTCGATCTCACCCAGAGGCACGACGTCCCTGCGTTCCACGACGGGCACGCCTCGTTCCGTAAATCCAAGGACGGTCACGCGACACCCGGCACGGCGCAAAGCGTCGAGGATCGCCGCACTGGCGATCTCGTAACCCGACCCCTGACCGCCACCCGGAACGATCGATGTTGCAAACAGCAGATGCATCACATGTTCACCCGTCGCATCTGCTAGCAGGAGTGGGTGAACCGTTGATTAAGCGAAGCGTTCGCATTGTCGCGATCGCCGCGCCTGATGGGGCTTAACGACTCGTTGGCAAGCGCATGCTATGGCAGGCAGGGGTTCCAAGGGCGATCTGCGCATGACTCTTTCGACATCCGACGGCTCCATATCGATCCTCGGCAAATCTCCGGACTTGCGATTCGAGGCCATCGAAGCGGTTGTGACGCTGCCGACATTTCGGCGTCCCCGTCAGGTGCTCGACACATTGGAGTCCCTGCGTGCCCAGCAAACGGCCCGCAGGTTTGCCGTCATCGTCATGGAAAACGAAGCCGAGGCGCGGGAAGGGGCCGCATCGGCGCTGCCGCTTTTCGAGGCAGGCAAGATCGAAGGAATGGTCATCGTCGCCCATGAGCGCGGCAATTGCAGCGCCTACAATGCCGGCTGGGAGACGGCATTGCGGCATTTCCCGGCATTTCGCCATCTGCTGGTCATCGACGACGACGAAGTCGCCGATCCGCACTGGCTGGAGCGCATGTGCAGCTGTGCCGAGACGCTTGAGGCCGATATCGTCGGCGGGCCGCAAACGCCGCGATTTTCCGACCCGACCCACTCGGCTTGGGCGCTGCATCCGGTTTTTGCGCCGCCCTATACGGAGAGCGGAATGGTCGGCGTACTTTATTCGTCCGGCAACCTGCTGGTTTCGCGCCAGGTTCTCGAGGCGATGGGGCCGCCTTTTCTCGATCTCCGCTTCAATTTCATGGGCGGCGGCGATTCAGACTTTCTGAGCCGTGCGGTACAGCGCGGCTTCCGGCTTGCCTGGTGCGCCGAAGCTCCCGTTTACGAGACGGTGCCGGCGCGCCGCGTCGAAGCGGACTGGATCCGCGCCCGCAGCCTTCGCAATGGCGTCATCTCGACGCTGGTGGAAAAGAAGAAACGCGCCGGGACACCTCTTGCCGGGGCGAAGGTGCTAGCCAAAAGCCTGGCGCTGCTTGCGGTTTCGCCTTTGCGCGGCCTTGCCCGGCTTGCCGGTACGGGTTCGCTTTCGATCGGTCTCTACCCGGTCTATGTGGCGCTTGGGCGGGTGATGGCCGAATTCGGATATGCCAATGAGCAATATCGCCAACCTGAAAAGCACTGAGCGCGGGCAGATCGCCGATGCCTTTTCGCGCGAGGGTGTTGCCACCGCCGTCGCGGCGCTGCTGTTCACCATCGTCATCATCTCGTTCCGACCTTTCCAGCCGGCGGGAGTCGAAACCGCCGGCAACGGCGACATCGTCAACCAGCTCGGCTTCGGCTCGCTCGGCGCGGCCTCCATCATTGCGCTGATGACGCTCACCGATCGTCGCGTGCTCTCAGCGCTGTTCAGCCCTTCCTTCCTGCTGCTGATCGGCTTTCTGCTGTTTTCCGTCGCGCATGCGGCCGATTTCGATGCGGCCGTGCGTGCCGCCTCCTTTACGTTGATCGGCATCCTGGTGATGGCGACGGTTCTGGCCATTCCGCGCGACGCGGATGCATTTTCGGCCGTCATCGCCTTCGCCGGATTTGTCGTCGTCGGCATGTCCTATATCGGACTGGTGCTCTATCCCAACGAGGCCATGCACACGGCTGCTTCGTCCGAGCCTCAGCATGCCGGGCTCTGGCGCGGGGTGTTTGCGCACAAGAATATCGCCGGCCCGGTGATGGCCTGTTTCAGCTTCGCCGGCCTCTACCTGTTCCGGCGCGGGTGGAAGATCAGAGGCCTCATTCTGCTGGCGGCCGCCATGATCTTCATGATGAACACCGGCTCGAAGACCACCGCTGGGCTTGTGCCGCTGGCAATTCTGATGGTCGCGGTGCCGGGCATCGTGGGCATGCGGATGGCCACGCCGACCCTGTTTCTTCTGGCAATGGCCGGGGTGGCGGTTGGCACTGTCGGCGTTGTTTTCATCGATCCGGTCAAGACACTTGCCGAACAGATGCTGCCCGATCCGACTTATACCGGGCGCACGACGCTGTGGGAGTTCGCCGGCGAGATGATCGCCAAGCGCCCCTGGTTCGGCTATGGTTATGACAGTTTCTGGGGATCGGCTCTGGTGGCCAATACCGATCAGCCCTTCGATCGGGCATGGGATGTTCGCCCTGTCGTGCATGGTCACAACGGCTATCTCGACATCGCGCTCATCATGGGTATCCTGGCACTTTGCGTGGCCGTATACGTCTTCTTCATCGCCCCGCTGCGCGATTATATGCGCATCCCGATGCGCAAGGAAAGCATCTATCTCGGCGACTTCTTCATGATGACGCTGCTCTTTACCGCGCTGAATTCGTTTTTGGAGAGCTTCTTCTTCCGGCGTGCGGATCCGGTATGGCTCCTGCTGGTGTTCGGCCTGATTGGCCTGCGGCTCACGGCGCGGTTTTCACTTCCGTCCGGCCGGAACACGGCCTAAGAGAAGGCTTTAGGAGGAATGCAGAAATGACCGTCAAAGTCGTGCTCGCCGGTTGCGGCCATATGGGCTACGCCATGCTCGTGGGTTGGCTGAACTCCAGGATATTAACGCCATCCGAAGCCTTCATTGTCGAGCCGAATGCCGAACTGCGCGCCCGTGCTGAAAAACTCGGCGCCCGCACGGGCGAGACGGCGTCCGATATTCTGGCTGATGGGCCGTCGGTGGTCGTGCTGGCGGTGAAGCCGCAGATAATCCGGGAAGTGACGAAGGACTATGTCCGCTTCAGCGACGGTCGCACGACTTTCGTCAGCGTCGCGGCCGGCACCTCCATCGCAACATTCGAGGAGATACTGGGTGCGCGCGCGCCGATTGTCCGCGTGATGCCGAACACGCCGGCAGCGATCGGCAAGGGCATGATGGTCGCCTGCGCCAACAGTCGCGTTTCGCCCCAGGCAAGGCAATTCGTCACCGAACTGCTTTCGGCAAGCGGC
The DNA here is from genome assembly GCF_047739745.1 of Borborobacter xinjiangensis. Classification (NCBI taxonomy): domain Bacteria; kingdom Pseudomonadati; phylum Pseudomonadota; class Alphaproteobacteria; order Hyphomicrobiales; family Phyllobacteriaceae; genus Borborobacter; species Borborobacter xinjiangensis. The sequence goes on along the minus strand of NZ_JBLLVA010000003.1, from coordinate 101,431 downwards.
AAGGTGGCCGAGATCGACGACGAGCGGCTGATGGATGCTGTCACGGCCGTCTCCGGCTCCGGGCCGGCCTATCTATACCATTTCATCGAGTGCCTGACGGCGGCCGGAGAGAAGGCCGGTCTGCCGGCCGAGATTGCCGGCCGGCTTGCCATGCAGACGGTCTATGGTTCGGCGGTCCTCGCCGCGACGAGCGATGAGACGCCGGGTGAGCTTCGCCGCCAGGTGACCAGCCCAAATGGCACGACGGCCGCGGCCCTGGCGGTGCTGATGGGCGACGACCGGCTAAAGAATCTGATGGCAGAAGCCGTAGAGGCAGCCCGGGCGCGCTCGGTGGAACTGGGCAAGTAAACCGCCGAAGCTTTCGATAGCTATCTGACCACCAGAACCGGCACCTTGCTGTGGGTCAGAACCTCGATGGTCTGGCTGCCGAGCAGCAGCCGGCCAAGGCCGCGCCGTCCATGCGAGGCCATGACCACCAGATCGCAGCCATTGTCCTTCGCGGCCGCGACGATCCCCTCGGCGGGAAACCGGTCCTCCAGATGCAGCAGGTCGGCCGCCACGCCGACACGTTTGGCCTCTTCCTTCGATTTGGCGAGGAGCCTTTCTGCGAATTCCCTGCGACTGGCGGTGTAACGCTCGATGTCGGCCGGGCTGGCGACCCAGCCGGTATCGCCGGCCATCGCATAGGAAGGAAACGGCTCGGTCACGGTCAGGATCGTGACCACGCTGCCGAGGTCTCTTGCGAGCGCAAGTCCTTGCTCGACGCCTTTTTGCGCCAGTTCGGAGCCGTCCGTTGCAATCAGTATGTGCTTGTACATGGTTGCCTTCCCTGCTGCAAAATATGCCGACTGAAAGGGCAGCATCGCCGCTTCCTGGCGTGCGGTCAAACAGCCAATGGCGCCGCCAAAATCCTAACCCAAAATTAAGCAAGGTTACGGTAACCGGCTGTTCACCCTGTATCTTAAGCAGATTGAAAACGAGTTTGGGTAGGTTCGCCTTGTCACAACAACGGGCAACGAGGAATTTCCCCGATGATCAACCTCCTGAAGCGCTTTCACAAGGATGAATCCGGCGCCACCGCCATCGAGTACGGCTTGATCGCTGCGCTCATCTCGATCGCCATCATCGGCGGCGCTCGCGCAATCGGCGGCGACTTGGCCGGCAAGTTCCAGACCATCTCGGACGAACTCAAGGGCACGCCCGCGGCTGAGGACGACGGCTGAGCCTCGCGAAATAGCAACAACATCAGGACCGCCTTCGGGCGGTCCTTTTGTTTATGGCAAAGGCCGCGAAATGCGGCCTTTGCTTTGTGCGAGGTCGGCGTCAGTAGCCGCCGCCACCGCCGCCATAGTAGCCGCCGCGGTCGTAATAGCGATCGTCCTGGCAGGGCGCCGTATAGACGCTGCCGTCCCGCCGCTGGTAGCGGCAATAGTCCTGGCCTCCGCGCTGGGGCGTGGTCGCCGTGCCGATGGCCGCTCCAAGCAGGGCGCCGCCCGCCGCGCCGGCCACCGTGCTCTTGGTATTGCCCCCCAGTGCCTGGCCAGCCAATGCGCCGACGCCGGCACCCACCAATGCGCTGGTGCCGGCACGTTGATTTTGCTCGCTCGTGGCGCAGCCAGCGACGGAAACCGCCAGAAGTGCTGAAACCGCTACTGCGGCCATACGGAATTTCATGATTTTGCCTCTCCTTTCGAAAATGAGGCGGCATCCTTGCTTGGCCAATGTGGTGGAAGCAAGATCGGCCGGCGAAATCGAAACGATTTCCGCAGCATGGAAGCCGACGTTGCACCGCTATTTTTTCGTGCGGCGGCGACCGCCCGGTCGAACCACCAGTTGAGGGCCGGTCTGGCCGCAGACCCGAAACGGCCGAGAAGGCCGATCCGCAAACCCGGGAAAGTTCGCACCGCGCGCCCGTTTTCGGTGCCGCTGGAAGGCAAGGTGATTGCCCGGCAATATGCCGGGCGCCTTGCCGTGACCGATGGCGTCTGGAACGCACCGAACGTCTTCTACAATGCCGACATCGCCTATGCGCGCCGCTTGCGGTTGCGGCGCCGCTTCAACGCGATCGCGAACGTCTTCGGCAGCGATGTCGCGCATTGGACCTATCCGATGCCGGTGAAGCTGAACAACGCCCGCAACATCTACACCATCCACGACCTCGTGCCGCTCCGGCTTCCCTTCGCCACGCTCGATCAGAAGAGGGTCTATTACCGGATGATCGAACGGCTCTGCCGGGAAGCGGACATGATCGTTACGGTTTCGGAAACCTCCCGGCGCGACATATTGAGTTTTTTCGACATCGCGCCCGAGAAAGTTGTCAACACCTATCAATCGGTCGAAATACCAAAGCGGTTTCTCGACATCGATGAACATGTGCTGAAGGAGGAACTGCTTGGCCTGCACGATGTGGCGTACAAGGGATATGTGCTCTTCTACGGCGCAGTGGAACCAAAGAAGAACCTGGCCCGGCTGATGGAAGCCTACATGTCGTCCGGTCTGGATATGCCGCTGTTGATTGTCGGCAAGGATGGATGGCTGTTCGAAAAGGACATGGAATTGCTCGATATGCCGAGCAATTGCTATGAGGTGGAGCGCGACGGCGTCACCACCCGCAGGCAGCGCATCCGCCGCATCGACTATGTATCGTTTCCGCAGCTGATCAATCTGGTTCGCGGTGCCCGTATGGTCGCCATGCCCTCTCTCTATGAAGGATTCGGATTGCCGATCGTCGAGGCGATGCTGTGCGGCACGCCGGTGATGACGGCCGACCTGGGCGCCACTTGCGAAGTGGCCGGCGATGCGGCGGTGCTGGTCGATCCTTACGACACGCGCGCCATTCGTGATGCCATGATCGCGCTTTGCCGCGACGACGAGCTATGCGCAACCATGACCGCAAAAGGTCGTGAGCGGGCGAAGGCGTTCAGCCCCGAATTGCATGCGGAAAGACTGAATGCGGTTTACATGCAGGCAACAAAGCCCTGACAATGCCGATGGAGGGCCGGGCGGAGATAAACCCGTCTCCCGGTCGCGAATTTTGCGCCGTCATGCAGGAAAGTGCTTGACCTATACTTGAAGTTCTTCGCGCAATGCAGCATAGCTGCGGCGGGGGCATGCGTTGAACGTTGAAACGAAGACGCTTTGTGGCTTGCGCATCTGGCGTGGCCAAACATTCGTCTGAGCCAGGCAAGCGCGCATATCGAAAGCGATGGCTCGTCTGCCATCGCCCGGATGTGGAACGTGCGCTGTCCCCGAGTCGAAGATGAAGGGGGCGCGGGTGAAACTTCTGAACATTGCCAAAAGGCGGGATGCGGGCGCTGATGTCGGCCGCCTTGTTGCTGCCGCCGATGAAGCGCGCGACGCCGGCGACTGGGCTGCTGCTGCGGAAAGATACGCCGCCGCCCTTGCCGTTGACGACAGCCTGGCGGGTATCTGGATTCAGAAGGGCCACGCGCTCAAGGAACAGGGCGACCTGACGGGGGCAGAGGAAAGCTATCGCGTCGCGCTGAAGCTGACACCCGGCGATGCCGATGGGCATCTCCAGCTTGGGCACGCCTTGAAGCTGCAGGGACGTGCCGGCGAAGCGGCGGACGCTTATCTGGCCTCGCTCGAACTTGCCCCGAATTCGCGCGAAGCGATGCGGGAACTGCTGGGTCTCGGCTATCAGAAGAGCGAGCTGCTGGAATTGACCTCGGCCAATTCCGATGTTGAGGGCGACGCCGCCAGCCGAATTCAGATCGCGTTCGACGTCAGTGACCTCATCGGCTATTTTTCCAACGTCAGGACCCCGACTGGCATACAACGGGTCCAGATCAATGTGATCACCTCGCTGCTGGCCGAGCATCATGCCGATCTGGATATCCGTATCATCTGCTATTCCGAGACGTCCGACTATTGGCGCGAAATTCCGTCGCAGCTTTTCGTAAAACTCTGCGCGCTGTCGAAGACCGGGGCAAGCACGGTCGATCTTGCCTGGCGCCGGATGATGAAGGATGTGAGAGACGAGATCGAGCTTGCCGACGACTTCGCCTTCGCCTGGGGTGCGCGAATCGTGAACATCGGCACGTCATGGTGGCTGAGGAACTACTTTCTGAACCTGCGCCATGCCAAGGCAAGGCATGGGATCGTCTATATCCCCTTCCTGCACGATTTCATTCCGCTGATCACGCCGGAGCACTGCGTCAAGGAATTGACGCAGGATTTCGTTTCCTGGTGCCTTGGCGTGTTCCAGCATGCCGATCACTACATTGCCAATTCGAATGCGACGGCGAGGGACCTGGCCCGCGTCGCCGGTGCGCTCGGCCACGAAAATCCCGCGCCGTCCGTGGTGCATCTCGACGGCGAACCGGAGACAAAGCCCGCCATCGTGCGCAAGGTCAGCGACCGTGTCGGTGCGGTCCTGGAAAGACCTTATGTGCTGTTCGTGTCCACGATCGAATCGCGCAAGAATCATCTGTTCGCCTTCAACGCATGGCTGCGGATGATTCGCGAGCGCGGTGAGGAGAATGTCCCGGACCTGGTTTGTGTCGGAAACCGGGGTTGGATGGTCGAGGCGGCGCTAGGGCGGCTGGCTTCCAGCGCGCGGCTGTCCAAGAAGGTAACGCTGCTGTCCGGTATCTCCGACGTCGATCTTGCGGCGCTCTACAGGAATTGCGAGTTCACGATCTATCCGAGCTCATATGAGGGCTGGGGCCTGCCGGTCACCGAATCGCTGTCGTTCGCCAAGGTGCCGGTGGTCACCGCCATATCCTCGCTTCCCGAAGCCGGCGGCGAATTTGCGGACTATTTCGAGCTCGGCTGGGAGGCGGATTTCATCGCCAAGGTCACCCGCCTGCTCGACGACGAGGAATATAGGCGCCAGCGCGAAAAGCATATCCGAGCGAATTTCCGTCCGCGCAAATGGTCGGCAATCGCCGGCGACATTCTCGCCGCGGTTCGTGCCTTGCCGGCCCCGGCAAAGCCGGCGGAAAGCAAGCAGCAACTCACCGTATGGCCGCTCGCGGCCAAGCCCGGCGAACTGCATCGGCTGTGCCGCTCCGAACGCGTTACCCTGGCGAACGGCGCTTCAAGCGGAGAAATGTTCAGGGCAGGGCGGGGCTGGAATTTCCCGGATGACTGGGGCTGCTGGATGCGCAACCCGAGCGGCGATATCGCTTTCTCCTTTCCCGACACGGGAAAGGGTGAGGGCAGGACCCTATTGATGTATATCGGCCTCAAGGGCCTGCCCGACGGAAGCGGAACGCTGACCTACGACATTCGTCAACTCGCCGGTGCGGAGCCTTTGGCGTGCGGAATGCTGGCCGCAGGCGGGAAAAAAGTATGCCGGTTGCGAATTCCTCTCTTACCCGGCGAGGACCATGTGCATTTGGTGCTGAGTTCGGATCTTGCCGTCGACCTTAGCGAAACCACGGACGGTGTGGACCGCCGCAAGGTCACACTCGGCGTCGAATGGTTCTATTTCTGTCTCGAGAGCGATGTTGAGGCGCGCCAGGATTTCATTGAGGCGCAAACGCTGAACGATATGAGCATTCTTGAGAAGGCCGTTCCAGCCAGCGTTTTTTAGAGCGTTTCGCGGTCAGATTGAAACGGTTCTGTTTGACCGATTTGCGAGCGATCCGCCAGGCGCCTGCCACCGAAAGGACGCAGGGGCTCGGAATTCGTTGCCGTGAAGCCTGTCCCTCAGGATAAGGAGACAGGTTCTACGAGGTGAGGCGCTCGATGACCGCGCCGCAGCCGGACAGTTTTTCCTCAAGCCGCTCGAAGCCGCGATCGAGGTGGTAGACCCGATTGACGACGGTGTCGCCCTCGGCGGCCAGCCCGGCGATCACCAGCGACACGGAAGCGCGCAAATCCGTCGCCATCACCTGTGCGCCCTTGAGTTTGGTGACACCCTCGACGATAGCCGTCTGGCCGGACAGCGTGATATGCGCGCCAAGTCGCGCCAGTTCCTGCACATGCATGAAGCGATTCTCGAAAATCGTTTCAGTGATCTTCGACCTGCCCCGTGCCATCGTCATCAATCCCATGATCTGGGCCTGGAGGTCGGTCGGAAAGCCGGGGAAGGGTTCGGTCACCACATCGACCGGGTCGATGCCGCTGCCGTTGCGCACGACGCGGATACCGGACGAGACCGGCACGATTTCGGCGCCGGTCCGGGCGATCACGTCGAGCGCGCCCTGAAGCAGTTCCGGCCGGGCGCCTTCAAGGACGACGTCGCCGCCGGTCATTGCCACCGCCATGGCGTAGGTGCCGGTCTCGATGCGGTCGGGTATGACCCGATGCTTCGCCCCCGAAAGCGAATCGACGCCGTCGATGGTGATCGTCGGCGTCCCCGCTCCTGAAATTTTCGCGCCCATGGCGATCAGGCATTCGGCGAGATTGACGATCTCGGGCTCGCAAGCTGCGTTCTCCAGCACTGTCTCGCCTCTCGCCAGGGAGGCCGCCATCAACAGCACATGGGTGGCGCCGACCGAGACCTTGGGAAAGACGTAGCGATTGCCGACAAGCCGGTTCTTCGCCTTGGCCAGGATATAGCCGCTGTCCACATCGATATCCGCGCCAAGCGCCTGCAAGCCTTCTATGAACAGGTCTACGGGGCGCGTACCGATGGCGCAGCCACCGGGAAGCGAGACCCTGGCCTCGCCCATCCTGGCAAGCAAGGGGCCGATGACCCAGAAGCTCGCGCGCATTTTCGAAACAAGCTCATAGGGCGCTGTCGTGTCGACGATATCGCGTGCCGAAAAATTGATGGTGCGCGAGTAACCCTCCTGCTGGCGTTCGCGCTTGCCATTGACGGAGTAGTCGACGCCGTGATTGCCGAGGATGCGTGTAAGCTGCTCGACATCGGCCAGGTGCGGCACGTTTTCGAGCGTCAGCGTTTCATCCGTGAGCAAGGATGCGATCATCAGCGGCAGCGCCGCGTTCTTCGCGCCCGAAATCGGGATGCGGCCCTCCAGATGATTGCCGCCGGAAATTCTTATGCGATCCATGAAAAAACACTTCCCCGGAAATGCCCGGATTGCCCCGCTGAGTTCGCGGTGGGTTTAAAGCATCGCGTGGTGCTGCACAAGAAACAGGATTTCGGCACGCTGTCTGACCCGCGGCCATCCCCAGCGCAGCCGCCACCTGTTCGCCATTCTCATTTTTTGGCGGCTTCGATGCCCTCGGGCCGGTTGTCGGCCTCGCCGGTTCGGCGCGCCCGCGCCTGTGCCTTCCGCTTCTGTAGATTGGCGCGCAACTGCTCGGCAAGGCGCGCCTTGCGGGCTTGCTTCTCGGCTGAATCCTGAGTGGTCTTCCTTGAATCCATCCGCTTGCCCGATCCGTCCCTTTGGATTGTGACGAGGCAGAAATAGATATCATTGTGGCGGCGCCGTGTCCGCAATCAACGTCAATACACAGCTTGCGCTTACCGCATTGATATGGCAGAAGTCCGCCGCATCCGGAAGCTGCGGTAGCTCAGTGGTAGAGCACTCCCTTGGTAAGGGAGAGGTCGAGAGTTCAATCCTCTCTCGCAGCACCAGGGATCTTCCGAAAATTTCGTAGTTCCCAGCGCCGCCAGCCATGCGGTCGTCAAACGATCGGCCATGTCTCGTGATGCTCCGTTATGCGTTTGGTCCCGCAAAGAGCCGACTACCGCACCAGCGTTCCGAAAACCGATTTCGATTTTCAGGCCGATGCGCTAGCTTCCCCGCGAACACGCGTGACGAGGGGAAACTCCACCAATGATGAAATCTCTGCGGGCGGTCCTGGCCGCCTCGGCGCTGGTCTCGACTGCGACATATGCCGACACTGCCGATCGGTCGATCATCGTGCTCGACGCCTCCGGCTCGATGTGGGGACAGATCGATGGCAAGCCCAAGCTAGAAATTGCGCGCGAGACGCTTAAAACCGTTCTCCAGACTGTACCAGTCGATATGGAACTCGGATTGATGGCCTATGGCCACCGGCAGAAGGGCGCATGCGACGACATAGAGCTTGTCGTACCGCCCGCCACCGGCACGTCCGGCTCGATCGCATCCGCGGTCGACGGCATGAATTTTCTCGGCAAGACGCCGCTTTCCGCAGCGGTGAAGCAGGCGGCCGAATCACTCAAATATACCGAGGACAAGGCGACAGTCGTTCTCATCACCGACGGGCTGGAAACCTGCAATGCCGATCCATGCGCAATCGGCAAGGAGCTCGAGCAGGCCGGCGTCGATTTCACCGCGCATGTCGTCGGCTTCGGCCTGACGGCGGAAGAAGGGCGGCAGGTGGCATGCCTCGCCGAAAACACCGGCGGGAAATACATCCAGGCCTCTGATGCCGGCGCGCTGAGAGACGCGCTGGTCGAAACTGTGGCGGCTGAACCTGAGCCCGCGCCGGAGCCGCAACCGCAGCCAACGCCGGCCGCGCCCGAATTCAATGTCGTGCCGACCTTGAAGCTTGCCGAGACGAGTTCTCCGCTGCCGGCGGACGCCGGCCAGAGCTGGCAGGTCTACAAGGCCAACGGAGACGGCAAACGCGGCGACCATCTGTCGACCGACTACGGTGACTGGAAGGGCAAGCTGGAGCCCGGCGACTACATTCTGGTCGGCAAGCTCGGCGAGGCCGAGGTCGAGCAGCGGCTGGCGATCGAAGCCGGCAAGATTTCAGAGCCTTCACTGGTGCTGAATGCCGGGACGGTGACGATCAAACCGCTGCCTGCCGCCGGTGAAGGTGCTGCTGATTCGGCCACGGTGTTTTTCGAGTATCCGGGTGGAAGCACCACCGAATATGGCCTGGCCAAGGTCGTGCTGCCGGCCGGCAAGCAGACGGTCAAGGTCAAGATCGGTTCCGCCGAGGTGAGCGAAAGTTTCGATCTGGCGCCCGGCCAGTCCATCGAGAAGGAAATCATCGCCGGTGTCGGCAGGGCTATCGTCAACGGATTCTATGCGACGGAGATGAAGATCGAGGCCGGAGGCCTCGACGCCAGGATATTCAAGGCGGCCAAGAAGATCGATGGTTCGCGCGAGCAGGTGACTTACGGCTACGGTCCCGACGAGAAATTCGATCTGCCGCCCGGCGAGTATGTCGCGGTCGTCAAGCTGGACCAGGCTGTCGCCGAACAGCCTTTTACGGTCAAGGTTGGCGAATCGGTGGAAGTGAACGCGGTGCTGAATGCGGGCATCCTTGCGATTTCCGCGCCGGGTGCGGAGCGCATCGAAGTGTTTTCGGCCCGGAAGGACATTCAGGGCGAACGAAAGAGCTTCGGCTACGCGTATGGCGACAGCCATCAGACCACCTTGCCAGTCGGCGATTACGTTGTTGTCGCGGATCGCGGCGATGATGGCGGCAACAAGGAAGAACCGGCGACAGTCAAGGCTGGCGAGCGGGTCGAACTTACGATTCCGTGAAAATAGCGCAGGCTTCGTTCACGCCATGCCGAACGCGCTTGCCCCCTGATCGGCGCGGCCGGCCATCTGGCGAAAGCCGGCGAACAATTCGCGGCCGAAGCCATACTCGTTGCCGCTGAGGTCGATCAGCGGCACCTTGCGAGCCTTCAGTTCCGCATCGGCCACCAGCACCTCAAGCGTGCCGTTATCGGCGTCGAGCCTTACGATATCGCCATCGCATATCTTGCCGATCGGCCCGCCTTCGAGCGCTTCCGGGGTTACATGGATCGCGGCGGGCACCTTGCCGGAGGCTCCCGACATGCGCCCGTCAGTGACCAGCGCCACCCGGTGGCCGCGGTCCTGCAGCACGCCGAGAATGGTGGTGAGCTTGTGCAGTTCCGGCATGCCGTTGGCGCGCGGACCCTGGAAGCGGACGACGGCGACGAAGTCGCGATCGAGCTCGCCCGCCTTGAAGGCGTCATGCAGCGCTTCCTGGCTGTCCAGCACCACGGCCGGCGCCTCGATCAGCCGGCGTTCGGGCTTGACGGCGGAGGTCTTGATGATCGCATGGCCGAGATTGCCGGTCAGGACCTTGAGGCCGCCGCTCGGCTGGAACGCTTTGGCATAGGGAACGAGCACCTTCTCGTCGCCGCTTGAAGCGGGCGCCGGATCGCGGGCCACGCTGCCATCGGCGGCAAGCTTCGCCTCGATCGCATAGGGATGAAGGCCATCGCCCCAGACGGTCTGAACGTCTTCATGCAGCAGGCCGGCATCGAGCAGTTCGCGAATCAGGAAGCCGAGCCCGCCAGCGGCGTGGAAATGGTTCACATCGGCGAGCCCGTTCGGATAGACGCGGGCCAGAAGCGGCGTCGCATCCGAGAGATCGGAAATATCCTGCCAGGTCAGCCTTATCCCGGCCGCCGCGGCAATGGCGATCAGGTGGATCGTGTGGTTGGTCGAACCGCCGGTGGCGTGAAGCCCGACAACGCCGTTGACGATCGACCGCTCGTCGATCATCCGCCCGACCGGCGTATAGGCATTGCCGAGGGCGGTGAGGCTGAGCGCGCGCTTGGCCGCTTCCCGGGTCAGCGCGTCTCGCAACGGCGTGCCGGGATTGACGAAGGAGGCGCCGGGCGTGTGCAGCCCCATGATCTCCATCAGCATCTGGTTGGAATTCGCCGTGCCGTAGAAGGTGCAGGTGCCGGGTCCGTGATAGGACTTCGATTCCGCTTCCAGCAACTCGGCGCGCCCCACCTTGCCCTCGGCGTAAAGCTGGCGAATCTTCGCCTTCTCGTCATTGGGCAGGCCAGAGGTCATCGGACCGGCCGGAATGAACACGCAAGGCAGGTGGCCGAAAGTGAGGGCCGCGATCATCAGGCCCGGCACGATCTTGTCGCAGACGCCAAGATACACCGCCGCATCGAACATGTTGTGCGAGAGACCGATGGCGGTGGCCATGGCGATGACATCGCGCGAGAACAGCGAAAGCTCCATGCCGGGCTGGCCCTGGGTTACGCCGTCGCACATGGCCGGCACGCCGCCCGCCACTTGCGCGGTGCCGTCCACTTCGCGCGCCGCTTCCTTGATCAGTTGCGGGTAGGTCTCGAACGGCTGATGCGCAGAAAGCATGTCGTTATAGGCGGTGATGATGCCGAGATTGGGCACCTTGTCGCCGCTGAGCGCGGCCTTATCCGCCGCAGAGCAGGCTGCAAAACCGTGGGCGAGGTTGCCGCAGGATAACACGGCGCGATTGGCGGTTCGGCTCGCGGCATCGGCAATGCGCTGCAGATAGATTTCCCGGGAGGCCTTCGAGCGCTCTCGAATACGATCGGTGATGGCTTCGATGTCTTTTCTCGCGCCCATGGCGGTCGCTCCTTGCAAGTTCACGTCGCGCAAAGCCGGGAGGAACTCAGGCGACAGAGGTGAAAACTATGGCGCCCAGAACACCTGTACTGGCGCAGGCGCGTGATCGAACACGGCGCGGACGGGCAGGCGCGCTGCCTGCCCCAAAGCGCTTTCCAGCACGGTGCGCTTCTCCTGTCCCTCGATATGCAAGGCAACGAAGCCTGCCTCGACGATGCGCGCGAGCGCCAATGTCAGACGCGGCTCAACGCCGCTCGGCGCATTGACTGCCAGCACCTTTGCGGGCGAGTTCGGATCAAGCAGCTCTTCCAGATTGTCAGCATCCGGAAAGAACGAGGCGGTGTGGCCGTCCGTTCCCATGCCGAGAACCGCCATGTCGAGCGGCAGCGCTTTGCTGATCGCGTCACTGGCGCGGCGGGCTGCTCCTGGCAGATCGCCCGGCGTATAGAGCCCGATGAATTTCGCTGCGGCCGCCTCGTTCCGCAAAAGAGTCTCAGTGACCAGCCCTTGATTGGAGCGCGGGGAATCCGGCGGCACGGCGCGCTCATCGACCAGCGTCACCGTCACCTTGCTCCAGTCGAGCTTTTCACGCGACAGGGCGTGGAAGAACAGGCGAGGGGTCGTGCCGCCCGAAACGGCGAGGCGCGCTTCGCCACGCTCGGCGATCGCGTCGCCAAGCAGGCTGGCAACCTTTCGGCCAAGCGCTGCCGCCAGTTCGCCGCGTGAGGCGAATTCGTGCCAGTCGCTTTGCGCCTCGTCCATCCGCTCAGCTTTCGTGCCAGGTCCGGCCGTCGCGTTCGATCAGCGCGATCGACGCTGAAGGTCCCCAGGTGCCGGCCGTATAGCCCTGCGTTTCCTGGCGGCTGTCGTCCCAGGCATTGTGGATCGGGTCGATCCAGGCCCAGGCGGCTTCCACTTCGTCGCGGCGCATGAACAGCGTCTGGTTGCCCCGGATCACGTCCATAATCAGCCGCTCGTAAGCGTCCGGATTCCGCTCCTGAAAGCTTTCGGCAAAGCTCATATCGAGCGGAACGTTGCGCAGCCGCATGCCCCCCGGTCCGGGATCCTTGATCATGATCCACTGCTTGACGCCCTCGTCCGGCTGCAGCCGGATGACAAGCTGGTTGGCGGTTATGTTGCCCGCACTCTCCTCGAAGATCGAATGCGGGATCGGCTTGAACTCGATGACGATCTCGGAAACCCGCGAGGCCAGCCGCTTGCCGGTGCGCAGGTAGAACGGCACGCCCGCCCAGCGCCAGTTGCCGATCTCGGCCTTGATGGCGACGAAGGTTTCGGTGCTGCTTTCGCCGTTTGCCAGTTCCTCGACATAGCCCTTGACCGGCCCGTTCGACGAGGCGCCGGCCCGGTATTGTCCGCGAACCGAGACCTTGGGCGCCTCGTTGCCGTTGATGCGTCTCAGCGAGCGCAGCACTTTCAGCTTCTCGTCGCGCACAGCATCCGCTTCCATTGAGGCGGGTGCCTCCATGGCGACAAGACAGAGCAGCTGCAGCATGTGGTTCTGCATCATGTCGCGCAGCGCGCCGGCCTTGTCGTAATAGGTGACCCGGTCCTCGAGGCCGACTGTTTCGGCAACCGTGATCTGCACATGGTCGATATGGGCCGAATTCCACAGTGGTTCATAGAGCGCATTGGCAAAGCGCAGCGCCATCAGGTTCTGCACCGTTTCCTTGCCGAGATAGTGGTCGATGCGGAAAATCTGCTGCTCGGAAAATACCTTGCCGATCTGGTCGTTCAGCTCACGCGCCGAGGCAAGGTCGCGCCCGATCGGCTTTTCCACGACGATGCGTGAATTCGCCGTGATCATCCCGTGCTCTTTAAGATTGGTCGAGATGCTGCCGAACAAGCTGGGCGCGACCGCGAGATAGAAGGCGCGTATGCTGTCGCTGCCATCCAGGGCCTTCTTGAGCCTGGCAAAGCCGTCGCCGGATACCGCATCGGCGGCGACGTAGGAAAGCCGCGCAAGGAAGCTGTCGAGCTGTGTAGCGGCGATCTCTTCCGGCTTCACATGGTCGCAAATCGCCGTGCGAGCGAAGTCGCGATACTCCTTGTCGGTCAGCTTGGCGCGAGAGGCGCCGATAATACGCGTCGGATCGGAAAACTGGCCGGCTTGCTGACGTTGGAACAGCGCCGGCAGCAGCTTGCGTTCCGCAAGGTCGCCGGTACCGCCGAAAATGATGAAATCGAAGGGTTCGACGGGAATGATCTGGCTGGTCATGGTCGTTCCGTTTTTTCGGCAGGCGCTGATTTTTACCGGTTTAATCTAATCGATTTAAATTTACCAGTGCCACAGTGCCACAGCTTCGACCTTGACACTGGTCCAACCCGCGCCTTCTGATTGAATGCAGGTTGTCTGTGTCAGGTTACATGGAAAAGACAGCTCCTTACCTAGACCTGTCGGGTCTGAAATCCAGAGGAGATTGGCAATGGGCACGCATCTTTCCGCGACGGTGACCGAGGGGCGGGCCTTCATGCAAGTGATCGATGGCAGGCAGGCCGACGCGCTCTCGGGCAAGCGCATCGACGTCTTCTGCCCCTCGGACGGAAAGGCGTTCGCATCTATCCCTGCCGCCGGCAGGTCCGACGTCGATCTCGCCGTCACAGCCGCACGGCGCGCCTTTGATGAAGGCCCATGGAGCCGGATGTCAGCCATCGAGCGCGGGCGCTGCCTGACCCGATTGTTCCAACTGGTTGAAAAGCATGGCGATGAACTCGCCGCATTGGAATCGCGCGACACCGGCAAGCCGATCCGCCAAGGCAAGGCGGATGTCCTTGGCGCCATGCGCTATTACGAGTTCTACGGCGGCGCTTGTGACAAGGTTCATGGCGACACCATTCCCTTTCTCGACGGCTATACGGCACTCACGCTGCGCGAGCCGCATGGCGTGGTCGCCGGCATCATTCCATGGAACTATCCGCTGCAGATATTGGGGCGTGTCGCCGGTGCAGCACTTGCCATGGGCAACACGCTGGTCGTCAAGCCTTCCGAGGACGCCTCGCTGACGTCCATTCGCATCGCCGAACTGGCGCTTGAAGCCGGCTTTCCCGAAGGTGTGTTCAACGTCGTTACCGGCTATGGCTCCGATGCCGGGGCGGCGCTATCGGCCCATCCGTTGGTGGACTACGTCACCTTCACCGGTTCGCCGCTGACCGGCACCGCAATCCAGCAGGCGGCAGCGCTCAATAATCGCGGCGTAACGATGGAACTGGGCGGCAAGTCGCCGCAAATCGTCTTTGCCGATGCCGATATCGATGCGGCTCTTCCGGTGCTGGTCAACGCCATCATCCAGAATGGCGGCCAGACCTGCTCGGCGGGCAGTCGCGTGCTGATCGAAAGGCCGATCTACGAGGAGGTGGCGTCGAAGCTTGCCGAGCGTTTCTCGAAGCTCGTTGCCGGGCCGCATGAGGCCGATCTCGATCTTGGAGCGCTGATCAACCCCAAGCAGCGGGAGCGCGTTAGGTCGATGGTTGCGGCGGCGCGCGAGGCGGGCGTGGCGGTTCTTGCCGAAGGGGCAATCCATCCTGATGCGCTGCGCGAAGGTTACTATCACCGGCCGGTGCTGTTCGGCTCGGTCGATCCGAGCGCCGAAATCGCCCGTGAGGAGGTTTTCGGACCGGTGCTGGCGCTGTTTCCCTTCGAAAGCGAGGAGGAGGCGGTGCGGCTTGCCAACGGCACCGAATTCGGCCTGGTTGCCGGCGTCTGGACGCGCGATGGCGCTCGCCAGCACCGGGTCGCCAAGCGGGTGCGTGCCGGGCAGGTTTTCGTCAATTCCTATGGTGCGGGCGGCGGCATCGAACTGCCCTTCGGCGGCTTCAAAAAATCCGGTCATGGCCGCGAGAAAGGATTCGAGGCGCTCTACGACATGTCCGCCACCAAGACCATCGTCTTCAACCATGGGTGAGCGGACGAAAGCGATGGCACGTCTGAAAGACAAGGTCGCGATCATCACCGGTGCTGCCTCCGGCTTCGGCGAGGGTATGGCGAAGCGCTTTGCGGAGGAGGGCGCCAGGCTTGTGGTGGCCGATATCAACGCCAAGGGTGCCGAGCGCGTAGCCGATGAAATCGGTGCGGCGGCTATACCCGTCACCACCGATGTGGCGTTGCGCTCGGAAATCGACGAACTGGTCGCGACGGCGGTGGCCGAGTTTGGCCGCATCGACGTCATGGTCAACAATGCCGGTTACACGCACCGCAATGGCGACCTGCTGGCAGTGGAGGAGGAGGTTTTCGACCTCATCACTGCTGTCAACATGAAGGCGATCTACCATGCGACGCGCGCCGTCGTGCCGATCATGGAGAGCCAGGGCGGCGGCTCCATCATCACCACCGCCTCGACCGCCGGCCTGCGGCCGCGCCCGGGCTTGACCTGGTACAACGCCTCCAAAGGCTGGGCGATCACAGCCACCAAATCCATGGCAGTGGAGCTTGCCCCGAAAAATATCCGGGTGAACTGCCTTTGTCCGGTTGCGGGCGACACAGGCATGCTGGCGCAGTTCATGGGGGATGACACGCCGGAACTGCGGGCGAAGTTTCGTGCTTCCATTCCGCTCGGGCGGCTGTCGACGCCGCTCGACATCGCCAACGCAGCACTCTGGCTCGCATCCGACGAGGCGGAATTCATCACCGGCATCGCACTCGAGGTCGACGGCGGACGCTGTATCTGAGCCTTTTCCCGCCGCGAGAGCGCCTGAGCCCTTCTCAATCCTGCGTTGCCATCTTTTAGCCCGAAATTCCTTCATTCTTTTTGCCGGGGCGGGTGGCACAGAGAGGGGACCCGCTCGTGATCCTGAAAAGGTGGAGGACGAGGCTGTCGTTCTGCGCCATCTTTTCCGCTTGTGTTCTTGCTGGTTGCACCACGCAAGGAGCAGACGGTCTGGTGGACAACGTCAAGACCTCGTCAATTGGCAAGACATCGTCCGTGAAGTCTTACGGCTATTCGGCAAAGGACAAGGAATGTCTGGCCCGTGCAATGTTTTTCGAATCCAACAGGTCCAGCCGCGAAGGCCTTGTCGCCGTTGGCACCGTGGTCATGAACCGGCTGCGGTCCGGTCGCTATGGCAACACGGTCTGCAGCGTCGTCGGCCAGAAAGGGCAGTTCGCGCCCGGCGTCTTGACAAGGCGCATGAATTCCAAGGCGCTTCCGGATGTCCAGAACGCCGCCGACGCGGTGCTGAAGGGTGAACGCCATCCCGGTGTGAAGAATGCCATGTTCTTCCACACGGCCGGGCTGCGTTTCCCGTACAAGAACATGCACTACGTTCTTGTCGCCGGAGGCAACGCTTTCTACGAGAAGCGCAGCAGGAAGCGTGTGCCGACGCCAGCGGTGGAGACCAAGGTCGCGGAGATCGATGCGCCGAAGGCACCGCTCTCATATGAGGCTGATCCGAAGGCCGTGGACGCCATCGGCGCGATGATTGCGAGTCAGATGCAGCCGCCGTCAGACTAGATGTGAGCTTTCAGGAGGTTGTCCATTCGGTTCGGTCCGGGAACTCTGAGGGTTGTCAAAGCTTCAGCGGTTCTCGGAGGAGCGAATGAACATCCACAGGAACGCCCGCTTGACGCCGTTGCTCCAGGGAAATGCGGAGAAGCGGTGCGATCAGCGCCCCCGCCGGTCAGATCAAAAATGCGTCATTCAAACTCCTGCATCAGGAGTTTGAATGACAAACCAAATCATTGGGAATCCCTTGCCGTCGCTTATTTGGCGGCCTGCTTCGCGGCTTCGATCCAACCGTCGAATTCCTGCTGGTGCGCCTTGATCCAGTCGCCGGCCTGGCGTTCGAGGTCGGCGGGCTTGTCCTCGCCTTTGTACATCTGCGCATTCTGGGCGAAAATGTCCTCGAGCGGGATGCTCATCACCTCGAACAGCTTCTTGGCGGCAGGATTTTCCTCCAGGAACTTGTCGTTTGCCACCACCTGGATATCGTTTGCCGGCCAACCCATCTGGCAGGGGTTGTTCGCACATCCCTTCACGTCGGGAATGGCGGTGTGCGCCTCCATTTCCTTCTGTTCGTCCGGGAGCGAGGGCTTGGAGACTTCCAGCCACACCACATCTTCGCCCGGCTTCAGCATGCCGACCGTCCAGTTGGGCGTCCAGGTGTAGAAGAAAATGGGCTGGCCCTGTTCGTAGCGGCTCACCGCATCCGCCATCGAGGCCGAATAGGCAGCTTGGATAGCGTTGACGGTATCGCCAAGCTCATATGCCTTCATCTGGTGGGTGATGGTCAGTTCGCAGCCCCAACCGGGAGGGCAGGCGACGAGATCGGCCTTGCCGTCGCCATTGCTGTCGAAAAGCTTGGCGATTTCGGGTTTCTTGAAGTCGTCGATCTTCTGGATGTTGTGGGCGTCCGCCGTCTTCTTGTCGATCAGGTAGCCCTGGAGCGCGCCACCCTTGGCCACATAGCCGACGGTGCTCGCCTTGCCCTTGAGATCTTCCAGATAGGTGTTGTGCAGCGGAAACCAGCCGCTTGCCCAAAAGTCCATGTCGCCTTGGGCGACCGCCTGGTAAAAGGGCGGATTGTCGAGCGCCGTCGGTCCCTCGACTTTATAGCCAAGCGTCTCCATCGCCTTCTTGTAAACCTGCGCCTGGAACCATTCGGTGTCCCAGGTGGGCTGACCCATCTTCACTGTCTTTCCTTCCCCGGGCAGCGACTGTGCCCAGAGCGGCGCGGTGCTCAGGGCCACCGCAGCCAGCGCTGACCCCAACCCGAAGAGAAATTTGCTTCCGGCCATTTCATGCTCTCCTTTCTCGCTGCGTTTCACGCAGTCCTGCTCCCAAAATTCATCGCTTATGCGGGTTCTTGCGCAGCCGCTGCTTCAGGCTTGCGCCCGCCGGCGGAGGGATTGGCAGCGCCTTTGCGCCGCCTGGCGCCATCGCCGTCGCCAAGCGCTTGTGTAATCCGATCGAGGATGATGGCCATCAACACGATGCCGAGACCACCGATGCCGGCATAGCCGACATCGAGCCTGCCAAGGCCCGTATAGACCGTCAGCCCGAGCCCGCCGGCGCCGATCAGCGCGCCGATCACCGCCATCGACAAAGCCAGCATCAGCGTCTGGTTGACGCCGGTCATGATGGTGCGCAGCGCCAGCGGCAGTTGGATTTCCCACAGGATCTGGCGCGGCGTCGAACCGAAGGCGCGGCCGGCCTCGACAAGCTCTTCC
Organism: Borborobacter xinjiangensis; assembly: GCF_047739745.1. Taxonomy (NCBI): domain Bacteria; kingdom Pseudomonadati; phylum Pseudomonadota; class Alphaproteobacteria; order Hyphomicrobiales; family Phyllobacteriaceae; genus Borborobacter; species Borborobacter xinjiangensis. Next base: position 83,041 of record NZ_JBLLVA010000003.1, on the reverse strand, counting down.
TGCACCTGGCGAATGCCGAGATTGGTTAGCCGCACCAGCGGCGGAAGCGCAAAGACGATCGTGGCGATTACCGCCGGCACCACGCCGACGCCGAACAGCATGACGATCGGAACCAGGTAGACGAAGGAGGGGATCGTCTGCATCACGTCAAGGATCGGCCGGACGATCGCCGCCGTGCGGTCGCTGCGGGCGGCCGCGATGCCGATGGGAATCCCTACGACGATGCAGAAGGCCACAGCCGTGACGATCATCGCCAGCGTGATCATCGTTTCCTGCCAGACGCCGATCCAGTCGAGCAGCAGCAGGGACAAAAATGTGAGGAGGGCAATGCCCCGCCCAGCCGTGCGCCATGCAGCCAGGACAGCCAGTATGACGATGACGGCGAAGGGGATCGCCAGAAGCAGTGACTGCAACCCGTCGAGAACCTGCGAGATCGGCCATTGCAGTGCCCGAAATATCGGCCGCAACGTGGGAACGAGCCAGTCCTTCACAATGGCCTCGATCCAGTCGTCGAGCGGCAGCACTCCGTAGTGGGAAGGCCGAGCGACGTCCGCGGCTGCTTGAAGGCGGTCCAGGGTTTGCGAAGGCATGGTCACGACCTCCCTTGCGATTCTGGGGCGCTGGCCAGCATTGCCGTGACATCGGCGGCCGTTACCGACCCCTCGGGACGGCCTTCTGCATCGACAATGACGACCGGAGCGGGTCCTGCGGCGAGGGCGAAGACCTCGTGAAGAGGGCGGCTGCCTTCGATCGAGGCGGCCCCGTTTGACAACAGCGCCTGAAGCGCCTCCGCCTGCGCGGGCGCACGTATCGCGGAGCGTACCGGGAGCACGCGACCGCGATCTATGTCGCGAGTGAAGGCGGCGACATAGTCGTCCGCCGGGCTGAGCACGATATCGGCTGGCCGGCCGACCTGCGCGAAGCGACCGTCCTTCATCACCGCCACATGGTCGCCAAGTGTCAGCGCCTCGTTGAGGTCATGGGTGATGAAGATGATAGTGGTGCGATAGCGGCGCTGAAGTTCCAGCAACTCACCCTGCATGTCGCGTCGGATCAGCGGGTCCAGCGCGCTGAACGGCTCGTCCATCAGCAGGATTTCCGGATCCAGCGCCAAAGCCCGCGCCAGGCCGACGCGCTGCTGCATACCGCCGCTGAGATCGGCAGGATGGCGATCGGCCCAATTGCCGAGGCCGACGCTGTCCAGCGTTTTCAGCGCCTTGGCGCGGCGCTCGGGCTTGGCCAGCCCGCGCATCTTCAGGCCATATTCGACATTTTCCGCAACTGTGCGGTGCGGCAGCAAGGCAAAGTGCTGGAAGACCATGGTGATCTTTTCCAGCCTGAGTTCCCGCAGCCTTTCCTCCGAAGCGGTGACCACATCTTCGCCGTCGATCTCGATGCTGCCGGCGGAGGGCTCCTGTAAGCGGTTCAGGCAGCGCACCAATGTCGACTTGCCTGATCCGGACAGGCCCATGACGACGAAAATCTCGCCGGCATCCACCGAAAACGAAACATTGTCGATAGCGACGACCGCGCCGGTGCGCTCAATGATCTCCCGTCTGGAAAGCCCGTCGCGCGCCAGCGCCAACGCCTCTTGCGCATCCGTGCCGAAGACCTTGCTCAGTCCGCGGACCTCGATACGCTTGGATGCCGGCGGCGTCTCGGTGGGTGACGGATCGGTGCGGGAAGCGCCGTGCATCACGAAGAACCCTGGGTGGCAAAGCGGGCGAAGCCGCCAGCGAAGTGGCCCATCGCTGAATTAAAGTTATGTCCGTTGATCGCGTTGGTCCGCGTTCCAGCCATGCCGCTCCTCCCAAAGGCTATGATTTCAGCGTTGAGACGGACTTGTAAACCGCACTCCTGTGAATGTTCGTCATAATTCCACGTAATGTGACCATCACGCGCGTCAGAATGGTGAATTCTGCAGCGTTGCCGTCGATCCATTGGTTTCGGAGCAGATCCACGCCAGGAATGACTCCACCGCAGGTTTCCGGGCGGGTGCCGCCTTCAGCACAACGAAGTAGGCGTGGCGGGTTCGGACCGATTCGGAGGAAACCCGGATAAGCTGCTTCTGCCGCAGAAGATCGGAGACGAGCCTGTGCCAGCCGAGTGCGATGCCTTCTCCGCGCAAGGCGGCATAGATGGCATCGGTGTAGAAATTACAGCTCAAGGTAACGTTGCGGGGATCGCTGCTGTGTCCGAATGCGCTCAGCCATTGCTCCCACCCGGTCCAGCTGGAATCCAGTGAATCGCTGGCGATGAGATTGTGGCGCGCAAGATCGGCGACACAATCCGGCGCTCCGTGCTCGGCCAGATACCCCGGGCTGCACACAGGGAAGATGTCGTCGTTGAACAGCATGATCGCCTTGCCGTCCGGCCAGTTTCCGTTGCCGTAGCGAATGGCGACATCGATATCCTCGCGAAGCAGGTTGACCGCACTATCCTGGGTCACGATTTTCAGCTTCACGTCGGGGTTTGCCCGGCGAAAGTCCGATATATTGGGCAGCAGCCAGAAATGTGAAAAGGCGACCGACGCCGAAATGACCAGTTCGGCGGGTTTGCTCTCGTCGGTGATGCTCTGCACCGTCTGGGCGATGATGCCGAGCGCCTCCGACATCGATTTCGAAAGGCTAAGGCCACGCGCTGTCAATTCGATCGAGCGATGCAGCCGGCGAAAAAGCTGAAATCCGAGGTTTTCCTCCAGCCCCTGCACCTGTCGGCTCACGGCGGCTTGCGTGATTCCCAGCTCGGCTGCGGCCTTGGTGAAACTTTTCTGGCGGGCAGCCGCCTCGAAAACGACCAACGATGTCATCGAGGGAAGCTGGCGACGATATCCAGACATGAGCCTGCCTTATGCTAAGCGAACGAAAAAGTGCCCTTGACGGTTCTAGTGCATAACGGATGCTCATGCACAGGAGCCTTTTTGTCTTCCTCGTCCGTTCACGGACGGGGAGCAGTGCAAAGGTGCCTGGCGGCCGATGGCGTGGCCGTCTTCGAGCGTCATGAACAGGGTTGCCGCGATGAACGAAATTCCCGAAACAGCAGTCCAGCCTGCCCAGCGCCGCGAACGGGGAGGCGGGCGCCACGCCCGCCGCGAATTGCGTTCGCACGGCCCGCAAGGCGTGGGCCGCCCCTACATCATGCGCAACATCCCGACCTATGACGTTCTCTCCGAAGAGAACCTTGTGCGCATCGAGGAGACGGCAGACCGCATCCTGGCCGAAATCGGCATCGAGTTCCGCGACGATCCGGAAGCGCTGGCACATTGGAAGCGGGCGGGCGCCGAGATCGATGGCGTGCTGGTGAAGTTCGAGCCGGGCATGTTGCGCGAAATCCTGAAGACTGCGCCCGCCGAATTTACTCAGCACGCGCGCAATCCCGCCAATTCGGTGCGGATCGGCGGCGGAAGCGTCGTGTTTTCGCCCGCATACGGATCGCCCTTCGTGATGGACCTCGACAAGGGGCGGCGTTACGGCACGATCGAGGATTTCCGCAATTTCGTGAAGCTGGCGCAGTCATCGCCCTGGCTGCATCACTCCGGCGGGACCATTTGCGAGCCGGTGGACGTGCCGGTGAACAAGCGCCATCTGGACATGGTTTATGCCCACATCAAATATTCGGACCGCGCCTTCATGGGCTCGGTGACGGCCGAGAGCCGGGCGGAGGATTCCATCGACATGGCGCGCATCGTGTTCGGGCGCGATTTCGTCGATGAGAACTGCGTCATCCTAGGTAACGTCAACGTTAACTCGCCGTTGGTGTGGGATGCGACGATGACGACGGCGCTGCGCGCCTATGCCCGCGCCAACCAGGCGGCGGTGATCGTGCCCTTCATTCTCGGCGGAGCCATGGGGCCGGTGACCAATGCCGGCGCAATCGCGCAATCCCTGGCCGAAACCATGGCCGGCTGCGCTCTGACCCAGCTGGAGCGGCCCGGCGCGCCGGTGATCTTCGGCAATTTCCTGTCCTCAATGTCGCTGAGGTCTGGCTCGCCGACTTTCGGCACGCCCGAGCCGGCGATCGGCTCGATGGTGGTGGGGCAATTGGCAAGGCGGCTCAATCTACCGCTCAGATGCTCGGGCAACTTCACCACTTCCAAGCTGCCCGACGCGCATGCCATGAATGAAGGCACGATGTCGATGCTGGCCGCCGTTCACTGCGGGGCCAATTTCATCCTGCATTCGGCAGGTTTCCTCGATGGGCTCCTGTCCATGTCCTACGAGAAATTCGTCATGGACACCGATTTCTGCGGCGCCTTGCACACCTATCTCGACGGCGTGAAGGTCGACGACAACCAGCTCGCGCTCGATGCCTTTCGCGAAGTGGGGCCGGGCAGTCACTTCTTCGGCAGCGCACACACGCTAGCCAACTATGAAACGGCGTTCTGGGATTCGGAAATTGCCGACAATGAGCCTTTCGAAAAATGGGAGGCGGCCGGCTCCAAGGATGCCGCCGCCCGCGCCAATCTGCGCTGGAAGAAGGCGCTCGCCGAGTACGAGGCGCCGCCGCTCGACGAGGCGATAGACGAGGCGCTGAAGGAGTTCATGAGCCGGAAAAAGTCCGGCATGCAGGACGCCTGGTACTGAATTGTCGTCGCCTAACCTGCGCGCGCCTCGGCAATCGCTTTGGTGAAGGTCTCCTCATTCATCACGCCATGAAAGATCTTGGTGCCGACGATGAAGGATGGCGTGCCGCCAAAGCCGAAAGCGTTGGCCTGGTCCATGTTGCGGGCCAGGATGCCGTCGACGCGTTTGGAATCCTTCTTGAACGCCGCTTCCATGGCCTTGGGATCCAAGCCCGCTTTTTCAAGCGCGCCGTCCACCTGTTCGTTCGTCAGCCGCCCCTCGGTGGCCATCAGCGCATGCAGAGCCTCGGAATATTTGCCCGAGGCTTTTGCTGCGAGCACGAGGCTTGAAGCATAAACCGATGTTTCCCCGAAGATCGGCCAGTCCTTCATGATCAGCCTGACATTGCCGTCCGTCTTGACGACCTTCATCAGCTCGGGATGACCTTTCTTGCAGTAGGGGCACTGATAGTCGAAGAATTCCGCGATCGTGACATCGCCTTTCGGATTGCCGAGCGCGGGAATTTCAGGGTCGAACAACACCTCTTGCACGGTCGGGAAATCTTGCGCGCCGACAAGGCCGGGAAGGATGAGTGCTGCGGCTCCGGCCGCGGAAGCGGTCAGAATCTGTCGTCGGTTGATCATCAGATTTCTTCTCCTTTTCCTGATTGTTGTTTGTCGAGAACGACCACGCGCGAACCCTTGGGCACGCGCCGGTGCAGATCGATGATGTCCTGATTGAAAAGGCGAATGCAGCCGGATGAGACGGACTTGCCGATCGACCACGGTTCGTTGGTGCCATGGATGCGGTAGAGCGTGTCCTGCCCGCCTTTATAGAGGTACAGGGCTCGCGCGCCGAGCGGATTTCGCAAGCCGCCTTCCATTCCTCCGGCCCATTTTTCATAGCGTTCCGGATCGCGCTTGATCATGTTCGGAGTGGGCGTCCAGCCCGGCCAGGAAGCCTTGCGCGAAATATCGGCGTCACCCTGATATTCGAGCCCGGCCTTGGCGACGCCGACGCCATAGCGCATCGCCTTGCCGCCCTCCATTACCAGATAGAGAAAGCGCGCATGCGGATCGACGACGATCGTGCCGACCGGTTCATCCGTCTTGTAATCCACCACTTGCCGCAAATTGCGCTTGTCGATCTTCGAGACGTCTACTGCCGGAATAAGGGTGCCATTGTCGTCGATCGCGCCGTACATTTTGACATAGGACGGATCGGGTGCGGGCTTCAGCGCGGCCTTTGTTGTGGGCTGCGTGGTGGATGAACAGGCTGCGACGGCCACCGGGACCGCGGCAAGAAAAAGCGCGCGCAGCAGAATGGCCGGCCCGGTGCCGGTGCGGTGTTTTTTGCGGGTAGGCAAGTGTGTCTCCTTAGTTTTCACCGCTGAGGCGGGCTATTTTGGATTGCAGTATTTCGCGCGAGATCTCGCCCAGATGGGCGTGCTGAAGCACGCCATCGGCGCCGATGAACAGCGTTGCGGGCAGGCCCGGCGCGCCGTAATGCCGGGACAGATCGACAAACTGGTCGAGCAGGATCGTCTCGAGTTCGATTTTCTCGCGTGACAGGTAGCGTAAGATCGCGTCGCGCCCTTCGCCCTGATTTGCGAAGACGAAATCGACGGCTGGAGATGATGCCGCGACTTCAGCCATCATCGGCATTTCGCGACGACAGGGCGGGCACCACGTCGCCCAGAGATTGATCACCATGGGCTTGCCGGTTTTGCCGTCGAGCATTTGTTCCTGGCCGGCAAGGGTAGGGAATGATTTGGCGGGCAGCGCTATGGCCTGGGCGCCGCCGGTAAGTTGCCAGGCGGTGTTCCATACGACCAGCGCCAGCGCGAGCGGCAGGAGCGACCACAGCCGCTGCCGGGCGGTCTTCAGCACCAAAAAGACGGTAAGCAGTATGGCGAAAGCGGCGGGCGGCCAATAGAAGCCGCCCTCCCAAAGGGCAAGCGCGCGCAAGGGTTCCGCGGCAAAGCTGCGCCAATGGATCGCGACATGTCCAAGCCGGGCAGCAACGATGCCCCCGAGCAACACCCACCAGGACCAGGCTTGAAAGCGTTGGTCGACGCGGTGCGCCAGAACGCCGGAAACAAAGGTGAAGATGAAGACGCCGAGGACCACGGCGAAGCGGTCGGCGGCCATCACCAGGGGTCCGATGGAGACTGCATCCATCTCAGATGCCGCCTGTCAGGCTCGCGGACCGGGACAGGCCTTCCGCGGTAATCTCGCCGACCAGCCGTGTGCCGGCCATTTCGCGACTGGTCTTGTCGAAGAAAACCATCGTCGGTGGACCGGCGACATTCAGTTGCTTCATCAAATCGGCATTGGCCGCGTCCAGGCTGGAAAGGTCGGCCTCGATCAGGTCAAAGCCGCCGAGGCTGCGGCGTACCCCGTCGTCGGTCAGAACCGAGCGCTCGATCGTACGGCAACTGACGCACCAGTCGGCGGTGAAGTAGACCAGGGTCGGCTTTGCTCCCTTTGCCGAATCCAACTGGGCCTGGAGGTCCGGCACGGAGGCCACCTTGGCGAAGCTGAGTTCGCCCGAAGCGGCAGGCGCCGAACGGCTGGCGAAGACAGCCAGCGGCTTCAGCGGATCGGTTGCGCCGGAGGCAGCGCCGAGCAACAGGATCACGCCATAGACCAGCGCCGTCGTTCCGAAGGCGCGGGCAGCCACCAATGCGTTGATTCCGCTATATCGGTTGCTGAAGGCAAGGCTCGCCACGCCGATCAGCAACGCCGCCCATAGCGCCAGATCAACGCCCGCCGGGAGAAGCGGAGTCGCCATCCAGATAGCCGTCGCCAGAAAGCCGAAGCCGAACAGGCGCTTGACATTCTCCATCCAGGCGCCGGCGCGCGGAAGCGCGCTGCCACCGAGCGTTCCAAGGATGATCAGCGGAATTCCCTTACCGATGCCGAGCGCAAAGAGCGCAGCCGCGCCAAGCGCCACATCTGCCGTCTGGGCAATGTAAAGAAGCGCGCCGGCCAAGGGAGCAGTAACGCATGGACCAACGATCAGGGCCGAGGAAAAGCCGAGCACGGCTGCGGAGCGCTTTGATCCGCCCATCGCGCCCGTCCTCCTTGCGACCCAGTTCGTCCACGACAGGGGCAATTGCAGCTCGAACAGGCCGAACATCGACAGCGCCAGCAGAGCGAATGCGAGCGCAAGGACTCCGGTCGTAATGGGCGATTGCAACACCATCTGCAGGTTCTGGCCTGACCATCCGGCGACCGCCCCGAGCAGGCCGAAAGCGCTGGCGAGCGACAGGACATAGATGGTGGAAAGGATGAAGCCGCGGCGCGGTGTCAGCCTGTCGCCCTCCCGCGCCAGCGTTCCTGCCAGGATCGGATACATCGGAAAGACGCAAGGGGTGAATGCAAGCAGCAGGCCGAACAGGGGAAAGCTGGCAATCACCAGAAGCACGCCCCCGCGTTCCAGAAGCGAGGGGATCAGGCCCTTGTCTTCGGCGAGCGCGAATGTTGCGGTGGAAGCATCGCTGCTTTCTGCCTGGGGCAACGGATTGGACGGTGCCGAGGTTTGATTATCGGTTTCCCACTGCAGCGTCGAAACCGCGCCGCCTGCAAAGGGATTCGTGATGGCAAGCGTTACCGGATCGATGACCCTGGTTTCCGGCCGGTAGCATATGCCATCTTCCTGGCAACCTTGATAGACGAGCTCGATCGGTGCCTTGCCCGTCGGGCCGACGACGGCGCTCGCGCGATCGTAGTAGATCTCCATCCGCCCGAAATTCGGGTCGTCCTTGGAAATTCCGGATGTGGTCTCAACCGGGATCTCCTCACCGTCCGCCACCCTGGCGCTTATGTGGTCGCGGTAAAGGTAATACCCCTCGGCAATCGTCCAATCGAACCGGAGCGCTCCATTTGACTCTTTGGCGACTTTCAGTTCGAAAGCCTCGTCCACGGGCAGGGGACCGGCCTGCACTGTCGCCAAAGAGCCAAGAAAAATCAGAACGGCAAGAAATAGCCTCATTATCGTCCTCGATTGCGTGGGCGCATGCTGCCAGGACAGCGCTCATGGAAATCAAGGTGCGGACGCCAGCTTAAGGCAGCCTTAAGCGAGAGCGGCAGATTGGGTGCGCGGAAGCTAGGGTCAGGACCTGTTAATATGATCGAAATGGCGCATGGAACGGCAAGGAAATGCCAGGAGAAGGCCGAAGGTCGATGTGGTTCCATCGACCGAGGGTTCCGACGCAGCAGTTCGACGCCGTTTCGGCGTCCTTCAGATGGCCTCACACCATTTCGACCAGAGTAATAGGCCCTGACCCTGGCGGAAGCGAGAAAAGTGCGAATACTTGTGGTTGAAGACGATCCGATGCTGCTCGACGGGCTGACCGTCGGCCTTGGCTTGGCTGGCTTCACCACCGATCCGGTATCGACCTGCGAAGACGCTCTGGCAGCGGTGGCCGCGCAGCGCTATGACGCCATCGTGCTCGATCTCATGCTGCCGGACGGGTCGGGGCTCGATGTCCTTGCTTCGCTGAGAGGAAAAAAGGATGCGACCCCGGTGCTTCTGCTGACTGCCCGCGATCAGGTGGCCGATCGCATCAATGGGCTCGACGCCGGTGCCGACGACTATGTCGGCAAGCCCTTCGATCTTGACGAGCTTGCCGCCCGCCTGCGTGCCGTCGCACGTCGCGGGGCAGGGAGGGCCGCGGCCCTGCTGGAGTGGCGCGGGGTGGTGCTCGATCCGGCGCAACTGACCGCGACCAGCGGCAGCGCTCCGGTCAAGCTTACGCGTCGGGAGTTCGCTGTTCTGCGGACGCTGATGGAGCGGCCCAGCGCGACCGTTTCGAAAGCAGCCCTGGAGGAAGCGCTCTATGGCTGGCAGGAAGAAGTCGAAAGCAACGCGGTCGAGGTGCACGTCCACCATTTGCGCGCGAAGCTCGGCTCCGATTTCATCAGGACGGTGCGCGGTCTTGGCTACCGACTGGCGGAGGAGGGTTGATGACCTCAATCAGAACCCGGCTGATCACCATCCTGATCGGCACCACCGGGCTCGTCTGGCTGTTGGCCGTCGCCTGGATCTATCTGAGCACCCAGGCGGAGGTCGAGCGGGTTCTCGATGCCAGGCTGACCGAAGCCGCACGCATGGTGAATTCGCTGCTCACCGATCACCGCATCGAGATCGCGATGGCCGAGGGCCTGGGCGATATTTCGCCCAAACCGAATGTCGAGCACCACCCCTATGGGCGTCAGCTTTCCTGCCAGATCTGGTCGCTGGACGGCATGCTGGTGGGGCGCTCAGAAAGTGCGCCCCATGCAAGGCTGACCGAGGTGAAGCAAGGCTTTTCCGAAACCGAGGTCGATGGCGAAACCTGGCGCGTCTATACGGTTGAGAATCCACGGCTCGGTGTGCGCGTGATGATCGGCGACAGCGTGCGCATTCGTAACAAGCTTGTGGGCGACGTCATCAAAGGTCTGGTGCTGCCGGCGGCGTTGATCCTGCCTTTTCTGGCCGGCATGATCTGGCTCAGCGTCAGGCGGGGCCTGTCGCCGCTCAACGATATGGCGGGCGCCCTGTCGGCACGAGCGGCAAACGATCTGCGGCCCTTGCCGAACACTGACATGCCAAAGGAGATCGCACCGGCCATCAACGCGCTCAATGGCTTGTTCAAGCGCGTCGCGGAGGCGCGCGAACGGGAGCGGGGTTTTACCGCTTTCGCCGCGCATGAGTTGAAGACGCCGCTTGCCGGTCTCAAGACCCAGGCGCAGATCGCGCTCGGCAGCGGCGATGGCGAGGTGCATGCCAACGCGCTTCGCCAGATCACCGCCGGGGTCGACCGCACCAGCCGGCTGGTCAGGCAGTTGCTGGACCTGGCGGCGTTGGAGGCGAGCGACGACGAGCCCGCTTTGAACCCCGAAAATCCGGCCAGGCTGCTTTCGACCGTTTTGGCGGATGTGTCGGAGCTTGCGCGATCGCAGGGCGTAACGATCGAGTTTGTCGATATAAGCGACGATCTACAGATCATGGTCGAGCTTCAGTTCTTCCTTCTGGCGCTGCGAAACCTGCTGGAGAATGCGATCAATCATTCGCCCGAGGGAGGTACGATCACCTGCCGCGTCGTGGCGGAAGGAGATCGGATACAGCTTGTCATCGAGGACGAAGGTTCAGGTGTTCCAGAAGCCGAACTGCCTCGTGTGACCGAGAGATTCTTTCGTGGCCGCAACCGCTCGGCTACGGGCAGCGGTCTCGGCCTTGCCATCGCGCAAACCGCGATGGAGCGCATCGGCGGCCAATTGCGGCTCGAGAATCGTCAGCCGCGTGGCCTGACCGCCGCGCTCGCGGTAAGGTCAGCTCATGGCAACAAATGAACGCTCGCAGCGAACGCTCTGCTGCGTTGGTTGCGCAGTGCCGCCGGCGTCGTCTGATATTTCTCTCGGAACGCGCGGATGAAATGCGATGAATCGCAGAAGCCGGTCGAAGCCGCAATCTGGGTCACAGTATATTCGGTGTGGCTGAGCAGAAATTCGGCATATTCAAGCCGCATGATCTTGTAGGCAAGCGTGGGCGCCATGCCCACTGCCCGCTGGAAATGACGTTCGAGCTGGCGCCGGGTGGCGCCGAGGCGACGCGCGATTTCCGCCGCCGCGAGCGGTGCATCGATGTTCTGCTGCATTAAGAGCAACGCTTTCTTGACCAGTTGATCGTCAGTCTTGAGATCGAGCGGAATGCCCGGCTGCGGTTTCTCCGCGCGCAGCGCGTCGTCGATGATCATGATGTGCAGGCTCTTGCGCGCCTGGGCGCGGCCGACGTGTTTTTCCACCAGATGCGCCGCCAGATGCGCTGAACTCGCCCCGCCCGAGCAGGTCAGCCTGTCGCGATCGACGATGAAGATCTGGTCGGAGACGGGTTTCAGCCCGTCGAACTGTTCCAGGAAGTCCGTGTGATGGAACCAGCTGACGCAGCAGCGATAACCGTCCATCAGTCCGGCGCTATGCAGAATAAACGCCCCGGTGCAAACGCCGACCAAGGGTATCTTCAACGCCGCGGCACGTTGCAGATAGCGAGCATATTGCGGGCTGAGATTGGGAATCTCGTCGATCAGACCGCCCACCACGACGATATAGTCGTACTTCGTCGGGTCGCCGAGGCGCTCATTGGGTTGCACCATCACTCCGCAGCTCGATGCCACCGGGTTCATCGTATCAGATAGCACAGTCCATTCGCACAGGATCGGCCGGCTGCGGTCTCCCTCGTCGGCGGCAAGCCGCAGCACGTCGACGAAATTGGCAAAGGCGCACAGGGTGAAGCGCCGTGCGAGGATGAAGCAGACTGACAGGCGAGGGGCAGCGCCCCGCATTGGCGGCTGGTTACGTCTGACGCTTTCCATTCGAGCCTCCAGCGACGAGGCTGTCGCATGGGTTATATTACGCTGACGCAACTGTTCTGTTCAACTACCGCGTGGTTCGCAATAGTCCCGCCATGTTGAACCTCGGGGTGTGCCGTGACCCGCTTCTCGCTTTCTTCGCTTCTGACCAACGCCTTGACCGGCAACAAGAACTGGCAGCCGCAATGGCCGGATGCCGAGCCCAAGGCCGAATATGACGTCGTCATCGTCGGCGCGGGCGGGCATGGTCTTGGCGCCGCCTACTATCTTGCCAAGGAGCATGGCATCACCAAAGTCGCCATCATCGACAAGGGTTGGCTCGGCGGTGGCAATACCGGCCGCAACACGACGATCATCCGCTCCAACTATCTCTATGACGAGAGCGCGCGCCTCTACGACCATGCGCTGGATCTCTGGGAGGGGCTCAGCCAGGAACTCAACTACAATGTGATGTTCTCGCAGCGGGGCGTCATGATGCTAGCGCACTCCGTTCATGATGTGCAGAGCTTCAAGCGCCATCTCCACTCCAACCGCCTCAATGGCGTCGACAATGAATGGCTGACGCCCGAGCAGGCCAAAGAATATTGTCCGCCGCTCAACATCGCCGCCAACGCCCGCTATCCCGTCATGGGCGCGACGCTGCAGCGGCGCGGCGGCGTTGCCCGTCACGACGCTGTCGCCTGGGGCTATGCACGCGGGGCAGCGGAGCGCGGCGTCGATATCATCCAGAACTGCCCGGTGACGGCGATCCGCCGGGATGCGTCCGGCCGGGTGAGTGGCGTGGAGACGCCTCGCGGCTTCATCAAGGCGAAGAAGGTGGCGGTGTCGGCCGCCGGCAACACCTCGGTGGTGATGGACAGCGCCGGCGTCAGCCTGCCGCTCGAGAGCTACCCGCTGCAGGCACTGGTATCGGAGCCGGTCAAGCCGATCTTCCCATGCGTGGTCATGTCCAACACCGTGCATGCCTATATCAGCCAGTCCGACAAGGGAGAGCTGGTGATCGGCTCGGGAACCGACCAGTACGTCTCCTATAGCCAGCGCGGCGGCCTGCCTTTGATCGAACACACGGTCGCGGCGATCTGCGAGGTGTTTCCGATCTTCACCCGCATGCGCATGCTGCGCAAATGGGGCGGCATCGTCGATGTCACGCCGGATCGTTCGCCGATCATCGGCAAGACGCCGGTGCCTGGTCTCTACGTCAATTGCGGCTGGGGTACCGGCGGTTTCAAGGCGACGCCGGGCTCGGCCCATGTCTTTGCCCACACCATCGCGAGCGACGAACCGCACCCGATCAACGCGCCTTTTACGCTGGAGCGCTTCACCAGCGGCCGGCTGATCGACGAAGCCGCCGCTGCCGCCGTGGCGCACTGAGGAACGCTGAAATGCTCTTGATCCATTGCCCCTATTGCGATGCCGAACGGCCGGAAGTCGAGTTCGCCTATGGCGGGGAAGCCCATATTGCCCGTCCGTCCGATCCCTCGAAACTCACAGATGAGGAATGGAAGAACCACCTTTTCATCCGCCGCAACACGCGCGGCACGCATTTCGAGCGCTGGCGGCACCAGCATGGCTGTGGCCGCTTCTTCAACGCGGTGCGCGACACGGTGAGCGACAAATTCGTGATGACCTACAAGGCCGGACTGCCCCCGTCCGAGCGAAACCGAGATTGAGAAAGCGCGCGCATGACCACCCATCGCGTTTCCGGAAAGGGCCGGATCGACCATGACCGGCCGGTTAGCTTCACCTTCAACGGGCAGAGTTTTGAAGGCCGCAAGGGCGACACCCTTGCCTCGGCGCTGCTTGCCAACGGCGTGCATCTCATTGGCCGTTCGTTCAAATATCACCGCCCGCGCGGCATTCTGTCCGCGGGCTCGGAAGAGCCGAACGCGCTTGTCGGCACCGACCGCGGCGACGGACGTTTCGAGCCGAACACCCGGGCGACGGTGCTCGAAATATTCGACGGACTGTCGGCGACCAGCCAGAACCATTGGCCATCGCTGAAGCGCGACGTCGGCACCGTCAACGACGCGCTCTACATGCTGTTTTCGGCAGGCTTTTACTACAAGACCTTCATGTGGCCGAAGAGCTTCTGGAACAAGGTCTACGAGCCGTTCATCCGAGGTGCGGCCGGCCTCGGCAAATCCCCGTCCGTGCCGGACCCGGACACCTATGCCAGCCGGTTCGCCCATTGCGACGTGCTGGTGGTTGGCTCCGGCCCGGCCGGTCTTGCGGCCGCGCTTGAAGCAGGCAGGAGCGGCGCCAAGACCATTCTGGTCGACGAGCAGGCCGAGCTCGGTGGGTCGCTTTTGTCCGAACCGGAGGCGACGATCAACGGCATGCCGGCGTGGGACTGGCTCGCGGCAGGCAAGAGCGAACTTGTCGCCATGCCGAATGTTACGCTTCTCACGCGAACCACGGCGATCGGCTATTACCATCAGAATTTTCTGGGGCTCTGCCAGCGCCTGACCGATCACCTTGCCGATGTACCGGAGGGTGCGCCGCGCGAGCGCATGTGGAAGGTCAGGGCCAGGCAGGTGGTGCTTGCGCAGGGATCGATCGAAAAGCCGCTGGTCTTCGACGGCAACGACAGGCCCGGCGTGATGCTGGCCGGTGCGGCGCGGACTTATCTCAACCGATATGGTGTCAAGGTCGGACATCGCGCCGTCGTCGCGACCTCGCACGATTCCGCCTGGTATGCAGCATTCGACCTGGCGCGCGCCGGCACAAAGGTTGCGGCTGTCGTCGACATCCGCACCGAGGTGCCGCAGGCGCTGCTCTCCCAGGCGCAGGCGCTTGGCATCGACGCGCTGTGCGGCTGGACGATTACCGGCACCAAGGGGCGCCTGCGGGTGAGTTCGGTTCGCGTCAATCCGGTCGAGCAGGGCGGCAAGGTTGGCTCCGGGAGAACGATCGCCTGCGACACGCTGCTGATGTCGGGAGGCTGGACGCCGAGCGTTCATCTGTTCTCGCACACCAAGGGCAAGCTTGAATGGAACGAAGCCGGCCAGATGTTCCTGCCCGGCGAACGGACGGAGGAGAGCCGCTGCGCCGGCGCCGGCAATGGCAAGTTCGGCCTGTCGGAAGCGCTAGCGGATGGTGCTGCGGCTGGCGCGGAATCTGCCATGGGCGCCGGTTTCAAAGCGAGTGCGCGAAGCTATGCCGTGCAGGGCGAGGCGCTGACGAATGGTGTCAGCAACCGTGAGCTGCCGTCGGACAAGAATGCCTCTTTCGCCAAGGCATTCGTCGACTTCCAGAACGACGTCACCGCAAAGGATATTCGTCTTGCGGTGCGCGAAGGCTTCAAATCGATCGAGCACATCAAGCGTTACACCACGACAGGGATGGCGACCGACCAGGGCAAGACCTCCAACATCAACGGCCTCGCCATCGCGTCCGACGCGGTGAAGCGGCCAGCCCCGGCTGTGGGCCTCACCACGTTTCGTCCGCCCTATACGCCGACCACTTTCGGCGCCTTCGCCGGTTACAATCGTGGCGATATGTTCGAGATCACGCGCAGGACGCCGATCGATAGCTGGGCCGAGGAGAACGGCGCGATTTTCGAGCCCGTCTCGCTGTGGCGGCGTGCCTGGTATTTCCCGAAGGCGGGCGAGGACATGCACCGCGCGGTGGCGCGCGAATGTCGCCAGGTGCGTTCCTCGGTCGGCATGTTCGACGCCTCGACGCTCGGGAAGATCGAGATCGTCGGACCTGATGCGGCAGAGTTCATGAACCGCATATACACCAACGCCTGGAGCAGGCTCGCTCCCGGCCGCTGCCGCTACGGCCTGCTGCTCGGCGAGGACGGCTTCATCCGCGATGACGGTGTGATCGGGCGTTTGACGAAGGATCGCTTCCACGTCACCACCACCACCGGCGGCGCGCCGCGCGTGCTTGCGATGATGGAGGATTATCTCCAGACCGAATGGCCGGAGCTGAAGGTGTGGTTGACTTCGACCACGGAGCAGTGGGCGGTGATTGCGCTCAATGGTCCGAACGCCCGCAAGCTGATCGAGCCGCTTGTCGAAGAGATCGATCTTTCCGATGAAGCCCTGCCGCATATGTCGATTGCGGAAGGCAGGATTTGCGGTGTGCCGACAAGGTTGTTCCGGGTGAGTTTCACCGGGGAGCTCGGCTTCGAGGTCAACGTGCCGGCGCGCCATGGGCTGGCCGTTTGGAAAGCGCTGCATGAAGCCGGGCAGCAATATGGAATCACGCCTTACGGCACCGAGACCATGCACGTGCTGCGCGCCGAGAAGGGTTACATCATCGTCGGGCAGGATACCGATGGAACGCTGACGCCGGACGATGCCGGCCTGGACTGGGCGATAGGCAAGGCGAAGCCTGACTTCGTCGGCAAGCGCTCGCTCAGCCGCTCGGATATGCTGAAAGCCGAGCGCAAGCATCTCGTCGGCTTGCTCACCAACGATCCCAAAATCGTGCTTGAAGAGGGGGCGCAGATTGTCCTCGACCCCAACCAGCCCTTGCCGATGAAGATGATCGGGCATGTGACCTCCTCCTATTGGAGCGAGACGCTCGGACGCTCGATCGCGCTTGCCGTCGTCGAAGGCGGCAAGTCAATGCGGGGCAAGACGATCCACGTCCCGATGCCCGGCAAGACGCACGCCGCCGAAATCTCCGGGACCGTTTTCTTCGATCCCGAAGGCAAGCGCCTCCACGCATAGGAGCTGACGATGAAGCACGAACATCACCCGCTGGAGGGCAGGCGCATCGCCAGCGTCATGGACCGCCTAGTAATCGGCATGGCCGAGGATTGCGCCCGTTTCAACCTGCGCATCGGTGCCGAAGGGTTGGCTGCTGCCGGCAGGGCGTTCGGCTACGAATTGCCAGACGCGATCGGCGCCATGACAGCGAGGGACGGGCGGTTCGCCATCTGCCTGGGGCCCGACGAATGGCAGCTCCTCGCGCCGGCAAGCGACGCCGAGGGGATCGAACAACGCTTTGCCGCGCTCTATGCAGAACTTCCGCACAGTCTTGTCGATGTCGGCCACCGTGACGTCGGAATCGAGATAAGCGGCGAAGCGGCAGCGCTTGCCCTGGCATCGGCCTGTGCCCTCGATCTCGAAGCAATGCCAGCGGGCACGGCGACGCGCACGATCTTCGACAAGGCACAGATCGTTCTGATCCGCCACGATGAGCAGCATTTCCGCATCGAGGTCTGGCGCTCGTTCGCGAGCCATGTCTGGGCGATATTGGAGGCTGCCAGCCGCGAGGTTTCGCTGGGCATGTGACTGAGCCGGCGCGAACGCTGGCGGCATCGACCATTTCGCTCGATGACCATCTGATGCACGAGGTATGTTATAAGCGCGGCTGGCCCCAGCCTTGACGCGGGTCGGCGGCCGGTGAATCGAGCCTGGGCGTTGACAGCATCGATTGCACGCGTCAGTGAGCAGCCTGGCATCCGAAACCTTGATCGGTGCCCTCACGGAGTAATCTTTGTCGATGCAGGAAATCACCTTTCGAAAGCCCAGCGATCTGCATGTGCATTTTCGTGACGGGCCCATGTTGGCGGCGGTCGTGCCCTACACCGCGCGTGATTTTCGCCATGCGCTGGTGATGCCCAATCTGGTGCCGCCGGTTACGACCACCGCGATGGCAGCCGCCTATCGCGAGCGGATCATGGCGGCCGTGCCGGAAGGCTTGGATTTCACGCCGCTGATGACCTGCTATCTCACCGACGACACCGATGCGGGCGACCTTGTGGCCGGCTTTCGCGACGGCGTGACGGTCGGCGCCAAACTCTATCCAGCCCATGCGACGACCAATTCCCAGCATGGCGTGACCAACATCAGGAATATCCGTGACGTGCTTGTTGCCATGGCCGATGCCGGCATGCCGCTTCTCACTCATGGCGAGCGGGTGCGCCCCGACATCGACGTCTTCGACCGCGAGAAGTTCTTCATCGACGAAATCCTTGTGCCGACGCTGGAGGAAATCCCCACCCTTCGCGTGGTGATGGAGCACATCACCACCGCCGATGGCGCCTTGGCGGCGAGGTCCTTCGGTGATCGCGTCGCCGCCACCATCACCCCGCAGCACCTTCTGTTCAACCGCAATGCGCTTTTCGAAGGCGGGCTGCGGCCCCATCTTTACTGCCTGCCTGTGTTGAAACGGGAGGAGCACCGTCTTGCGCTTCGACAGGCGGCGACGAGCGGGCTTCCCAACTATCTGCTCGGAACCGACACCGCACCGCACCTGCGTCGCGACAAGGAGGCCGATTGCGGTTGCGCCGGCGTCTTCAGCGCGCCCGTTGCACTGGAAGCCTACCTGCAGGTTTTCGAGGAAGAGAACGCGCTCGACCGCTTCGAGCGTTTCGCCACCCTCAATGGAGCCGCATTCTATCGCCTTGAGGTTCCGCAGGAGACGGTGACCTATGTCCGTCGCGAAAGATATGTTGCCGAGCAGATCGAAGTCGGAGACCAGAGCGTTATCCCGCTTCATGCCGGCAAGAGCGTCGGCTGGTCGAAACTTGGCGCGGGAGCCGAACATTGACGGCGGTCATGTATGGGATCAGGAATTGTGACACAGTGAAGAAGGCACGCGCCTGGCTTGAGAGCCACGGCGTAGCCTATGACTTCCATGACTACAAGACGGCCGGCCTCAGCCGTGCGCTCATCGAGCGCTGGTGCGACGAACTGGGCTGGGAAGTCCTGCTGAATCGCGCCGGCACCACCTTCCGCAAGCTTTCCGATGCCGAGAAGCGAAATATCGATGCGCGCAAGGCGATGGAACTGATGCTGGCTCAGCCCTCGATGGTCAAGCGGCCGGTACTCGACGTCGCCGGCCGCCTTCTCGTCGGCTTCAAACCCGAACTCTATGCCGAGGCGACCGGCAGCTAGATCGACGTGCGTCCTGACGAACGCATATTGTCGATCGATCTTTTTGTCGGAGCATCGGATCTTCCGAGAACCGGATTCCACGGGCTCGATGCTTTAGATGCGATCCCTGAGCGCGTACCAGTTGAGCGCCAGAAACAAGAGTGGCGCGCGCAGACGTCGGCCGCCGGGGAAGGGCGGTATTTTCAGCTCCTCGATCAGCTTCAGCCGATCGCGGTTGCCGGCGACCGTTTCGGCGTAAAGCTTGCCGACGAAATTGGACAGCATGACCCCGTGGCCTGAATAGCCGCCCGCCGAAATCACATTTGGCATCACCTCGCGCACAAACGGCGTGCGCGGCATGGTGATGCCGACATAGCCGCCCCAGCCATGGCTGATCTCGACATTTTTCAGCCGAGGGTAGATTTCGGAGATCTGCCTGCGGATGTGGATGTGGATGTCCTTGGGGTCGGCGACCGCGTAGATTTCCCGGCCGCCGAACAGCAGCCGATTGTCCTTCGTCTTGCGGAAATAGCGCACTACGAAACGGGAGTCATCGACCGCCTCGCCCCCCGGAATGACGCCGCTTTCCGGATCGAGCGGCACCGTTGCGCCGATGAACGAGCCGATCGGCATGATGTGGGCGGCACTTACGGGTTCGAGAGCGCCGCCATAGGCATTGACCGCGACCAGGCATTTGTCGGCGGTGATGGTGCCGGTGGGGGTCGTCACCGTTACCTTGCCGGCGGCCGACACGATGCCCGTCGACGGGGTATTTTCGAACAGCCGCGCGCCTGCGGCGGCCGCGACACGTGCGGTGCCGATGACCAGCTTCAGTGGGTGGATGTGGCCGGTGCCGGTGTCGCGCGTGCCGCCGAAATAGGCGGTGGAACCGAGCCGCTCGGCCGTCTCCCGCGCGTCCATGAAGGAGATATGCGGATAGTTGAAGCGCGCAGCCATGGCCTCCGTATGCGCCTTGAAGTCGTCGACATAACGCTTCTTGTGCGCCACCGACATCTGCCCCGGCCTGTAGTCGACCTCGATGGCATGCGCGGCCGCGAAGTCGAGCAGATGCGCCTTGGCCTCCTCAGCCAGATCAAACAGCGCCTTGGCGCGCGAAAAGCCAAGCTCGCGCTCGGTCTCCTCCGCCCAGGCGCGCTGGCCGGTTCCCAGTTGGCCGCCATTGCGCCCGGATGCGCCGTCGCCGAACCGATGCGCCTCGATCAGCACGACATCGGTGCCGGCCTTTGCGAGGTGGGCGGCCGCCGACAGGCCGGTAAAGCCGCCGCCGATGATGACGACGTCAGCCGTGCGGTCGCCGTCGAGCGCCGGGTAGGACGGCCGCTCGCCTGCTGTCGCCTCATACCAGGAATAGCCGGGAGAGATGGGGGATTGGTAGAGCATGGTCATTGTCAGGGCGAATAGGGAATGGGGAATAGCGAATAGTGAACAAGAGCCGTGACTTCGAGCAGGGTCGATCTATTCGCCGTTCGCTATTCGCTACTTGCTCCTTATCCTCACACATTCAACAGCAGGAATTCCCGCTCCCAGGGACTGATCACCTCCATGAAGGTCTCGAATTCCGCCCGCTTGATCGCGGCATAGGTCGCGGCGAAGGAGTGGCCGAGCAGGTCCTTCAAATCCTCGTCGGCCTCGAACAGATCGACTGCCTCCAAGAGGTTGCGCGGCAGGTCGATTTCGTCTTCGTTGGCGGTGGTCAGGATCGCCGCATCCGGCTTCAGGCCCTTGTTCATGCCGATCAGTCCGCAAGCCAGTGAAGCGGCAAGCGCAAGATAGGGATTGGCATCGGAGGAAGGAATGCGGTTCTCCACACGACGGCCGGCCGGATCGGAGCGCGGCACGCGGAAAGCGACCGTGCGGTTGTCGTAGCCCCATTTGGTATTGACCGGCGCCGACGCCGCCTGCGTCAGCCGGCGGTAGGAGTTCACATAGGGCGCAAACATCACCAGTGCGTTCGGCACGTGGCTCTGCATGCCGCCGATGAAGTTGAAGAAGGCTTCGGTTTCCGTGCCGTCCTCCGCGGCGAAGATGTTCCTGCCGGTCTTCTTGTTGAGGATCGACTGGTGGATATGCATGGCCGAGCCGGGCTGACCCTGGATGGGCTTGGCCATGAAGGTGGCGTAGGTGTCGTGCTTCAGCGCCGCCTCGCGGATCGTGCGCTTGAACAAAAACACCTGGTCGGCAAGCTCGATCGGGTCGCCGTGGCGAAGATTGATCTCCAATTGCCCCGCACCCTCCTCATGTATGAGGGTGTCGATCTCCAGCCCCTGGCTTTCGGAGAAATGGTAGATGTCGTCGATCAGCTCGTCGAATTCGTTGACGCCGGCAATCGAATAGCCGGCGCCACCGCCGATCGGCCGCCCCGAACGCCCGACCGGCGGCGTCAGCGGATAATCGGGATCGGGATTCTTGCGGACCAGATAGAATTCGATCTCCGGCGCCACCACCGGCTTCAGGCCCTGGCGCTCATAGGCGGCGATGACGCGCTTCAGCACGTTGCGGGGTGTGAACTCGACCGCGCGCCCGTCCTGATGGACGAGGTCGCAGATGACCTGCGCCGTCGGATCTTCTTCCCAAGGCACCGCCGTCAGCGTCGAGAGATCCGGCATCAGCTTGAGGTCGCCGTCATCCTCCGGATAGGCGAAGCCGTTGCCATCCTCGGGGTAGCCGCCCGAAATCGTCATCATGAACACGGCCGAGGGCAGGGCCAGCGAGGTGTTGGAGGTGAATTTGTTGGAGGGCATCATCTTGCCGCGCGCAACACCGGCCTGGTCGGGCGTGATACACTCAATGTCTTCGATGCCGCGCCATTCGAGCCAGTCGCTGACTTCCTTCCAGTTCTTGACGCCACGAAGATTTTTGACAAATGCAGGCACACGTGCGCGCGCCCTGACTTTCGAGGGGCGGATTTCCTTCTTTGAGGCGGGCATCAATCACCAGATTTGATTTCGACGCACAAGTATAGCCGCGCCGCGCGAACGATGGGAAGGGGCCGCGATGGTCTTATTCGGACATGCCTTGCATCAGTCGGTCGACCACGGGCTGCAACAATTCGGTCGTGATCGGCTTCACGACCACGGCATCGATCACATCCGCCGTGGATTGCTGATTGCCCGTCGCCTTCCTGTTGGTGAGGAGGATGACGCGGGGGCGGTCGTTGGCCGTGGCAGCGCGAAGCAACGCAAGCCGTGGAACGAGCGCCTCGCACTCGCGGTTGTCGGCGCCGCCATCAAGAACCACCATGGCGGGAAGGCTTGCCTCCAGCGTCCTGAGCGCCGTTTCGGGATCGAGCGAGATCGATTTCAATCCGGACCTTTCCAGGATCTTCGATACCACCACCCGATTTATCCGCGACTTTGCGACGATAAGCGCTTTGTCGGGGTCGATCTGGAAATCGGATGCTGTACCCGAACCATCGGCCAAGCCGCGCTTCGGGTCGAGACGAGACTTGTTCATGAGAAAATCGGTGCCGTGAAACTCAATTTATGGTTGAGATTGCGGGCAAGTAATCTCACGCCGGCCGCGATTGTCAAGTTGAAATATACGGACCACGGAAGCGAGGAAAACTGAAAGTATTTATTCGACTGTTGCCGTTAAGTTTGCTCCAGCGACTTGCTATAATGCTGCATGAAAAAAATATCACCCGCACGCAAAACGCACGGGTGATTTAATAAGCGGCAATAAACGCGCGACTCCGGCGGAGGCAGGGATCTCGCTGCCGGGATCGCGCTCCGGTCAGTTGCCGCTCGATTGGGTGACGACCACCGGGATCAGCAGATCGCCCCAGTTGCCGTTTCCGCCATGGTGCCTTGCCGACCTCACCAGCTCGACCGAAACACCCGCCTCCACAGCCTTCATCACCGACTGGTTAAGGCGATGCAGGTCGTTGGCGACAATGCGGATAGCCGCCTGCTGGTCCGTGCTCATGGCTGAAGACTGTTCCTCTGCCCTTTCCTTGACGCGTGTCTTGGGCGGCATGATGTTCTCCGTTGGGTTCTGTTGCCCTGAGGCATTTTCAAGGATGCCGCCCGGGGCCGAAGCCCGGGGCGGCGTCCGTAAGCTACTCTACTCGGCCGCCGAACGGAACTGGGCGCTTTCGGTCGATTCCTTCATCGCCGTGGTTGAAGACTTTCCGCCGGTGATTGCCATCGACACGGCGTCGAAATAGCCGGTGCCGACTTCGCGCTGGTGCTTGGTCGCGGTGTAGCCGTTGGCCTCCGCCGCGAATTCGGCTTCCTGCAGCTCGGAATAGGCCGCCATCTGGCGATCCTTGTAGCCGCGCGCCAGTTCGAACATGCCGTAGTTGAGCTGGTGGAAGCCAGCCAGCGTGATGAACTGGAACTTGTAGCCCATTGCACCGAGCTCGCGCTGGAATTTCGCGATCGTGGCGTCGTCGAGGTTCTTCTTCCAGTTGAACGACGGCGAGCAGTTGTAGGCGAGCTTCTTGCCCGGATGTGCCTTGTGCACGGCCTCCGCGAACTTCCTGGCCTGCCCGAGATCCGGCTTGGAGGTCTCCATCCAGATCAGGTCGCAATGCGGCGCATAGGAAATGGCACGAGCAATGCACGGTTCGATGCCGTTCTTCACCTGGTAGAAGCCTTCGACGGTGCGGCCGGCGTCATGGTCGACGAAAGGCTGGTCGCGCTCATCGATATCGGAGGTCAGAAGCTTGGCGGCTTCGGCGTCCGTACGGGCAACGATCAGCGTCGGCACACCCATGACGTCGGCGGCCAAACGCGCCGCATTGAGGTTGCGGATATGCGCGGCCGTCGGGATCAGAACCTTGCCGCCGAGATGGCCGCACTTCTTTTCCGAGGCGAGCTGGTCCTCGAAGTGAACGCCCGCGGTGCCAGCCTCGATGAAGGCCTTCATGATCTCGAAGGCGTTGAGCGGGCCGCCGAAGCCGGCTTCCGCATCCGCCACGATCGGGGCGAACCAGGTGTCGACCGACAGGCCATTGCCTTCCGCCGTCTCGATCTGGTCGGCGCGCTGCAGCGTGCGGTTGATGCGCTTGGCAAGCTCGGGCGCGGCATTTGCCGGATAGAGCGACTGATCGGGATACATGGCCGAAGCGGTGTTGGCGTCGGCCGCCACCTGCCAACCCGACAGATAGATCGCCTTCAGACCGGCGCGCACCATCTGCATGGCCTGATTGCCGGAAAGCGCGCCGAGCGCATTGACGAAATCCTCTTCATTGATGAGCTGCCACAGTCGATTGGCGCCCATTTCGGCCAAGCTGTACTTGATCTGCACGGAGCCGCGCAGCCGCTTGACGGTATCAGCCGTATACGGCCGCTCGATGCCGTCGAAACGGCCTTCTGGTGCGGACGGAACGAGATTGTAAAAATCGGTCATAGTGGTCTCCGGGCAATCAGGAATGACAAAACGCTCGGCGAAAACTGCGACGCCGATATGTGACTGAATTTACATTGCAGCGCGCAAAGAGCGAGGAATTTCTGAGAAATAGCCGGGCAAATAAGGAAAACCTGTCGCCGATTTGACAAGGCCGAGGTGTAAACATGTAAATCTTGTAAATGCCCGAAAGGCGTGCTAATTCGGGATCAAATTGTAAATTGATGTAAATTCGCCATGGCTGAGCAGAAGATATTCGCCGGTCCGCGCATTCGGCGCATCCGTAACGCCAAGGGCCTGACCCAGACGGCGATGGCGGAAGGATTGGGCATTTCACCCTCCTACCTCAATCTTCTGGAGCGCAATCAGCGACCGCTGACTGTTCAGCTGATCCTGAAGCTCGCTTCCGTCTACAAGGTCGAGCCGGAGGAATTGCAGGGTGAGGCGCGTGGCTCGATTGCGGCCCTCAAGGAGGTTTTCGCCGACCCGCTTCTGACCGGGGAACTGCCGGGCGATCAGGAATTGGTCGAGATCGCGGAAGGCGCGCCGAATGCGGCCGCCGCCATTCTCAAGCTGTTTCGTGCCTATCGGGAGCAGGCTGAGCGCCTGTCCGATCTTTCGGAGCTTTTGGCACGAGAGGGCAGGGCCACTGCACTTTCCGGCGCCAGGCTGCCGATTGATGAGGTTCATGAGGTATTCGAGCGCCAGCCCAATCATTTCCCGGCAATCGAGGAGGAGGCGGATGCTTTCGTCAGGCTGCTCGATGCGGGCGACGATCTGGCGACGGCATTGAAAGCATGGCTGAAGCGTGAGCACGGCATCGTGGTCAAGGTGCTGCCTGTCGCCACCATGCCGAACTGGCGCAGGCGCTACGACCGCCATTCGCAACGCCTGTTCATTTCAGAGCGGCTGTCTCCCTTCGACCAATTGCGTGAAGTGGCGATGGAAGCCTGCCTGATGCGTATGCAGGTGGCGATTGCCTCCGGCATCCAGAATCTCAAGCTGTCCTCCGACGAGGCTCGCCGCCTGGCCCGCTTCGAGCTCGGCCGCTACGCGGCCCATGCGCTGATGATGCCCTATCAGGCCTTTTACGCCGCGGCGGTGCGCTCGCGCTATGACGTGGATGTGCTTAAATCGCGCTTCGGCGTGTCGTTCGAGCAGGCGGCAAACCGGTTGACGACGCTGCAGCGGCAGGGCAGCGCCGGCGTGCCGTTCTTCATGCTGGAGGTCGACAATGCCGGGAACCGGTTCCGCAAGGCGGGCGCCCAGGGCTTTCCGCAAAGCCGTTTCGGCGGCGGCTGCCCGAAACTGCCGGTCCACGCGGCCTTCGCGCAGCCCGGCCAGATTTTCGTGGAAGCTGTCGAAATGCCGGACGGTGCCGAATTCCTCTGCGTTGCCCGAACGCTCGAGGGGCCGCAGGGCGCCTTCAACGAGCGCCCGCGTCGCACCGCGATCCTCATCGGCTGCGACATCGGCTTTCGCGATGAGACCGTTTATGGCGCGGCCCTTCCGGGCGCGCCGGGCAAGCCGGGCCAGGTGGCGGCAACCGCTGTCGGCCCTGCCTGCCGGCTCTGCGAGCGCACCGGATGCCTTGCGCGCGCCGAACCGCCGATAACGCGGCCGCTTGGCCTCGACGAAATGGTGACCGGACTCAGCGCCTTCGATTTCCAGTGAGGCACGGCCGCCGGGGCTGAAACTTTGCTGACGGTGTCACAACCATAAGCGGGCGCTGGATCACGCGTCGCATTTGGGCTTGGTCTACGCGAAGGGACGCACATATGTCGTCAGGCGGCATGTGTCCGTGCCCGGCAACGTCAATGGTCGAGCCATGTCGGAAACCACACTCTCGTCCCGCTCGGCGGTCGAACCGCAAATATCGCCCGGCGCGGAGCGTCTTGGCGTGCTCCTGGTCTTTCTTTCGGCGCTATGCTGGAGCTTCGGCGGCGCCATCGCTCGCTTCATAGAACTGCAGGACAGTTGGGCCGTGGTGTTCTGGCGTTCGGTGTGGGCGGCCGTTTTCCTGCTTGGTTTCATGTTCTGGCGCGATGGACTGCGCGGTACGCTGAGACTGTTTGGCGGCATGGGCCTGCCTGGACTTGGCGTCGCCTTGTGTTTCGCAACGGCCTCCACCGCCTTCATCGTTGCGCTGACCTATACGACCGTCGCCAATATTCTGCTCATCCAGGCTGGCGTTCCGCTATTCGCGGCGCTGCTTGCCTGGGTGCTGTTCCGCGAGCGGGTTTCCGGCGCGACATGGGCAGCTATCGCCGCGGTGATCGCCGGCGTGGCGATCATGGTCTCGGAATCGCTCGGCGGCCAGGTTTCGCCGGTCGGCGACAGCCTGGCGCTGCTGATCGCGGTGATGTTTTCAATCGCGACCGTGATTACGCGCCGCTTCGCCCATGTGCGCATGACGCCCGCGACCTGCCTCGGCACGATGTTTGCGGCGCTGTTTGCCTTTAACCAGGCTGGAGCGCTGGCGGCGCCGGCGCGCGACATGGCATTTCTGGTTGCATTCGGTGCGCTCAACCTTGGCGTGGGCCTGGCATTCTTCGCCACGGGCGTGCGGCTGGTGCCGGCGGCTCTTGCAGCGCTTCTGGGCACGTTCGAGCCTATTCTCGGACCTATCTGGGTCTGGCTCAGCCACAATGAGGTGCCCTCGGCACGCACGATCATCGGCGGATCGGTGGTTTTCGTGGCGCTGCTCGTCCATATCGGGCTGCAGTTCCGGCGCCAGTCGCGGCCCGCGCGCCCCGGCGTCTCGGGTGTGTCAAATCCCCATTGACAGAACTGTTACACGGCAGCACCTTATGTGATCTGCAACGGCCAAACAGGTATATCTTG
The DNA here is from genome assembly GCF_047739745.1 of Borborobacter xinjiangensis. Lineage (NCBI taxonomy): Bacteria > Pseudomonadati > Pseudomonadota > Alphaproteobacteria > Hyphomicrobiales > Phyllobacteriaceae > Borborobacter > Borborobacter xinjiangensis. The sequence goes on along the minus strand of NZ_JBLLVA010000003.1, from coordinate 56,075 downwards.
CGAGAAATCACCGGAAGCGCACAACCCGGAACCAATCCTCCTTCCATCGGCAGCATTCCCATCACTCCCATCCTGACGGGTGTTGAAAAACCACCGACGCATATTTCTCCAGGCAAGATTCCTTCCGTCGCAACGACTCAAAAATCGTCCTTCATCTCACCGGAGCACGAAGCCGAATACCGCGCCTTCGTCGAAAAGCACCCGGATATCGAAGCAGTGGAATTCCTGCTCGTCGATCCTAACGGCGTGCTGCGCGGTAAATGGGCGCCCGGCGACGCCCTCAAGAAAGCCTTCCAGGATGGGGTGAACTTCCCCATGTCGCTGCACGGGCTCGACGTATGGGGCCGCGAGGTCGCTGAAACCGGCCTGCACATCGAAACCGGCGACAAGGATGGCTACTGCCGCGCCACGCGCGGTTCTCTGGCGATCGTTCCATGGGCCAAGCGCAAGACCGCGCAGGTGCTGCTCCAGACGTTCACGCCGGAAGGCGAGCCTTTCATGGCCGATTCGCGCCAGGTGCTGAAACGCAAGGTCGCGGAAGTGAACGCCAAGGGGTTCTTCCCCGTCGTCGCTTTCGAGCTCGAATTTTATCTGCTCGATCCGGAAATCGAATGGGATGACGGCATGCCTGCGCCGGTTGGCGCCACTGCAGGCCCCGACCGGCTGCGCATGTACGGGCTCGATGACCTGGCTGAGCGCGCCGAACTGTTCGACATGATCCGCGATGCGGCCGACGCGCAGAACCTGCCGATCGACACCATCATCAAAGAGGCGGCGCCCGGCCAATTCGAGGTCAACCTCAAGCATCGGGCCGATCCGCTGCGCGCCGCCGACGATGTCATCCTTTTGGAGCGTATCGTGGTGGGCTGCGCCCGCGCCCATGGGCTGACCGCCACCTTCATGGCCAAGCCCTTCCTCGAATATGCCGGCAACGGCATGCACGTCCACGCCTCGGTGCTCGACCGCGACGGCAACAACATGTTCAGTGGCGCCGAAGGTCGCAAGCGGCTCGAAGCGGCGATCGCCGGACTGCTCAAGACCATGCCGGAATCGCTGCTGCTGTTCATCAACACCTGGAACGGCTTTCGGCGCATCACACCGGGCTCCTATGCGCCGACAAGGGCGGTCTGGGGCGAGAACAATCGGTCGGTTGCGTTGCGTATTCCCGTATCGTCGGAGGAAAACCGACGGCTGGAGCATCGCATCGCCGGGGCCGACGCCAATCCCTATCTGGTCATGGCAACGCTCATCCAGGGCATGGTCGAAGGAATCGAGAATGGCGATGTGCCGCCGCCGCCGGTGGTGGGCAATGCCTATGACGACGGCGGTCTTTTCCTGCCGGACGACATGGACGAGGCGCTGCAGCTCATGGCCAGAAGCACTTTCGTCGAGCGGGCGCTGGGGCCGCTTATGGCCAAGGTCTACCAGGATCTCAAAAGAGCCGAAATACTGGCGTTCTGGGCCGAAATAACCCAGCTCGAACGCACCACTTATCTGTGATCGGCAGGTGCAATTCCGCTTGTCGCACTGTCGGAAGGTCAATAGGCTAATTATCAACACCCGGCTGCCGATAGTCGGGCATGGGGCTTTGAAAGGGAGGTTTCAGATGATTCGCAAGGCGCTTTGGCTGTCAGCCACCACGGCGTTCTCGGTGGCTTTGACGATGGCGGCGAGTGCGCAGGAGCGCGTCGTCAACGTTTTCAACTGGTCCGACTATATCGATGAATCGATCATTGCCGATTTCACCAAGGAAACCGGCATCAAGGTCGTCTACGACGTCTATGATTCGAACGAAATTCTCGAAACCAAGCTGCTGGCGGGCGGCAGCGGGTATGACGTCGTCGTGCCGACCGGGAGCTTTCTGCAGCGTCAAATCGAGGCCGGCGTCTATCAGAAGCTCGACAAGTCGAAGCTTCCCAATCTGAAGAACATGTGGGATGTCGTGACCGATCGGACCAAGATTTTCGATCCCGGCAACGAATATTCCATCAACTATATGTGGGGAACGATCGGCATCGGCTACAATATTGCGAAAATCAAGGAAGCCCTCGGCACCGACAAGATCGATAGCTGGAAGGCAGTCTTTGATCCGGAGCAGGCTGCAAAGCTCAAGGATTGCGGCATCAACTTCCTCGATTCACCGACGGACATGATTCCGGTGACGCTTGCCTATCTGGGATTGAACCCGGACAGCCATGATCCGGCAGACATTGCCAAGGCGGAAGAGGCGCTGCTCAAGGTTCGTCCCTATGTGCGCAAGTTCCATTCCTCCGAATTCATCAATGGCCTGGCAAATGGCGACATCTGCATAGCCGTCGGCTGGTCGGGCGACATCTTCCAGGCGCGCGACCGGGCCGCCGAGGCCGATCAGGGCGTCGAGCTTTCCTATGTCATTCCAAAGGAAGGCACGCAGATGTGGTTTGATCAGATGGCAATTCCCGCCGATGCGCCGCATGTTGCCGAAGCGCACGAATTCCTGAACTACATCATGAAGCCGGAGGTCATCGCCAAGTCCTCCAACTACGTCTTCTACGCCAATGGCAACAAGGCTTCGCAGGAGTTTCTCGATCCCGAAGTTCGCAACGATCCGGCCGTCTATCCGGACGACGCGGTGCTGGCCAAGCTTTTCGTCAACACGACGCTCGACCCCAAGACGCAGCGCGTGTTCACACGCGCATGGACGAAGATCGTAACCGGGCAATAAGCGTCAAAGACCCCGCAGAGCATCTGCGGGGTCTTTGATATGCGGCGAGCGAGCGAGGCGGGTTTTTCATGAAATCGCTTGGAAGCATTCGCAGGAGCTTTGCGCCGTGGAGCGATCCTGATGCCAAGCCCTATATAGTTTTTGAGAACGTCACCAAGCGTTTCGGCGATTTCACCGCCGTCAACAACCTGTCGCTCAGTATTTTCGAACGTGAGTTCTTTGCGCTGCTCGGCGCGTCCGGCTGCGGGAAGTCGACGCTGTTGCGCATGCTTGCCGGCTTTGACGAGCCGACTTCCGGGCGCATCCTGCTCGACGGGCAGGATCTGCGCGGCATTCCGCCGTATCGCCGCCCGGTCAACATGATGTTCCAGTCATATGCGCTGTTTCCGCATATGACGGTCGAGGCCAACATAGCCTTCGGCCTGAAGCAGGACGGCATGCCCAAGCCGGAGATCGAGGCGCGCGTCGGCGAAATGCTCAAGCTGGTTAAGCTCGAGCAGTTCGCCAGGCGCAAGCCGCACCAGCTTTCGGGTGGCCAGCGTCAGCGCGTGGCTTTGGCGCGCTCGGTGGCCAAGCGTCCCAAAGTGCTGCTGCTTGACGAGCCGTTGGGTGCGCTGGACAAGAAATTGCGTGAGGAAACGCAGTTCGAGCTGATGGACCTCCAGCAGAATCTTGGCCTGACCTTCCTTGTCGTCACCCACGATCAGGAGGAGGCGATGACGATGGCCGATCGCATCGCCATCCTCGACAAGGGCGAGGTCATGCAGGTGGCGACGCCTGCGGAGGTCTACGAGGCTCCGAGTTCGCGTTTTGTCGCGAGTTTCGTCGGCAATGTGAACATGTTCGAGGGGACCGTAGCCGAGCTTGACGCCGGGAGGGCCCGCATCGCCGGCAACGGCATGACGATCCACGCCGACAATGTCGGCAACGCGACCGCAGGGAGCCCGGTCGCCTTCGCGATCCGGCCCGAAAAGATCAAGGTGACCTCGCGAAAGCCGGAAGACGGCAAGGCCAATGTCGTCGAAGGGGAAATCTACGACATCGCCTATCTCGGCGACATGACCGTCTATCACGTCAGGTTGCCCGACGGGCAGGTGGTGAAGGCGAGTTCGCTGAATGCGTCGCGCGTCGCCGACAATCCGCTGAGCTGGAATGATCGGGCCTGGATCTCGTTTCTGCCCGATGCCGGCGTGGTGCTGACGAGATAGGATCGACAATGACAGACGTCGCCGTCGTCGCTCCGGAAGCCGCCGCCTCCCGTCCTTCAGCGCTCAGGCGCGCGGCGACGGCGCTCTACAGCCGGCTGGTCATCGTCGTGCCCTATCTGTGGCTGCTGTTTTTCTTTCTGGTTCCCTTCGTCATCGTCTTCAAGATTTCGCTGTCGCAGACGGCGATCTCGATGCCTCCCTACCAGCCGGTGCTCGGATTGGGCGAAGGCATCGCCGGTCTGTTCGAGCAGTTGAAGCAGCTCAGCCTCGACAACTATGTCTGGCTGACCGAGGACGCGCTTTATATCAACGCCTACGTTTCCAGCCTGGTCATTGCGGGCATCTCGACGTTCCTTACGCTGCTCGTCGGCTATCCGATCGCTTACGGAATGGCGCGCGCGCCGGAGTCCCTGCGGCCGACGCTGTTGATGCTGGTCATCCTGCCGTTCTGGACAAGCTTCCTGATCCGCGTCTACGCCTGGATCGGCATATTGAAGCCGGAAGGCCTGCTCAACCAGTTCCTGCTGGCCACGGGCATCATCGACCAGCCGCTGATTATCCTGAACACGCATGCGGCGATTTTCATCGGCATCGTCTATTCCTACCTGCCGTTCATGATCCTGCCGCTCTATTCGTCGCTGGAAAAGATGGACTATTCGCTTATCGAGGCGGCCAAGGATCTCGGCTGTCCGCCGATCAGCGCCTTCTGGAAAATCACCTTCCCGCTATCGATCCCCGGCGTTGTCGCCGGCTGTCTTCTGGTCTTCATTCCGGCGGTCGGCGAATTCGTGATTCCGGATCTGCTTGGCGGTTCGCAGACGCTGATGATCGGCAAGACGCTGTGGAACGAGTTCTTCGCCAATCGCGACTGGCCGGTCTCGTCGGCGGTGGCTGTCATCCTGCTCCTGCTTCTGGTCGTTCCGATCGTGATCTTCCAGCAATCGCAGGCGCGCGCGCAGGAACGGGATCGGTGAACTGACATGAACGCCACCTGGAGCCGCTTCAACATCACCTCGATCGTGCTCGGCTTTGCCTTCCTCTATTTGCCGATCGTGCTGCTCGTCATTTTCTCGTTCAACGAGTCCAAGCTGGTCACCGTATGGGGCGGTTTCTCGACCAAATGGTATGGCGAACTGTTCAACAATGTCGGTCTCATGAACGCCACCTGGGTTACGCTGCGGGTGGCGTTGATATCGGCAAGCGTCGCGACCGTGCTCGGTACGTTGGCGGCGCTGACGCTGACGCGCTACACGCGCTTTCGCGGCCGGCTGCTGTTTTCAGGCATGGTGTTTGCGCCGCTGGTCATGCCGGAAGTCATCACCGGGCTCTCGCTGCTTCTGCTTTTCGTGGCGATCGGGCTCGATCGCGGCTTTGTGACGGTGACCCTTGCGCACATCACCTTTTCCATGTGCTTCGTTGCCGTTGTGGTCCAGTCGCGGCTTTTGAGCTTCGACCGCTCACTGGAGGAGGCGGCGATGGATCTGGGCGCCCCGCCGGTCAAGACCTTCTTCCAGATCACGCTTCCGGTCATCTTGCCGGCAATCATTTCGGGTTGGATGCTGGCCTTCACGCTGTCGCTGGACGATCTCGTTATCGCGAGCTTTACCTCGGGACCGGGCGCCACCACGCTGCCGATGAAAATCTACAGCCAGGTGCGCCTTGGCGTGACGCCGGAGATCAACGCCGCCTGCACGATCCTGATCGGCATCGTCACCGCGGGCGTGGTGGCGGCTTCCATCGTCAACAAGCGCCGCGAGGTCCAGCGCCGGCGCGACGAGCAGGTGGCGCAACGGGGCTAATTAGACAGGGCTTCTACTGCGCAGGCGCGGCAAGCGGCGCCTGGACCGGCGAGATGAACGGCGCATTCCATGTGCCGCCGACGAAAAACCTCACCGGCGGCTGCGCGCCATTCAATTCCGCAGCCTCTTCGGGCGTCAGCAGGCCACCCGACAAGGCCAATCCGCGCCCGACATAGGGCACAATGCCATTCAGCCACAGTCTGCCTTGAGCGGTGCGTGCTTCGGCTTTCTCAATCCTTATGACGCCACGCGAGACACTGGCCTTGACCTCGGCGCCTTCAATCGGCAGCGACCCTTTCGCTACGTCGTCGAGCGCAAAGAAGCCACCGTCCGAACTGCGCTTGAGGAAGCTGGCGAGATCGAAATCCGATAGCGCGCCTTCGCCGAAATTCGCCGAGATCGATCCGTCCGCGTTCTCCAGAATGGAGTCCCAGGCCCGGCCGGCACCTTTCAGAATGATGGACACGGTGCCACGGCCGATAGGCACAAGCCGCGTCATGCCGGCTGCCGTTCCGAACGCGCCGCCATCGACATCGGATGCCAGCAACCGCATTTCAACCTGAGTGCCTTCCGGCTTGCGGTCGAAGCGGACGCCGGCCTGGATGTTGCCACCGAAAGCCGCGGCATCCGAAATGTCGAAGACCGAGAGCCCGCTCTTGACCTGAGCGGTTGCGGCGACGTCGGCCAAAGTGACCGAGCCTGCTGTTGCCTTGGCTGCCGATAGTCGAAGATCGAGGTTGAGCCGGTCCGAGAAAACCGGATCGATCTCAGTTGGGGCCGTCGGACTCCCTGGTGCCAGCGGCGTGAATGCCGCGAGGAAGGTCTTCAGGTCGAGCGTCTCGAACGCCAAGGTTCCCGAAAGCAGGGGCACGCCTTCACCGCGCGCGAGATCGAGCGTGCCCATGCCGGGGTTGTCGTCGAACATGATCTCGGCGTTCTCGAATTTCAGCCGTCGGGCATCTCCGGTCATATGGCCGGCTATCGACACCGAACCTATGGTGGTGCTTGAAGCCGTATCGGCGCGCGACCATTCCAGCATGCGCCTGAGCGAGGGAGACGCGAACTTGATCTTGCCGTCGAGATAAGGGTTTTCATCGGCCCTCACCAGGCCTTCGAACGAAGCAGTTGCCGGGGCTGAATTCATTGAGGCGGCAAGCGGTGCCTCGCCACCTGCAAACAGCGTCAGCGGCTTGGGCGATGAGACGTCGAGGGTTACCGATTCGCCGCGCCAGATTGCAGTAGCCTTCAGGGATGCCGCCTTGTTGAGCGTCGGCCAAGACAGTTTCCCGGCGATGCCTGTGATGATTTCCCGGTCCTTCGCGTCCGCGAATACGGTCAGACGGCCGTCGGTAACCTCGACACTGCCGAAACTATCGGACGAGATCCGAGCCGGGTCGGGCGCCTCCGGATTGGCAAGAATGGCCTCCCGCATTGCCTGAACAGCACGCGAGACGCGCCCGCCGCCGGATTTGGCCACCATGAGAGAGCCGTCCGCAGCCTTTTCGAGACGGAGTGTGGGGCGCACCAGCCTGGCGTTCGAGAACTCCACATCCCCCGAGAGTGCCGCGAAAGGTGATAGCCCGATTTCGAGACGCTCTGCCTCAATTACCGGCGGGTGATCGCTCTGGCCCCACGGCGAAAGCCTGACATTGGTAAGGATCGCCCGAAAATTCGGCCAGACCTGGATTTCGGGGGGCGCGCCGATGGTCACCTGATAGCCGCTCAACGAGCTCAACTCGTAAGCGATTCGATTGTGCACGATGCGGGTGGAAGCAAGCAGCGGCAAAGCCGACACGACCAGCGCCACCGCCAGAATGAGCGCGGCGAAGATCCAGATGCTGCGTCTGATCAGTGGAGATGGCATTTCGCCTCGTTCGTGCTGACCGATTGGCCAATTGCCGCCGCGCAAATCGACGCCACGTTGTCGGGTTTAGCGAACGCGCATGACATTTCAACCTTTATTGTCAGCGCAGTTGAGCGGCGTAGGGGATAGCATCTTGCCGTGATTCAAGGTGAAATGCACGACACCGACTTGCCGGAGGATGATGCCATGACCGATGCCGCTCCGCTCTGGACGCCTTCCGCCGAGCGGATCGCCGCCGCCCGGATGACGGCATTCATGGAGGCGGCTTCCCTTCGGGCCGGAAAACGCTTCGCCACCTATGGTGAGTTGCATAACTGGTCGGTCGAGGATCGCGAAGCCTTCTGGAATCTCGTTTGGGAGTTCTGCGGTGTAATTGGCGAGCGCGGAGAACAGGTGCTCGTCGATGGCGACAGGATGCCCGGCGCCACATTCTTCCCGCAGGCGCGGCTGAACTTCGCCGAGAACCTGCTGCGCCGGACGGGAAGCGCCGACGCTATCGTCTTCAAGGGCGAGGATAAGGTCGAACGTCGTCTGTCCTGGGACGAGTTGCACGCGCTTGTTTCGCGTCTCCAACAGCTTTTGCGAGCGCTTGGCGTCGGTCCGGGCGATCGGGTCGCGGCGATGATTCCCAATATGCCGGAGGCCGTCGCCGGCATGCTGGCGGCGGCCTCCCTCGGTGCTGTGTGGTCCTCCTGTTCGCCGGATTTCGGCGTGCAGGGCGTGCTCGACCGCTTCGGCCAGATCGAACCGGTCGTGTTCATCGCATCCCATGGTTATTTCTACAACGGCAAGGAGATCGACGTTTCGGCCAAGGTCGCGGAAGTGGCCGCCAAGCTCCCCTCCGCGCGCAAGGTGTTGATTGTCGACTATCTCGGCAAGGCAGGGGAGGTTGCCAGCGGCATCGAAAAGGCCGAGGCGCTTGCAGCGGCGCTGGCACCTTTCGGCGCGCGCCCCGTTACCTTCGAGCGCCTGCCATTTTCCCACCCCCTCTATATTCTCTATTCGTCCGGCACCACCGGCATCCCCAAATGCATCGTGCATTCGGCTGGCGGTACACTGCTCCAGCATGTGAAGGAACTTTGTCTTCACGCCGATGTCGGCGAGGGCGACCGTTTCTTCTACTTCACCACCTGCGGCTGGATGATGTGGAATTGGCTGGTCTCCGGACTTGCTGTCGGGGCGACGCTGCTTCTCTACGACGGATCGCCCTTCTATCCGGGCGGCAACGTGCTCTTCGACTTCGCCGACCGGGAGAGGATGACCTATTTCGGCACGTCGGCGAAGTTCATCGACTCGGTGCGCAAGGCTGGATTGCGCCCGATCGAATCCCACGATCTTTCAAGCGTGCGGACGCTGTCTTCGACCGGGTCGCCGCTCTCGCCCGAGTGCTTTGCCTTCGTCTATGACGGCATCAAAAAGGACGTTCACCTGGCTTCGATTTCAGGCGGAACCGATATCGTCTCCTGCTTCGTTTTAGGTGTGCCGATCGAGCCGGTCTGGATCGGCGAGATCCAGGCGGCCGGTCTCGGCATGGCCGTCGATGTATGGGACGACGATGGCAGGCCTGTCCGTCAGCAGAAGGGGGAGCTTGTCTGTACCCGCGCCTTTCCGTCGATGCCGATCGGATTCTGGAACGATCCGGATCGCGCCAAATACCACGCCGCCTATTTCGAGCGTTTCGACAACGTCTGGTGCCATGGCGACTTCGCCGAATGGACGGAGCATGGCGGCATCATCATTCATGGCCGCTCGGATGCCACGCTTAACCCAGGGGGCGTGCGCATCGGCACCGCCGAAATCTACAATCAGGTCGAGCAGATGCCGGAGATCCTCGAGGCGCTCTGTATCGGGCAGGATTGGGAGGGTGACGTGCGCGTGGTGCTGTTCGTGCGTCTGGCCGAGGGCGTAAGACTGGACGAAGCGCTGGAAAAGGCGATCAAGGCCAAAATCCGCAGCGGTGCAAGCCCCCGCCACGTGCCGGCCCGGATTGTCGCCGTTGCCGACATTCCCCGCACCAAATCCGGCAAGATCACCGAGATCGCTGTGCGCGACATCGTTCATGGCCGAGCAGTCAAGAACAAGGAAGCGCTGGCCAATCCGGAAGCGCTAGAGCTGTTCAGGGACCTTCCGGCGCTGAAGCGTTGATACGTCGCGCCCTGCGATCCGCCGCCACCCATCGGCCCGCGATTTCCGCGGCAGGCTACTCGCCGAGGTCCGCTCGAACATGCTTAATCAATGGTAATCGCGAAGTTTACCGAGGTTTCACAAGTGGTACACATTCGTAAATTTGATCGCATTCCGGTAAGGAATTATTAAGTCTTGGCCGCGATATTGGTCGCAACTTGAGGGAAATTCCCGGTTCGCACTTGCGGTGCCATTTCGCTCAAGCCCCGTTGTGACAAACGTTGAAATTCAGGCGTTCCTCTGGGAACGCCTTTTTTCTTGGATGCGCAACAGCCTATAGCGGCGTGCCTTCGCGGTCGCGTGCCAAGGCGCCCGAGAGCAGGATGACCGGCACCAGCGCGGTCAAAATGATAAGGATCGCCGCCACCGCCCCATCTTCCGGCACACCGCGCGAGGCGTTTTCGTAGACATAGGTCGCGAGCGTGTTGAAGCCGAACGGCCGAAGAAGGATCGTGGCCGAAAGCTCCTTGATCGTGTCGACGAACACCAGCACGGCGGCGGTGAAGATCGCCGGCTTCAAAAGCGGCAGCAGAATTTTAGCCGCGCTGCGGCCAGGCGTCTGGCCGAGGCTGCGCGCGGCCTCGTCAAGGTTTGGCGGCAGCTTTTCCATGCCCGAGCGAATGGCGCCTTCGGCCAGCGCCAGGAAACGGATCGAGCAGGCGATGATGACCGCGGCCGCCGAGCCGGTCAGCAATAGCCCGGTCGAAAATCCCCAATGTGCCCGCGCAAAACCATCGATGGCGTTGTCGAAGCGCGCCAGAGCAAACAGCAGCCCGAGACCGAGAATGCCGCCGGGAAGCGCGTAACCGACGGAGGCGAGCCGCACTGTCGCGGCGATCGACCGGGATTTGCAGAGCCGTACCGCGTTGATCAGGAAAAGCGCCAGCCCAACCGTGAGAACGGCAGTCACCATCGCCGTCATGACGCTGTGCAGGAAAGCGTCGCCGAGTTCTGGCGAGAGGAACTGGTCGGTTCGGCGCGAGGCATATTGGCCGAAGACGAACAGCGGGATGCCGAAACCGGTAAGCACGGGCAGGCCGGTGGCCAGCACGGCAATTGCTGCGCGCGGGCCCGTAAGTTTCACACGGGGAGGGCGCGCGCGCATATGAGTGGCGCGGCCGGTGTGGAAGCGCTGGCGGCGGCGCGCCCAGAGTTCGGCCGCTAGCAGGAGGAACACCAGAAGCAGCATCAAAAGGGCGATCTGTGCGCCGCCTTCCAGGCTGCCGCGATTGAGCCATGTTGCGTAGACGGAGAAGGTCAAAGTGCGGACGCCAAGATATTCGGCGGCACCAATGTCGTTGATTGTCTCCATCAACACCAGCGCGACGCCGGCCACGATGGCCGGACGCGCCACCGGCAGCAGCACGCGCCAGAATACTCTCGAAGGCGTGGCGCCAAGCGTTCGCGCCACGTCGGCGATGTTGCGGCCCTGCATCAGGAAAATGATTCGGGTGGTGAGATAGACGTAAGGATAGAGAACGCAGGACAGCACGAACGCTGTACCCGGCGTCGAGCGAATGTCGGGAAACCAGTAGTCGCGAATCGTATCGAAGCCGAAGATCGCCCGAACGAGGCTCTGCACCGGGCCGGTATAATGAAAGAATTCTCCGAAAGCATAGGCCGCGAGATAGGGTGGAACCGCAAGCGGCAACACCAGCGCCCAGGCAAAGCTCTTGCGGAACGGAAAGTCGAAGGTGACGACCAGCCAAGCACCGGTCACGCCGACGATTGAGGTCGCTGTCGCGACCAGCGCGAGGAGGTAGAGGGTGGTTACGCTGGAGCCCGGCAGTACGTTAGCGATGAGGTGCGGCCAGTCTTCGGCCGTGCCCGACAGCGCTACATAGGCGAGCGACAGGATCGGCAGGAGCACGCAGGCGCAGATCGCCAATGTGGCGACATGCGTGCTGGTATGACGGATTCGCTTGACGCGAAGCCGCCCCGGCTCCGCTGCCCGGTGCAGTCGCGCCTCGGATATGGATCGAATTCCGGACACTCAACTCGCCTCAAAAACGCAAAAAGCCGGCCCACCGGTCCGACTTTTCGCTTGGGAGGTTATTTCCGCCCTCAACTTGCGGGGCCGTCATCCAGGCCGACGCGGTCAACCATCTCGGAGGCCGCCTTGCGGTTCTTGGCGATCTCGACCAGCGGCAGCGTATCGGACTTCAGTTCGCCGAACGCCTTCACTGTTTCGGAAGGCTCAAGACCGGGTTCCACCGGATATTCGAAGTTCTTCTCGGCATAGACCTGCTGCGCCTTGTGGCTGGACAGGAACTGGATCAGCTTCACGCCATTTTCGCGGTTGGGGGCGTTCTTGGCGAGCGCGGCACCCGAAATGTTCACATGGGTGAGGCCATTCTCAAAGGTGGGGAAAAGCACGTTGATGCCGTTGCCCCACTCCTTCTCCTGCGAATCCTTTTCGTTGGTCCGCATCAAGCCGACATAGTAGGTGTTGCCGATGGCGATGTCGCATTCACCGGCGGCGATCGCCTTGGCCTGCGGCCGGTCGCCGCCCTCGGGCTTGCGTGCCAGATTGGCTTTCAGGCCCTTCATCCATTCTTCGGTCTTTTCCGGACCCCAATGCGCTATGGCGGCCCCAAACAGCGCCAGATTGTAGTCGTGCTGACCCGAACGCATGCAGATCTTGCCCTTCCACTTGGGGTCGGCGAGTTCGGCGTAAGTAATGGTGGTGTCCTTCACACGCTCCTTGGAGGCGTAGACGACACGCGCGCGCTTGGTGACGCCGAACCAGTGGCCCTCCGGATCGCGATACTCGGCAGGAAGATTGGCATTGACGGTCGCGTCGTCCAGCGCCTGCGTCACGCCCTTTTCCTTGGCGGTGGTCAGACGCGCGACGTCGACGGTCATGATCACGTCGGCCGGCGAATTCTGCCCTTCGGCCAGGATGCGTTCCTCCAGGCCCTTGTCGAGAAACAACACCTCCGTCTTGATGCCGGTTTCGGCGGTGAAGGCGTCGAGCACGGGCTGGATCAGCTCCGGCTGGCGGTAGGTGTAGATGTTGACGGTGCCGTCCGCGAGCGCGGAGCCGGCGAAAAGGGTGGCAAGCGCTAGAGCGGCGTATCCGGCCGCCTTCGACCGCGCGTTTCCGATTGTCATTGTTTCTCTCCAGACCAGAGGGGTTCAAGGCCCCGGGGGCATATGCTGGCCGCTGCACGGCAGGCCACTCATCTTTTGGGTCATTTGCCGCGGGAGGTCAATAGAAAGCCCAATAATTTCAATAGTTTAGAATTATTCTAAACTGGAGAGAACAAGACAGCTTTTCAATGGCTTGAGCTGTCGCGGCATGCCAAAAATGCTCTTGGCACTTAGGCTGAGTTCGCTCGACAGACGCGATTTAGTGGAGTGGTGAAGGTTCAGTCGGCCAGCACTCGGGTCGAGGGAAAGGCCACTTCCACCAGCGTGCCTTCGCCCGGCGTCGAGTTGATGACGAACTTCGCCCGATTGGCTTCAACCATCGCCTTGGTCAGCGGCAACCCCAGGCCGGTGCCGTCGCCACGTGCCCGTTTCAGCGAATTGATCTGCTTGAACGGCTTCAGGGCCTGCTCGATCTCGGCCTGCGTCATGCCGATGCCGGTATCGCGCACGCGCATGACCACGTCGCCGCTCGTCTCATATGCGGTCGACACAACCACTTGGCCGCCGGCTTGTGTGTAGCGAATGGCGTTGGACAAAACGTTGAGCGCGATTTGGCGTACGCTGCGAGGGTCGGCCACCACATCGGGCAGTTTCGAGGCAAGGCTCGAACGAATGATGACGCGCTCGCGGTTGGCCTGCGGCTGCATCATGGCGACCGTTTCGGCGAGCGTGTCGTTCAGCGACACCGCCTCGTAGGCCATTTCCTGCTGACCGGCCTCGATCTTGGAAATGTCCAGCAGATCGTTGACGAGGTCGAGCACATGATTGCCGGAGCGGTTGATGTCGCGCAGATAGTCGCGGTAGCGGTCGTTGGCGACCGGCCCGAACTTCTCATCGATCATAAGTTCCGAAAAGCCGATGATGGCGTTGAGCGGCGTGCGGATTTCATGGCTGATGCGCGCCAGGAAATCCGTCTTCTGCGAGGAGGCGCGCTCGGCGAGCATGCGCGCCTTGGTCAGTTCCTCCTCGGCGCGCTTCCACTGGGTTATGTCGCGCACGACAGCGCAGAAGCCGCTTTCGTTGGGCAGTCTGCCGATGGTCATGAACAGCGGTATGAAACGGCCCTGCGCCTCGCGGCCGATCACCTCGCGACCGTCGTTGAGCACGCTCGCCACACCGTGGTCGGTCAGGCCGTTCAGATAGTCGCTCGCTATCCCTTGGCTTTCCATCGCGAAAAGCGATGCGAAGGACTTGCCGGCAACCTCGTCGCTATCGAACCCGAAAAGCGCTTCGGCTGGCCGGCTGATCGAACGGATGGTTCCATCGCTGGCGATCAGCACGACGCCATCGGTTGCCGTGTCGATGATCGTGCGCATTTCGGCAACCTGCGCGCGCAGTTCTGCTTGCGCGGGTGACTGCAAATCGGCCGTCAAGGGCGGCGTTTCCAAATCTCCGGTACGCCTCACCACCAGCATCAGCGCCTTGCCGCCCTGCCAGGGCACGGAGCGCAGCAGCGCCTCAATCGGAAATTCCAGGCCGTCGCCGGTACGAAGGCGCAGCTCGCGCTCGGCCGCGGGAGTGTCCTCGTCGGCATAGCTCTCGGCAAACAAGGCGTCGAGCCCGCCGGCTTCGGTCAGATGCTCGACCGAGCGATAGGCGGTGAGCGTGAGGAATTCCTCGTTGGCATAGTGCAGAACATCGCCGGAATGGATCAGCACCGGCACCGGCAACCGCTCCAGAACCGACATGTCGGAGGTTGCCGCCGCTTCTCTCGGCTCCTCGGCGGGGGTTGTGAAGCCCTCGGCCATGCGCCGCAGCGGCGTTTCCGTCCTGGCGTTTCCGTTCGCCGGGGTGATGGTGACGTCCTGCGAAGGCAGGGAAGCGGACGGCCTTGCAGTCGGTGCCGTTTCCTGCTTCTGATCGGCAGGCGCCTGTGCGGCGTCGCTGTCGACCTCTTTATCCAGGCTATCTACGGCAGGCTGAGCTTGCTCTTCATCGCCGATATTGACCTTGCTATCGGCCTCGCTGGCGGGAGAGGCCGCAATATCGGGCATAGGCGGCAACGGTGCCGTGTCGGTGTCTGATGTGGCGATGTCTTCGGCCGGCGCTTCGGGAGGCGCGCCCTCGGCGCCTTCTCGCGCCTTGGCCGCCTCGCTCTCGCGCTTCAGGCGCTCGCCGATCTCCCGGAAAGCGCTGCGTTCGATCGTTGACAGGCCTTTTTCCGGCGCCGGCGGGCGGTGCTCCGCGAGCCGGATCACCTTGTCGGTGAAGCGGCGATCCGGCTGGGGCGCGATCGAAAGCGCCGGGACTTCGCCCTGGAAGGGGTCGCTCGGCTGAGGCGCCGTATCGGTAACTTCTTCGTCCGGCTCTACCTGCGGCTCGGCGGGGCTGGGCGGGCTCACCAGCACCAACCCGATCTTTTCGGGATCTTCCACGGCCTCTGCGACGCGCGCGACACCGAAGCCGCGAAAGCCTTCGAAATTGCGTTCGCGGCCGTAGACCGGCAGCGCCGCCAGATCGACCGGGATTTTCATGCCCGTGCCGGCCACCGGCCACAGGACCGACCGGCCGGACCATGTATCGCGCCGTTCAAGCAACTCGGAAATTTCGCCGGAAGGATCGAGACCGAAGGCATTGGCCACATCGCGGAAGCGCCTGCCGATGACGTCAGCGGCGTTGGCGCCGACGGCATCGACAAATTCATCGGAGATTTGGCTGAAATGGCCATCGGCGTCGGTTCGCCAGACGAAACGTACCGGCGCCGCATCGCGGTCCGGCATGACCGGCTCGCTCGGCGCCGGGTCTGGAGCCTGGCGCGCCGCCTCGCCGCTCGAGCTGAAGTACCAGGTGTCGTGCTCGCTCGATCCGGTGCCCGGACCGGCTGGAATATCCTCTGAAACCTCCGGCGACGAGGCATCGGCGACGTCGGGAATGGCGGTCGGCGGTGAATGGTCATGAGTCTCGACAGCGTTCTGCCCTACCAAGTCACCGTCGTCTTGCCGACGTTCATCGACCACCACGAGAAGATGCAGCGCCGGCTCGTCCACCAGCCGCGCCAGACCTGCCGGGAAGCGGTGATTTGCGCCGGCAATCATGCGCTTCACCAAGCGATCACGTTCGCCGCTTACCTCGCCCACGAGGCTTGCCAACGTCTGTTGGGAGATGCCGAGCCCGGCGAAACTCTCCGAGGCAACGCGGATTTCGCCGGCTGCTCCCACGAGAGCGGCGAAATGGCCGGGCTCGCTCAGCCCGCTGATTGCCAGCGCGGCACTGTCTGCCTGGCCGGCTTCCGCCGGTGCCGCGAGCAGAATTGCGGCTTCCCCATCCGGCAGTTTCAGCGCGCTGGCCAGAAAGGCCACTGCACGGCTAACCGCACCGGTCGCAAGCCGCACCAGAAGCCGCCGGTCGCGTCCGATTTCCGGAAAGCCGCTGGTCGCCATGATCTGGCGTTTTGCCGTAGAGCTCAGCATCGGCGAAGCGCCGATGATTGCCTCGATCTGCGAATAGCCGAGAAGTTGCGCACCCGGTCCGTTTGCCCAGATCACCTGATCGAGGTCCGCCGACAGGATCGCCATTGCATCGCCGTTGGCGAAGCGCTCTCGCACTTCGTCGAGCACGACGACATCAATGAACGAATACGAAGCTGACGGCATGAACTGACTGACCACCTTTGGCTGTCTGGAATCCGCGCGATTAACCGATTGTTAATAAAAGCCGGAGCGCCAAAGGTCCAGAAAACAGCGCGTTCCGGTCCCGGAAACTCGGCGTTTGGTTAACGCGACGACCGGTTTTTCTGGTGCGACGCACAATACATGTTGCAATGCACCATAAAACGCTGTACATCGGTTTTATAAATGAACGGGGCGGCCTTCCAACCGGGCTGTCCACTGCAAGGGATGTACTAATGTCCAAGACCGCAGCCAAGAATGAATTCGGTGAGAACGTGGAATTCCCGACCTTCGATGCCTCGAAAGCCACCGACCAGATTCGTGCTTTCGCCGAAAAGGGCGTCGAGCAGTCGAAGGAAGCCTATGCAAAGTTGAAGACCGGTGCCGAAGAGACCCAGAAGGCTCTTGAGTCGACCTTCGAGAGCGCCAAGACCGCTGGCAACGAGCTGTCGCTGAAGTCGATCGCGGCCCTTCGCGCCAATGCCGAAGCCGGTTTTTCGCATCTTGAAGCACTCGTCGGCGCCAAGTCGCTTTCCGAAGTGATCGAGCTGCAGAGCTCCTTCCTGCGTCAGCGCGTGGAAGTCGCTGTCGAGCAGGCCAAGGACTTCCAGGCCGTTTCCACCAAGGCTGCCGAGGACGTGACCAAGCCGTTCAAGAACGTCTTCGAAAAGGCGTTCAAGGAACTCAAGGTCGCCTGAACAGTTAGGCGTTAAGAAGTACCCGAAGGGCGGTCCTCCTCCCCTCCAAACTTCGGGCATAGCGGCCGGCATCTTCTCCCGCTGGCCATACAAGGAAAAGACCGGCTCCTCCTCCCGCCGGTCTTTTTCTTTTTTTCGGGTTGGTTCAAGGCGCTTTTCCGCCCGTGGCTAAATTGATTGCACCATCCGCGCCAGACGTCTTGAAATCTCTTCCGATTGTCCGTATTGGAGCGCTGCGCCAACATTGGCAGGCGCGGTTGTAGCTCAGTTGGTTAGAGCGCCGGATTGTGGATCCGGAGGTCGGTGGTTCGAGCCCACCCAACCGTACCACTTCTCCCATTCCTTCTTGAACAACGCTTGCCGCTTAGAACAGCGATCCTTGCGCGCCCGGGTCGTTGGATGCCGTATCCTTTCGGGGCTGCGTCGGCTTTGGCTGCGGCTTTGCTCGCGTCGCGGCAGAGCCAGCAACAGCTTCGACCATGCCGTCGGCAAAGCGCAGCGAAAGCGCTGCCTCAGGTTCGACCTCGGCCGCCCGCTTCACCAATGCGCCGCTTGTGTCCGACACAAGCACGAATCCGCGTTCCAGGATGGACTGGTGCGATAGTGTCGCAAGCAGGCGGTCGGCCTGCGTCAACCGGCTGCGAAGTCGGCCCATGCGCATTGTGGCGGCATGGTCCATCCGCCGCTCGGCGCTAACCAGTCTTTCGACGCAAAGCCTGTTGCGTCGAACCAAAGGTTCCGGGCCGATACGCTGGGCGGTGCGATCGAGCCGCGAGCGCCGTTCACGCAGCGCAGCGCGAAGCCCGGCGCAGGCCCGAGCGATGTCGCGCTCCGTCATTTTCCGGATTTCGCCAATGCGGCGGTCGAGCGTTGCCGGCGACAGGCGAATGGCCGCAAGCCGCGCCCGCTTGCGTTCGGTGCTGATGATCAGCGCGCGCGAAAGACGGCTCGTCACCTCGTCGAAATGGCGTCGCGGCAGCGCCAGAAGCTGGTCGGGCGAGGGGAGAGCTCGCCCTGCTGCCCGCAGAACCTGCCGCTTGCGGTCGAAATTGCGCGATGTGCAAGCACGCAGCCGCGCCGCCAGGCTGGCGAGGTTCGCTTCCAGATCGGCCTTGACCGGCACCGCGATTTCGGCGGCGCCCGTCGGGGTCGGTGCGCGCATATCCGCCACCAGATCGACGAGGGTCCAGTCTGTCTCGTGCCCGACCGCCGAGATCACCGGAATGCGCGAAGCTGCAACCGCGCGCGCCAGCGCTTCGTCGTTGAACCCCCAGAGGTCTTCGAGGCTGCCGCCGCCGCGTGCCACGATCAGCAGGTCGGGTCGGGCGATCGCACCGCCTACCGGCAGCGCGTTGAAGCCTTCCACAGCCGCCGTCACTTCCGCGCCGCAGGTCTCGCCCTGCACCCGCACCGGCCAGACCACGACATGTAGCGGAAACCGATCATTGATCCGATGGATGATGTCGCGGATCACCGCGCCGGTTGGCGAGGTGACGACGCCGATTACCGCCGGCATGAACGGCAGGCGCCGCTTGCGCGAGCTTTCGAACAGGCCCTCGGCGGCCAGTCGGCGCTTGCGTTCCTCCAGCAGCGCCATCAGCGCGCCGGCGCCGGCCGGTTCGAGATTGTCGATGACGATCTGATATTTGGATGAACCTGGATAGGTAGTCAGCCTGCCGGTGGCGATGACCTCCATGCCCTCTTCGGGACGGAATTTCAGCCGGCTCATCGTGCCTTTCCACACCACGGCCTCCAGCCGGGCGCGGTCATCCTTCAGGCAGAAATAGGCGTGGCCGGATGAATGCGGGCCGCGGTAGCCGGAGATTTCGCCGCGCACGCGCACATTGCCGAAAGCATCTTCCACGGTGCGCTTCAGCGCGCCGGAGATTTCGCTCACAGTGTATTCGGCCGCGTTGGTTCGTGATTCGGGCAGCAGGTCGCTCATCGTGCGATTGGGGCCTTTCCGTCGCTTCGGGTCAAGGGTTTCGGATCGTCATATCGGTTGCTTCAATGATTGGATAAGAAGAATTGGATAGACGTGGCAGGCCAGCGGCGACATAGGCGATGCTTCAAGAAGGGAGCGCTCCATGTCCGCGCAGACCGCCACCATGCCCGAACCGTCCGCCTCAAGTGAACGCGCCGACCGGCCGTTCCAGCCGCTGGACTACGGCCTCTATGCACTCACGGTCATTTCGTGGAGCGCGTCTTGGTTCGTCATCTCGTTGCAGGTCGGCGTCGTGTCCCCCGAAGTAAATCTCGTCTGGCGCTTCGGCATCGCCACGGTGCTGATGTTCGGGTGGGTGGCGTTCAGCGGCCGCCGGCTAAGGTTTTCCGCCGCCGATCATTTGCGGTTTGTCGCGCTCGGCATGCTGCTTTTCTCGACCAACTTCGTGTTTTTCTACTATGGCGCACTCTATCTGGTCAGCGGCCTGCTTTCGGTGGTGTTTTCGCTGGCCTCGGTCATCAACATGCTGCTTGGCGCCATCATCATGCGCGAACGTCCGTCGCCCCGCATTCTGGCCGGCGGGCTGACCGGCTTTGCCGGTATCGCGCTGATGTTCTTTCCGGAAATCGCCGCCCACGGCCTGTCGGGATCGACGATGATCGGTCTTGTGCTTTGCATCTGCGGCACACTGTGCTTCTGCACCGGAAACCTTGTCTCTGCCGCCAACCAGCGCCGTGGCCTGCCGCTGATCTCCACCAGCGCCTGGAGCATGCTCTATGGCACGCTGTTTTGCGCACTGCTCGCCTTGCTGTTCGGCAGGCCGTTCATCATGGAACCGACTGTCTCTTATGTCGGATCGCTGGTCTTCCTTGCGGTCGTTTCCACGGTGATGGCATTTGCCGCCTATCTCACCTTGCTCGGCCGCATCGGGGCTGCCCGCGCCGGATATGCCACGGTGATCTTCCCGATCTTCGCGCTGCTGATTTCGACGCTGCTCGAAGGGTATGTTTGGAGCATCTATGCGCTCGCCGGTCTGGTCCTGGTGGCTGCGGGCAATGTCCTGGTGATACGCGGCGGCCGTTGAGCTTCACCAGCCGGGCGCAACCAGGTTCGGCTTCGGCCGCCTGGTACGGATGCCGTTGAGCGCAGCCAGATCGAAGGGTCCGTTCTCCTCGCTCGCACGCATCGAAATGTTGTCGAGGCTTTCGGAAATATGCCGTGCCACCGCCTCGACGATCTCGGGACTGGCGGTGTGACCGCGCATGATGCCGATCTTGCAATCCGGCAGCGGGCCGAAGCCGTCTGCCTCGCCAAGAACGCGCATGCCCGGCCTCAGCGCACATTCCGGCAGCACCGAAATCGCCAGGCCCGACAATACGGCTGCCGCGATCACTGTTGCCGACCAGCTTGTGAACAGAATGCGATATTCGCGGTTCATTGCGTCGAGCACGTCGCAGGCCGAACGGCGCCAGATGCAGGTTGGCCGGCCGAAAGCCATCGGCAGCACCTCCTCCTCATGCGTGGGATGGGTGGCCGAGCTGACCCAAAGCAACGGCTCGCGCCGTACCAGTTCAGACTGGCTGGCAATGGCGTCGTGCGTTACCAGGGCGATATCGAGATTGCCGCGCCTGAGCTGCTCGACCAGGCCGGGCGTCGGCTCGCATGTCACCGTCAGCTCCACGCGTGGATTGGAGCGGGCGAAGCGCGCCATGATTTCCGGCAGGAAGCGGTCGGCATAATCGTCGGGCGTGCCGATGCGCACCGTGCCTTCCAGTTGCCGATCATCAAATGCGGCAAGCGTTTCGCGGCTGAGATGGATCATCCGCCGTGCATAGGAGAGCAGGCGCTCGCCCTCGTCGGTCAATCGGTTCCCCCGTCCATCCTTTTCGAACAGGTGCTTGCCGATGCGTTCCTCGAGCCTGCGCATCTGCATGGAAACGGCCGACTGCGTGCGGTGCACCCTTTCGGCCGCGCGGGTAAAACTCCCGGTATCGGCGATCATGACGAAGGTCTGCAGTTGATCGAGATCGAGCGGCGCGGCCATGGCGAAATCCATCATCATTTCTGATGCTAAAGATTAGAAACATTCGTTGGATTAATCAATACGCCGGTGGCAGAGTTCAGCATCGGTGCGGGCGGGCGCGCTGACGAGGAGAGATGAAATGACCACGATCGATCACGCAACGGGTGGGCTGTGCGCGACAACGCGTCCGACCGTCATGTCGCGCGTGATGAATACGGCGGTCAGCCTTTTCCGCGCCTGGAAACATCGCAGCCAATTCGATCGTCTTGGCGAAATGTCGGATGCGGAACTGGCCGATATCGGCCTGACGCGCAGCGATCTGCGTATTGCGAGCGATCTGCCCTTTGGCCTCGATCGAACCGCCCATCTGAACGCGATCGTCAGGAACCGCGTCGATGCGTGCGCCGCCTCAGGGTGCGCCGACTGAGTTTTGCAGGCTCTCCCACTCCCGCCGGAAATCCCCCCGGCCTGCCTGCACACCTGCCCGGTCCGAGAGGACCGGGCATTTTCATTCGCGGAGCGCTTTTAGCGCCGCCTGTCCATGCCTCTGGTGAACTGCTCGAAGATCGATTCGACACCCTTCTGGTATTCGTCGCGCTGCTTGGCGCCGGTTTCGAACATCTTGCCGAAGATGTCGTCATAGGGATTCTTTGGCTGGCCGCTCGACGTCGTTTCGCTTTCACGTTGCGGCTCGGAGTTCTCCTGCGGTGCCCGCCGGGCCTGCCCTCCGCCAAGCATCTCCTCGAAGATCTTGCCGAGCGGATTGTCTCCATAAGGATTTTGCCTCTGCTGTGTCTCCCTCTGCCGGGCGCCGCCGCCGAACATGCCTTCCAAGATCTGCCCCAGCGGGTTGTCGCTCGGATTGCCGGACTGCGGCGTCGGCTGCTGTGGCGTGGTGCCGCCCAATGCACCGCCCTGCCGCATCATCTGTTCGATGATTTCGCCAAGCGGATTGCCGCTGCCGCCAAAGCCGCTCGCCTGCAAGCGGTCCGTGGACTGCTTGAACAGTCCGCCCATGAGCATCGAGGCAAGGGCGGGCAGCATCTGCTTCAGCACATCCTGGCCGATGCCGGTTGCCTGCGCCGCCTGGTCCGCCACCGCCCGCGACAGTTCCTTCGAACCGAAAAGATGGCCGAGAATGCCGTTGCCTTCACTCATTCCCGCAGGGGAAAAGGCATTTGCGGGATTCTCGAAATATTTTGCGTGCTGGCCGCTGGCCATCGCTCTCATGAACGAACCGAGACCGTACGGGTCGGACGTGTTCTGCTTCAGGCCCTGTGAGAACGCCGGCATCAGCGCGTCGACAGCCGCCTGCGTCTGTTGCTGCGACAGGCCGAACTGCCGCGCCAGTGCCTCCATGCCATTGCCGTTCTGTGAATTCGCAAGCATGTCGAACAAGGGATGCATTCTTCGATCCTCCTCGGAAATCGGTAGGCCGCAGCAGCCTAGCTCAAAGCCGAGGATACGCCTATCGGCGTTTGCCTAATAGGCATACTCGAGAAAGACCGGCTCGATCGATCCGCCCCAGCGCGTGTGATAGGCGTTGAGCATCTCCTCGGCGCTCGTGGTGCCGCGCGACACGACCTCGTCGAGCGTCGAGAGGAACGTCGCCTCGTCAAAGCCGTCGCGATTCTTGCGGTCGCGATTCTTGAGCCCCTTGCGCGAAATCGCCAGGACCTCGCGGCCGAGCTCGCGCAAGGTGGTGTTGCGAAATGGCGCGTTGATGCCCTGGGCCGGGACCGCGGTGCGCATCGCCAGCACCTCCTCATAGGTCCAGTCGGCTGTCAGCGCCTCGGCGTCGTTCAGGGCCTCGGCGTCGTAAAGCAGGCCGACCCAGAGGGCCGGCAGCGCGCAGATGCGCCGCCATGGTCCGCCATCGGCACCGCGCATTTCCAGAAAGCGCTTGAGTCGGACATCCGGAAACAAGGTCGACAGGTGGTTCGCCCAGTCGCCCATCGTCGGCACGCCGTCCTTAAGGTCGTTGCGGGCCGCTCCGTCCATGAACTGGCGGAAGGTCATATGCGTCATGTCGTGGTACTGGCCGTCGCGAATTATGAAATACATCGGCACGTCGAGCGCCCAATCGACGTAGTCGGCGAAGCCAAACCGCGGTGAAAAGCAGAACGGCAGCAGGCCCGAGCGCTGGTTGTCGGTGTCGGCCCAGATGTCGCCACGCCAGCTCTGCAGCCCGTTGGGGCGGCCATCGGTGAAGGGGGAATTGGCGAATAGCGCCGTCGACAGCGGCTGCAGCTTCAAGGACACCTGCATCTTGCGCCGCATGTCTTCTTCGGAGGCGAAGTCGAGATTCACCTGTATGGTGCAGGTGCGATACATCATGTCGAGACCTTTCGTGCCGACCTTCGGCATGTAGTTCGTCATGATGGCATATCGCGACTTCGGCATGCGCGGCGTCTCGGCCAGGGTCCATTTCGGGCTGCCGCCGAGCCCGAGGAAGCGGATGCCGAGCGGCTCGGCGATCTCGCGCAACTGTGCCAGATGTGCGTTGCCCTCGCGGCAGGTCTGGTGAATGGTCTCGAGCGGTGCGCCGGACAGTTCGAACTGGCCACCGGGTTCCAGCGAGATCGCTCCCTGGCCGGTCGGTTCCACCAGCCCGATCACGCGGCCGGCGTCGAGGATCGGGTCCCAGCCCAGCGTCTTCTGCATGCCTTCAAGAAGCGCGCGGATGCCGCGCTCGCCGCCATAGGGAACCGGGCTATTTCCATCCACATAGAAGGGGAACTTTTCGTGCTCGGTGCCGATGCGCCATTTCTCGCGCGGCTTGTTGCCGGCCGAAAGATAAGCGACAAGTTCGTCCATTCCCTCGATCGGCCGGAAATCACTGGTGTCGCGCGCCATTTTTCATCCTCTTACCGCGCCGCGCTTCCGATTGGACGCGCAAGGAACGCCGTAGCATCTTGATCGACGCACAATCCGTTCCAAAAATCGATTCCGATTTTTGGCGACCTGCGCCAGCCCACTCCGGGCGCGCGCTTGATGGACGCAAATCATCCGCGCGATCAAGCGAAAAATCCTGACTCTTCATCAAGTCAAATTGTCTGCCAGTCGCCTATCGAGGCCTGGATCAGCGCAAGTGCGGCCACTGCCGCCGTATCGGCACGCAGGATGCGCGGCCCAAGCGGAATGGCGGTCACGAAGGGCAGGGCATGGAGCTGGCGCCGCTCGTCCTGCGAAAAGCCGCCCTCCGGCCCGATCAGCAGGCCGAGCCGGCGTTCCGCAACATCGCGCAAGACGGGCAGCGGGTTGTCGGTTTGCGCACTCTCATCGCAGAAGATCAGGCGTCGGTCGTGATCCCAGGAAGCAAGCAGCAGGTCGAGCTTCTGCGCCTCGCGCACTTCGGGCAAAGCCAGGATGCCGCACTGTTCGGCCGCCTCCACGACATTGGCGCGCAGCCGCTCGATGCCGGGCCTGGCGATCTGCGTGTGCTGGGTGATCACCGGCTGGAGCACGCCTGCGCCCATCTCGACCGCCTTCTGCACCAGATAGTCGAGCCGGCCCTGCTTAAGCGGCGCGAAACAGTAGATCAGGTCGGGATGCGCGGGCTGCTTCCGTGTCTCTTCAACCGCACGAAGTCGCACGCTTTTCTTGGCCTTGGCCTCGATACGCGCCAGCCATTCGCCGTCACGACCGTTGAACAGCAAAAGCTCTGCCCCTTCGCCGAGCCGCAGCACATGGCTGAGGTAATGGCTCTGTTCCGCGCTCGCCTCGATGGCGGCCCCGGAGCTGAGGTCCTGCGGCACGTAAAGCCGCTGCATCTTATAGTTCGCACGCATGGCTGGATGAATGCGGGAGCACGTATTCGCCGTCAAGTCTCGGCACTCGCATGCCAGACCGGCCTGTATCCGGCGCGCAGGACTTCCACCGTGGCGAGGGGTGTTACAAGCTCGAGCCGCTCCCTGCCCATCATTTGCGCCGGCTCGTAGCCCTCGAAACTCCAGGCCAGCAACGTGCCGCCACGCTTTGTGTGCGCCTTGCCATCCATCGCCACCATGGCACCATCCGGCAAGCCGTTGAGCTGGCGCTCGTCGATCACGACATACCGCCCGCCGGCCGCCCGCCTTTGGCCGTGCAGCATGGCATCGATCGCCGGTGCTCTCGGCTTCGCGATGCCGAACGCGTCACCGAAGCAGGCGGCATACGCCTTCGCCTCTTCGCGCCGGCAGTAGAAGCAGGGGCGATGGCCTGCCGCCAGCGCCGTCACCTCGTCGAGAAAGAACAGCTCGGTCCAGCCGGCGCGGCCGCTCGGACTGTTTCGCCCCATCACCTCGCGCCGTCTGCGACGAAATTCGCACAGACAGATGATCCACGCCTTGGTGGTCCAGCGCCGCTTCAGCAGGCTGCGCGTCATCGGATCGTGGATGACGCCACGATTGCCGGTGAACATGCCGCGCGCCGTCACCGCATGAATGTCGCCGAAAGGATCGACGCGGTTTTGCAGTGGCATGCTGGCTCCCCCTTCTTCGATGCAGCGGCGCATGCTATCGGGCCTTTCGATTCTGTCATACGGGGGCGGCTTTTCATGCGGGTGCTGGTTGTTCAGAATTTCGACAAGGCTGAACTCGGGCAAGTGGGCGATGCGTTGGCCGAGGCGGGCGCCGAGATCGATATTCGCAAGGCGCATCTGGGCGATCCCCTGCCTGCAGATGCCAGCGAACACGACGCACTCGTGGTGCTGGGCGGCGGGCAGAACGCGCTGGCCGATGAGGAGTTTCCTTACATTCCAAGCATTCTCAGCCTGATGCGCGACTTCGAGGCGAAGGACCGCGCGGTGCTGGGCATCTGCCTGGGCGGTCAGCTTCTGGCGCGTGCCTTCGGCGGCGAAAATCTGATCGGCACTTCGCCGGAATTCGGCTGGCGGCAAATCTCGCGCACCGATGCCGCCGCTGACGACGCGGTGCTCGGCGTCTTGCCCGAAACATTCCTCGCGTTTCAGGTGCACGACGACACCTTTACACTACCGAAGGGCGCGGTGCATCTCTGCACCACTCCCGCGACGCGCAATCAAGCCTTTCGCGTCGGTCGTGCCGCCTATGGCTTCCAGTTCCATTTCGAGGCAGACCTTCCGCTTGTGCGGCAGTGGAATGCCGCTTTTCCGGAGCTGATGCTCAAACACCGGCCGGATTGGTTCGACAGTTTCGACGATGAAGCCGCCGCGCACAGCCGCCAGGCCGACGAAGCGGGGCTCGCGCTCGCCCGCGCCTGGGTCGCCACGATCTGACGCCGCCCGCCCTCATCGTGGCAAAAATGGCACGTTGAGGAATTTCCACAGGCGCCGATAGAGCAGGCGCTGGCGCGGCCGCGGCGCCAGGCTTAGAAGGTCGCCGTCTCCCTTGCAGATGACTTGCTTGCCAAGCGGTTCCCGACAGCGAACGCAACGCAATTGTAATGTTTTTGATGGCGAAATGCCGAAAGTTCCAACCGAGATGACTGCCTTGAAAGCCGCGCTTCTATCCTTCGCCATGCTCTCCGCCATCGCGCTCGGCGGGTTTGGCATCTATGCCGCCGATGCGGCAGGCGATCATCTTGTCGTTGATGGTTACGGCGTCACCGCCGCGCATTACTGACTTATCCACTCACCGACAGGATACGTTTCTCCGCGCCGTCCACGACGCGCGCGGTGAGCACGCCTGACTTGCAGGCGTAGGTATCGACGTTGACCCGATTGGAGCGGATTTCCGCTTCGGGCGAGGGCGTGTGGCCATGCACCACCACCTTCGGATGCAAACCGGTGTGATCAAGGAACTCGTCGCGAATCCAGGTCAGATCACGGCTGTCCTGCATTTCCAGCGGCACCCCCGGCCGTGCGCCGGCATGACAGAAGAAGAAATCGCCGAAGCTCTCGCAGAGGCCCAGCCCCTGCAGGAACGTGACGTGCCCCTGCGGCACCGCGCGGCTCAACGCGGCGTGGCCGATCGCCAGTGCCGCCGGAGCGTTGAAATCAAGCTGCACCCCGTAGGAGAGGGCCGTTTCAACGCCGCCATAGCGCGCGAACAAGCCGTGCGGGGATGGGTATGCAAGGAATTCGAGAAAGCCGATGTCGTGGTTGCCGGCCAATGCGATCATCCGGCGGTCCTCGTGCACTGCGGCGATCAGGAGGTCGAGCACGCCTTTCGGGTCCGGCCCGCGATCGACATAGTCGCCGAGATGAATGACGCGCCAATCGTCCGGCCGGTCACATGAAAGCTCTTGCCTGATTCGGGCATGCATCATCTCCAGCAGGTCGAGGCGGCCATGCACGTCACCGATGGCGTAAAGGCGCATCCCGGCAGGGCCGCTCGCGTTCTGGAAATGAATGCCTTCCGCCACGATCAGCCTCCGCCGATGGTGTGGCTGCGTTTGAGCGGGATCAGCGATAGAGCAAGTCGCTGCCGAGCTCACTGATGTTACGCTTGCCACAAAGCGCCATGGTGATGTCCAGCTCCCGGGCGATGATGTCGAGCGTCAGCTTCACGCCGTCCTTGCCCAGTGCTCCCAGCCCATACAAGAACGGACGCCCGATATAGGTTCCCTTGGCGCCGAGGCAGAGCGCCTTCAGCACATCCTGGCCGGAACGGATTCCGCCATCCAGGTGAATTTCGATGCGGTCGCCGACCGCTTCGACGATTTCCGGCAGCACCGAAATCGATGACGGCGCGCCATCGAGCTGACGGCCGCCATGATTGGAAACGATGATCGCGTCGGCTCCGGCTTCGGCCGCCATGAGGGCATCTTCCTTGTCGAGAACTCCCTTCAGGATCAGTTTGCCGCCCCAGAGCTCCTTGATCCACGCGACGTCCCTCCAGGACAATTTCGGGTCGAACTGTTCGGCCGTCCACGCCGACAGCGAAGACAGATCGGCGACGCCCTTGACGTGCCCGACGATGTTACGGAATGCCCGCCGCTTGGTGCCCATCATGCCGAGGCACCAGCCCGGCCGGGTCGCCATCTGATAGATGTGCTTGGGCGTGAATTTGGGCGGGGCAGACAGCCCGTTGCGAATATCCTTGTGACGCTGACCGAGAATCTGCAGGTCCAGCGTTAGCACCAGGGCTGAACAATTTGCAGCCTTTGCCCTTTCGATCAGGCTGGCGACGAAAGCCCGGTCGCGCATGACATAGAGCTGAAACCAGAACGGTTTCGTGGTCGATTCGGCGACGTCTTCGATGGAGCAGATGCTCATGGTCGACAGCGTGAAGGGAACGCCGAACTGCTCTGCCGCCTGCGCGGCAAGAATTTCGCCATCCGCATGCTGCATTCCGGTCAGTCCGGTCGGCGCCAATGCCACCGGCATCGCTACTTTCTGGCCGATCATGGTGCTTTCCAGCGAACGGCCGGTCATGTCCACCAGCACGCGCTGCCGAAGCTTGATCTTGCGGAAATCCTCCTCGTTCGCCCGATAGGTGCTTTCCGTCCATGAGCCGGAGTCGGCATAGTCGAAGAACATCTTCGGCACACGCCGCCGGGCGAGTTCCTTGAGGTCGTTGATCTCAACGATTTCGGTCATCAAATTCCCCATTCGATCAATCTTCGGGCTGACGCTATTTTTCAGAGCCGGTTTGCCGCCTTGCCGCGCCGATGCGCTGGCGCAGCCTGAGTTTCGACACGCGCTGCCATTCGCCGGTGCGTTCAGCGTCTTGCGTCGAGCGTTCGACATAGGTGATGTGGTCCATCGCCGCCTGACGGGCGCGCGCCGGATCGCCTTCGGTCACGGCGGCGTAGATCGCGCGGTGCTGCTCCAGAAACGCCTCCCTCGCGCCAGGCAGATCGAACATCAGCCGGCGGTTCTGGAATACGTCGTCGGAAAGCAGCCGGTAGCAGGACCGCAGCGTGTGGAGCAGGATGATGTTGTGCGCGAATTCACCGATTGCGAGATGGAACTCGACGTCGATGCTGGCTTCTTCCTCGAGATTGACGCGCTCATGCGCCTGTTCCATCCGCGCCATGATGCGGTCGAGCAGAGCGATGTCGTCCTTCGTGGCGCGTCGCGCCGCATATTCGGCGGCCACGCCCTCGATCTCGCGGCGATATTCGAGATAATCGGCGGTCGCCTTGCGGTTGGTGGCGATGAGATCCAGCACCGGCTTGGAAAAGACCTGGCCGATGACATCGGCGACGTAAGTGCCGCCGCCGTGGCGGGTCACGATCAGCCCGCGCACTTCCAGGATTTTCAACGCCTCGCGCAGAATGGGACGCGAAACCTCGAACTGGCGCGCCAGTTCGCGCTCGCCCGGAAGCCGATCGGCCACGCGCAACACGCCCTCGAGAATAAGGCTCTCGATCTGCTGCACCACCTCGTCGGCGGTGCGCGAATGTTCGATCCTGGAGAAAATTTCGCTCAAACCGGCTGTCCCTAAGGCGGCGACTGCCCGAACATTCGCCGATGCCGCGCACAATAACGGCATCCGGCCAAACTGGTCAATTTAATTATCCATTTGTGGGTTTCGCCTCCGGGCTGAGGCGGGCGCAGTCTTCGCCAGGTCCTACTTGTCGATTGCCTTGGCTGCCGATAGTGCATATTGGCAGCGCATTCCTTACCGGAGGCCTCATAGGCAGCATGCCCGCGGACCAGTTCAATTCCCAGTTCGTACCGCGCGCGACCGGCAGCGTGATGGGCTTTCCCGCGCATGAAGGCCGCCCCGACGCCATCGGCGAGGTCCATGCGCGTCCGCGTCCGCCGATCGAGACGCCGCGCCTGCTGATACAGCTTGCTTTCATGACCGAGGGCGGTTCGACGGTCGACCATGCGGTGCTTGCCGAACTGTCGCGTCGGCTCGGCATCGCGGCGCCCGATCGCCAGGCCCGTCACCACGCCATGAAGTGGGGGCAGGGCACGCTGCGCTGGGAACGCCATACCGAATTCTCGACCTATCTTTGGGAGGGACCGCTGGAGCCCGGCTCCGCGGATTCGCCTTTCGGCAATGGGTTCAGCCCGCCCGGGACGGTCATTTCCGGCATAAGGCTGGAGATCCGCAAATGGACCGATGACAGCGAGAAGCTGATCGCCGCCTTCGATCCCGCCAGCCTTTCCTATTCGCTGGTCGAAAACGGCAAGGCCGGCATCGTTACCGATTTCCACCAGGACGGCGATGGGCTTACGCGCATCCTCGTGCTGGACCGCGGCATGTCGCCCTCGCGCATCGGTGCGCTGTCGCAGCGCCTCATCGACATCGAGAACTACCGCACTTTGGCCATGCTCGGCCTGCCCCTGGCACATTCGCTGTCGGCGCGCGTACGACGCATCGAAGACCGGCTGACCCAGATCACCCGCGAGATGAAGGCTTCCGAAACGCGCGACAGCCAGACCCTGCTTGCCGATCTCACCGAGCTTGCGGCCGAACTGGAGGCGGATGCGGCCGCCAGCCTATATCGCTTTGGCGCCAGCCGCGCCTATAACGGCATCATCGAGGAGCGTTTGCAGGCGCTGGCCGAGGAGCCGGTGCCCGGCTACGAGACATGGCTGGGCTTTTTGCAGCGCCGGGTCGCGCCGGCCATGCGGACATGCCGGTCGGTCGAAGAGCGCCAGGCCAATCTGTCGCGCAAGCTGACCCGTGCGACGACCCTGCTCAGGACCTGGGTCGACGTGGAGGTCGAGCATCAGAACCGCGACCTGCTTGCCTCGATGAACAATCGCGCGCGCCTGCAATTGCGCCTGCAGCAGACGGTCGAGGGGCTCTCTGTCGCAGCCGTCTCCTACTATGTCGTCGGCCTCATCGGCTATCTGGCCAAGGGAACGTCGGTGTTCGGCCATGCGCTCAAGCCCGAACTGGTGACCGCCGCCTCCGTGCCGGTGACCATCCTGCTTGTCTGGTGGATCGTACGGCGCATCCGTCGTTCGCATGACGACAGCGCGAAAGTCTCGCACGCCGAGTAGGCGCAGCGCTTCGTACTCGCCAAATCCGGATGGCGGGCCTTCAAGCAAGCGTCAGATTGACGCTATGGAACTGTCGTCCATTCGCAGCGCCGTGCACATACGATGCACGGTTTGCGCGCGGCGAATTTAACTGGTAAATGCTTTTTACCAGTAATGCTCCAGGAGGACGGCCGATGTCCGGGTTGGTGATGCCCGCGCCCGATGCGGAGACGCTGCACCGTCGCGCCGAGATCGTCGCGGATATGCGCATCATCGTGCCGGGCGAAGGCGTCGTCGACGCCGTCAACGAGATGCGCGCCTTTGAAAGCGACGGCCTTACCGCCTACCAGCAACTGCCGCTGGTGGTCGTGCTGCCGGAAACTGTGGCGCAGGTTTCGCGCATCCTCAAATATTGCGACGAGCGCGGCATCCGCGTGGTGCCGCGTGGTTCGGGTACATCACTTTCGGGCGGTGCGCTGCCGCTGGAGGATGCAGTGCTTCTGGTGATGAGCCGTTTCAACCGCATCCTCGAGATTGACTACCCCAATCGCACCGTTGTCGCCCAGCCGGGCGTCACCAATCTCGGCATCACCCATGCCGTGGAAATGGAGGGCTTTTACTACGCCCCCGATCCATCTTCGCAGATCGCCTGCTCGATCGGCGGCAACGTCGCGGAAAACTCCGGCGGCGTTCACTGCCTGAAATACGGGCTCACCGCCAACAATGTGCTCGGCATCGAGATGGTGCTGATGAATGGAGAGGTCGTGCGCCTCGGCGGCAAGCATCTCGATTCGGAAGGTTACGATCTGCTCGGTCTCATGACCGGATCGGAGGGGCTGCTTGGCGTCGTCACCGAGGTCACCGTGCGCATTCTGAAGAAGCCGGAAACGGCGCGTGCGCTGCTGATTGCGTTTCCGACAAGCGAGCAGGGCGGTCAGTGCGTGGCCGATATCATCGGGGCCGGCATCATTCCAGGCGGCATGGAGATGATGGACCGCCCCGCGATCCACGCGGCGGAGGATTTCGTCAACGCCGGATACCCGCTGGAGTGCGAAGCGCTGCTGATCGTGGAACTGGATGGTCCGGGCGTCGAGGTCGACCACCTGATCGACAAGGTCGAGGCGATTGCGTTGCGCAACGGTTCGACCACTTGCCGCATTTCCCAATCGGAGGAGGAGCGGCTGGTCTTCTGGGCCGGCCGCAAGGCGGCTTTTCCGGCGGTGGGCCGCATCTCGCCGGATTACTACTGCATGGACGGCACCATCCCGCGCAAGGAATTGCCGCGGGTGCTTGCCGGCATGCGCGAGCTTTCCGAGCAGTATGGATTGCGGGTGGCGAATGTCTTCCACGCCGGCGACGGCAATCTGCACCCGCTGATCCTCTATGACGCCAATGTGCCGGGCGAACTGCAGAAGGCCGAAGACTTCGGTGCCGACATTCTGCGGCTTTGCGTCAAGGTCGGCGGCGTGCTCACCGGCGAGCACGGCGTTGGTGTCGAGAAGCGCGATCTGATGCCCGAAATGTTCAACAAGATCGATCTCGATCAGCAGATGCGCGTCAAATGCGCGTTCGATCCGAAACATCTGCTCAATCCGGGCAAGGTCTTCCCGCAATTGCGCCGCTGCGCCGAACTCGGCCGCATGCATATTTCCGGCGGCAAGCTGCCGTTTCCGGATATTCCGAG
Organism: Borborobacter xinjiangensis; assembly: GCF_047739745.1. Lineage (NCBI taxonomy): Bacteria > Pseudomonadati > Pseudomonadota > Alphaproteobacteria > Hyphomicrobiales > Phyllobacteriaceae > Borborobacter > Borborobacter xinjiangensis. Next base: position 23,358 of record NZ_JBLLVA010000003.1, on the reverse strand, counting down.
GTTTTGAGGGTGGCCGGAGTCACAGATCAAGTCATGTTTGTGTTGTGCAATACCCCCCTCTGGCCTGCCGGCCATCTCCCCCTCAAGGGGGGAGATTGGCAGCTTCTATCCCTGCTCTTTTCGCGCCGTGTTGAAGATTGGCGAAAGCGGGGATGCAAGCTGATCTCCCCCCTTGAGGGGGAGATGGCCGGCAGGCCAGAGGGGGGTGTCAAACGGAGCCTTATGTCCCTCTCAGTCACGGCGAAGATGGAATCATGACCACCTTCACCCCATCTTCCGCGGCCGAGGTTCTGATTGCCGTGCAATGGGCGGCGGTGAACGAGGCGCCGCTTGAAATCGTCGGGCACGGCTCCAAGCGCGGCATCGGTCGTCCTGCCCAGACCGAGCACACGCTCGATCTTTCCAGCCTCACTGGCGTCACGCTCTATGAGCCGGAAGAACTGGTGCTTTCGGCCCGCGCCGGCACGCCGCTTGCCGAGATCGAGAAGCTGTTGGCCGAGAGCGGTCAGGAACTTGCTTTCGAGCCGATGGACTACGGTCCGTTGTTGGGAAGCCAACGCGGTCGCGGCACCATCGGCGGCGTGCTTGCAGCCAACCTTTCCGGTTCTCGTCGGCTGAAGGCAGGTGCGGCGCGCGACCACATTCTCGGCATTAGTGCCGTTTCCGGTCGTGGTGAAGCCTTCAAATCGGGCGGCCGTGTCGTCAAGAACGTCACCGGCTATGATCTGTCGAAGGCAATGGCCGGCTCATGGGGCACGCTGGCGGTGCTGACCGATGTCACCTTCAAGGTGTTGCCGAAGGCGGAGACTGAGACGACGCTTGCCGTGCGCGGGCTGCTCGATGAAGACGCGGCGATCGCCATGGCGTTGGCTCTCGGCTCCAGCGCGGAGGTTTCGAGCGCTGCCCACATTCCGGAGAATCTCGCCGGCTCCATCGCCGGTGGCTCGCTTGCGGGCAGTTCGGCGACGCTTCTGCGTATCGAGGGCTTCGGCCCGTCGGTGATCTATAGGTCGCGGGCCTTGATTGACCCGCTGAAGAATGCCGGCCCGATCGAGGAGTTTGCAGGCGACGCCTCCAGTGCGATCTGGCGCGACGTCCGCGACTGCATTCCCTTCGCCGATGGCAGCGAGCGGCCGGTCTGGCGCATTTCGATGACACCGGGCGAAGCGCACAAGATGGTCATGGCGCTGCGCATGGAGGCGGCATGCGACGCTTTCTACGATTGGCAGGGCGGTCTTGTCTGGCTGCGTATGGAGGCCGACCCGGAGCACGAAACCATCCGCCGCCTGTTGAAGCAATTCGGCGGCGGTCATGCCACGCTGGTGCGCGCCAGCCATGCGTTGCGTGCCGCGTTGCCGGTCTTCGAGCCGCAGCCGGCGGCACTGGCGGCACTCTCGGCGCGCCTGCGGCAGGAGTTCGATCCCAAGGGAATTCTCAATCCCGGTCGCATGGTTCCTGCCGACAGGTCTGCTAGTCTGGAGGGATCGAAACAGGGGGAGATCAATCCATGAGCGACATCGACAACCGGCCGAACGCGCCGCGCCAGACGGACCGGTGGCTGGAGCCCGGCAAGACCAATGTGCAGGTGATCTATATTCTCTATCTTGCCGGTCTCGTCATCGGCATCAGCGGCCTGATCGGCATCGTGCTTGCCTATTTCAATCGCGGCAAGTCGGAGGCCTGGATCGAAACGCACTATACATGGCTCATCCGTACATTCTGGATCGGCCTGCTCTATGCGACGGTTTCGGCCGTGCTGCTCCTGCTGTTCATCGGCGTGTTCCTGCTGTTTGCCGTTGCGGTCTGGTTCATCGCTCGCTGCATCGTCGGCCTGCAGGCGCTTTCGCGCGGCGAGCCGATCGCCAAGCCGCAAAGCTGGTTTCTCTGAAAGATAAGCAAAGCCGATGCAGACCAATTTCACCGCCGAGCAGCTTGCCGATCCGCATGTGGCGGAATCGGAGAAAATCCTGCGCAAATGCGTGCATTGCGGCTTCTGCACGGCGACCTGTCCTACCTATGTGACGCTCGGCAACGAGTTGGACAGTCCGCGCGGGCGCATCTACCTGATCAAGGACATGCTGGAAAATGGCCGTGCGGCCGACAGCGAGATCGTCACCCATATCGACCGCTGCCTCTCCTGTCTGGCTTGCATGACGACATGTCCCTCAGGGGTCAATTACATGCATCTGGTCGATCATGCGCGCGCCCATATCGAGAAGACCTACAGGCGGCCGCTGCCCGACCGCATCATTCGAGCGCTTCTCGCCTTTGTGCTGCCGCATCCCGCGCGCTTTCGTTTGGCGCTGAGGTTGGCGCGGCTCGGCACGCCCTTTGCGAAGATCTTCGAGTCCGTTCCGGCGCTGCGGCCGCTTGGCGCGATGCTGAAGCTGGTGCCGGCGTCGGTTGGGGAAAGATCGCCGATGGCGTCGCCGGGCAGCCATGCCGCGTCCGGTCCGCGCCGCGGCCGGGTCGCAATCTTGACCGGATGTGCCCAGCCGGTGCTCGATCCCGGCATCAACGAGGCGACGATCAGCCTGTTGACGCGGCTCGGCATCGAGGTGGTGGTGCCGCAAGGCGAGGGTTGCTGCGGCGCGCTGGTCCATCATATGGGGCGCGAGGAGCAGGCACTCGCTTCGGCGCGCCGGAATGTCGACGCCTGGACACGTCAGATCGAGGATGGCGGTCTCGACGCGATAGTCATCACCGCCTCAGGATGCGGCACGACCATCAAGGATTACGGCTTCATGCTGCGGCTCGATCCGGCCTATGCCGAAAAGGCGGCGCGCGTTTCAGCGCTCGCCAAGGATGTCACCGAATATCTCGCCACGCTCGACCTGCCGGAGCCGGTGCGCCGGCCGGGCTTGACCGTAGCCTACCATTCAGCCTGCTCGATGCAGCACGGACAGAAGATCACCCGCCAGCCGAAGGAACTTCTGGCGCGCGCCGGCTTCGTGGTGAAGGAGCCGCGCGAGGGTCATCTGTGCTGTGGTTCGGCCGGCACCTACAACATCATGCAGTCTGAGATTTCCGCGCAACTGCGCGATCGCAAGGTGAGGAATATCGAGGCCACGGGAGCCGACATTGTAGCCACCGGCAATATCGGCTGCATCACGCAGATTGCATCTGCGGCGCAAATGCCGATCGTGCATACGGTGAAGCTTCTCGACTGGGCCTATGGCGGGCCGCAGCCCGAAGGCGTGCCGAATGCGCGCACGCCGGCGATGGTTACCGCGGAGTAAAACATCGACCGAACGGTCCGATGTTTGAACCATTCCTACCTGAAGTTCACGACCGTCGAGTCGTCCGCCCCCCGATAGGTGGACTGATAGAGCGCCCGCTGGCGGTTCAGCGCCACCATCGTATTGCGCAGCAGGATCGCCACGGTAACCGGCCCGACGCCGCCCGGCACCGGTGTGATCCACGACGCCACTTCCTTGACGCTGTCGGTATCGACATCGCCGACGATACGAGTCGAGCCGTCGGGCGCGGTTTCGGAATTGATACCGATATCGATAACGGCAGCACCCGGCTTCACCATGTCCGCCTTGATCAGGCGCGGCTTGCCGACGGCCACGAACAGCGCATCGGCGCGCCTTGCGTGAGCGGCGACCGAGCGGGTCATGTGATGGCAGACCGTCACTGTCGCGCCCTCGCTCATCAGCAGGAAGGCGATCGGCTTGCCGACGATTTCGGAATGCCCGACAATCACCACTTCGAGGCCCTTGAGGTCGAGTCCGGTCGCCTTCAGGAGTTCCACCGAAGCTGCCGCAGTACAGGGAGCAAGGTCGAGCTCGTTGTAGACGATGTTGCCGATCGAGGCCGGATGCATGCCCTCGACATCCTTGAGTGGATGGATCGCGCCCTGGATGGCCTTGATCGGGATATGCGACGGCACCGGGCGCTGGATAATGATACCGGTAACGCGCGGGTCGGCATTCATGCTCTGGATGGCGGCTTCCAGTTCGCGCGCCGTGATTTCGGCGGCGAAACGGCGTTCCTCGAAATCGATGCCCGCCCGTTCGGCCTTTGCGCGCTGGTTGCGAACATAGACGTCGACCGCCGCCACGTCGCCTACGGTGATGGACACCAGGCGAGGCGGAAAACCTTCGGCAGTCGCCTTTTCGGCGGCTTCACGGACCTCTTGCATGATGCGGGCGGCAACCGGCGCGCCTTTCAAGTAGCGGGTGTCGTCGAGCGGCATTTCACATCTCCTTCGGCGGTCGGGGCTATAGCGCAAGGATTGCTGTTTTGCAGCATTATGTTTCAGCATAGCCGAAAGAATAATATTTTCACACAAGGAAAATCCGAGCGCATCCCGCGAGTATATAGTCGCTTGGGAGGCATGGCAAAAGAGCAGCACGACCACTGACGGGCTGCTCCTCGCCAGCGGCGATGCTATTCAGATGACCACCACCTGCGTTCCGACCCTCACGCGTTCGTAGAGATCGACGACGTCCTCATTGCGCATGCGGATGCAACCCGAAGAGACCGCTGCGCCGATCGTCCAGGGCTGGTTGGTGCCGTGGATGCGGTAGAGGGTGGAGCCGAGATAGAGAGCGCGCGCGCCCAGCGGATTGTCCGGTCCCCCTTCCATATGAGCCGGCAGAACGCGCCCTTTGGCCCGCTCGCGCGCGATCATCGCCGCCGGCGGCCGCCAGTCCGGCCACTCGCGTTTTTGTGTCACCTTGTGTGTGCCGGCCCATTCGAAGCCCGGCTTGCCGGTGCCGACACCGTACCGCCGCGCCTGCCCGTTGGCCTCGACCAGAAAGAGGAAATTCTGTTTCGTGTCGATGATGATCGTGCCCGGCTTGTGCGGACCGTCATAGGCGACGGTCTGCGGCAGATAGATGGGATCGATCTGCTGTGCGCGCGCGGCCGGCTTAGCCCGTGCGGCTGCGATGCCGGCGGTGCGTTGCCCATCCGGCGCGGTCTCGCGGCTCGTCTTCTTGCCGTAGCGCCGGTCGAACCGCGGTTCCTCGGCAAAGGGTTGCACCTGCACGCCGCTTGGCAGGCTCTGGCGTACCTGATGGCGAAATGCCTTGCCGGGCGTGTGGCCGAGTTGCATGACCCAGGGTGCTGAAAGATCGGGACTGACCACCACCGGCGGCCGCTCGGCATAGCGGTCATTGGCCAGGGCAGGCGAGGCGACGGCCGCGGCAAGCGCTGTCGCCCCGACGAAAAGTACATGTTTCATCGGACGCACTCTCAACTTGATATGCGCGAGGAAGCCCCCGCTCCGGTCACGATTTTGGCGGGATCGGGAAACGAAAACATGAATCGGGATGTGTAAAATGCGAACCGACGCTTAAACCTTCCGATGTGGTTACCGCCTCGTTCAGGAATCTGGTAAAGGCGGCGTAAAGGCCGTTCGCGGCGATGTCAGCTATCGGAAACAGCATGGAATCTCAGAAAACGGGCTTGATTTCGGGCGAGGATGGCGTCGTCCGCTGCTCCTGGCCCGGCAACCTGCCGGACTATCTCCACTATCACGACCATGAATGGGGCAGGCCGGTCGCGGACGATCGTCGCCTTTTTGAAAAGATCTGCCTTGAAGGTTTCCAATCAGGCCTGTCGTGGCTCACGATCCTGCGCAAGCGCGAGGGATTTCGCGAAGCCTTCGCCGATTTCCATTTCGAGCGGGTCGCCGAGTTCACCGACGCCGATGTTGAGCGCCTGCTCGGCAATGCTGGCATCGTGCGCCACCGGGGAAAAATCGCTTCGACCATCAACAACGCCAGACGCGCCCGCGAACTGGCGCAGGAGGCCGGTTCGCTCGCCGCATGGTTCTGGAAGTTCGAGCCTGGCCCCGAGGAGCGTCCGGCAATCGTCAACTATGCCAGCCTGATCGCCAATCCGACCACGCCGACCTCGACGCGCATATCGAAGGAGTTGAAGAAGCGCGGCTGGAGCTTCGTTGGCCCGACCACCGTCTACGCCTTCATGCAGGCGATGGGGCTGGTCAACGACCATATCGAAGGCTGCGCCTGCCGTGGCGCTGTGGAAACGGAACGCGCGAATTTTACGCGCCCGCGTTAGCGTCCACGCGTTTTCCAGACGAGCCGACGCCGGGGCTATCCGCCCCTATGACTCACCGCCTGACGGGCGCTTCAGTCACGCCGGGTGGCTGAACCGGGCGATCCGCGCATCCTTCATCAGGTTGCGAAAGTCTCTGCCGCTCACATGCACCAGCGTCTTGTGGTCGCCGCCTTCGAAATAGATGTCGCCGGCTTCGCCGAGGCTTTGGTCGAGGATTACCGGTACATCGTAAGCCGACCCGATCGGCGGGACGGCGCCAATGTCGCAATCGTCGAACAACGTGCCGACTTCATCTTCCGAGGCGAGACCGAGGCGCCTGTCGACAACCTCCTGCAAGGTCGAGAATTCGACCCGGTGGTTGCTGGGCACGACAGCCAGCACATATCCCATCTCGTGGTGAACGACCACGGACTTGGCAAGTCTGCTGCCTGGAACATGGGCCGCCTGCGCTGACTGGCTGGCGGTGGCGGTGCGGTGGTGAGCGACGGTGTCGTAGGGAATTCCCTCGCCGTCTATGTAGTCCTGGAGTTTCTTTGCGATCGTCATCGTAGGCGTCCCTTCGGGTTGGAGCGGCGACGCGTAAGTAAACGAGGGACTTATTCTCCTCTCATCGGTTGCGATGTCAACGCCGAACCGATGGATTTGGCGCCGCGTGCCGGTAGATGCCTAAGACCCGGCTCCGAAGAAGAGAACACGGCTGAGCAGCGTGTAGTCGGACTCCGAAACCATGATCCAGACGAAGACCAGGATCAGCAGCGGCGGCAGCAGAATGGCGTAGGTCAGCGCCAGGCGCTCCCAGGCCATGTGCATGAAGATGGCGACGATCAGGCCCGCCTTCAGCATCATGAAGATCAGGATCAGCGACCATCTGAGATAGCCCTGCAATCCGACATAGTCGACGGCATAAGAACAGGCGCTAAGGACGAACAACCACCCCCAGACCACAAGGTAGAGCTTGATCGGATGCTGCTGGCCCTCGGTATGCGCGGCCGCTTGCGCCGAACCGCCATTGGTACGGTCGTGCAGTTCTTGCGGGGTTACCTGTGCCATTTCTCTTCCTCACCAAAGGTAGAAAAGGGCGAAAATGAACACCCAGACCAGGTCGACGAAGTGCCAGTAAAGCCCCATGATCTCGACGCTCTCATAGCTGCCAGGGCGGCTTGTGAAGAAGCCTCGCCTTCCGTGATCGAAATCGCCCCTCCATACCTTTCTGGCGATGATCAGGAGGAAGATGACGCCGAAGGTCACGTGAGTCCCGTGAAAGCCGGTGATCATGAAGAAGGACGAACCGAACTGTTCGGCGCCCCAGGGGTTTCCCCCGGGCCTCACTCCCTCCTGGATCAGCTTCGTCCATTCGAAGGCCTGCATGCCGACGAATGTCGCGCCGAGAGCCGCTGTGATGAGCATGAGGACGGCCGTCTTGCGGCGCTCGCGCCGGTAGCCGAAATTCACCGCCATCGCCATTGTGCCGCTGCTCGAGATCAGCACGAAGGTCATGATGGCAATCAGGAGCAGGGGTACGCTTACCGAGCCGATATGCAGGCCGAACACCTCGCTCGGGTTCGGCCATGGCACTCGCGTCGACATGCGCGCCGTCATGTAAGAGAGCAGGAAGCAGCCGAAGATGAAGGTGTCGCTGAGCAGGAAGATCCACATCATGGCCTTCCCCCACGGTACGTTCTTGAAGGCGCGCTGGTCGGACGACCAGTCGGCTGCCACGCCGCGCAGCCCGCCCGGCCGTTCCTGGGTCGGTTGAATGGTCGTTAGCGTCGTCTCGGCCATATGCGTGGTCCTTCAGGTCAGCAATTGGCGGCAGATGTCGATGAGCGCGTTGGCCCAGCCGGCGAGGAGCACGAAGATCGCAAGCCAGATGAAGAGCAGGAAATGCCAGTAGGTCGCGCAGAGCTCGATGCTGAGTTGCAGGCGCCCAGCCTCCTCGACGTTCCAGGCTCGGGCTGTCGTGCGGCCGAGCGCCACCAGGCCGCCAAGGATATGCAGACCGTGCATGCCGGTGATCAGGTAGAAGAAGCTGTTTGCCGGATTGCCCGACAGGAAATAGCCGTCGGTGGTCAGGTCGCGCCATACCGTCAACTGCCCGGCCAGGAACGCCAGCGCCGTCAAACCGCCGGTGCCGAGCGCAAGCCTTGCCGTGCCGAGCTGATCCCTGCGAATGGCAACGACTGCCAGGTGCAGCGCCACGCTGCTGAGCACGAGCATGCCGGTGTTGAGCCACAGAAGCGGCGGCACCGGCATGGCTTGCCAATCCGGCAATCCCATTCGGATGAAATAGGCGCTGGCAAACAGCGCAAACAGACAACCAACGACGGCGAGGAAGACGCCAAGGCCGATCTTCTCCGCAGGCAGGTCGGGCGCCTCGGTTCCTGGAAACGCGTTGGAGGGGCCATGTTCCAGCCAGGGCTTCGACATCAGCCGCTGCTGGGCGAGCCACCATCCCGCCACCCCGGCAAGTACCAGCAGGAAGACGACGATGACGCTCATGCCGGCCTCGTCGTGGCCTTGGTCGGCCATGGATCGTTCTGCGCGATGAAGTCTTCCGGCGCGCCGGGAACGCTGTAGTCATAGGCCCAGCGATAGACTACCGGCAGTTCCTTGCCCCAGTTTCCGTGCGGCGGCGGCGTGGTCGGCGTCTGCCATTCGAGGCTCGTCGCGCGCCAGGGGTTGCCACCGGATTCCTTGCCGAAGCGCAGGCTCCAGAACAAATTGAACAGGAACACCAGTTGCGCAAAGCCGACGATAAGCGCGGCAACGGTGATGAAGGCGTTCAGCGTATGGACCGAGTCCGGGATGAAGGCCGTTTCTCCCAGTTCCGGATAGCGGCGCGGCACGCCGATCAGCCCGACATAGTGCATGGGAAAGAAGATGGCATAGGCGCCGATGAAGGTGATCCAGAAATGGAACTGGCCCATTGCCTCGTTCAACATGCGACCGGTCATCTTCGGATACCAATGGTAGATCGCGCCAAGGATCACCAGGATCGGCGCGACGCCCATGACCATATGGAAATGCGCCACGACGAACATGGTGTCGGAAAGCGGCACGTCGACCACCACATTGCCGAGGAACAGGCCGGTCAGCCCGCCATTGACGAAGGTGACGATGAAAGCCAGCGCAAACAGCATCGGGATGGTGAGGTGAATGTCGCCGCGCCACAGCGTCAGCACCCAGTTGTAGACCTTGATCGCGGTGGGAATGGCGATGATCAGCGTGGTGGTGGCGAAGAAGAAGCCGAAGTAGGGATGCATGCCGCTGACATACATATGGTGCGCCCAGACGATGAAGCTCAGCGCCCCGATAGCGACGATCGCCCATACCATCATGCGATAGCCGAAGATGTTCTTGCGCGCATGCGTGCTGATGAGGTCGGAGACGATACCGAAGGCGGGTAGCGCCACGATGTAGACCTCCGGGTGGCCGAAGAACCAGAACAGGTGCTGGAACAGGATGGGGCTGCCGCCGCCATATTGTAGCTGCTCGCCCATTTCCACCAATGCGGGCATGAAGAAGCTGGTGCCGAGCAGGCGGTCGAACAGCATCATCACGCAGGCGACGAACAGGGCAGGGAAGGCAAGCAGCGCCATTACCGTGGCGGTGAGTATGCCCCAGACTGTCAGCGGCAGGCGCATCAGCGTCATGCCGCGGGTGCGTGCCTGGAGCACTGTCACCACATAGTTCAAACCGCCCATGGTGAAGCCGATGATGAACAGGATCAGCGAGGTAAGCATCACGATGATGCCCCAACCTTCTCCGCCGGGAGTTCCCGACAGGATCGCCTGTGGCGGGTAGAGCGTCCAGCCGGCGCCGGTGGGGCCGCCAGGCGCGAAGAAACCGGCCACGAGCACCAGAACCGCAAGCAGGTAGATCCAGTAGCTCAGCATGTTGACATAGGGAAACACCATGTCGCGGGCGCCGACCATCAACGGGATCAGGTAGTTGCCGAAGCCACCGAGAAACAGCGCGGTCAGGAGATAGATCACCATGATCATGCCGTGCATGGTGACGAACTGGTAATAGGCCTCCGGCGTGATGAAATCGAAGGTGCCGGGAAAGCCGAGTTGCAGCCGCATCAGCCAGGACAGCACCAGCGCCACCATGCCGATGGCGATCGCCGTTCCGGCATACTGGATCGCGATGACCTTGGCGTCCTGCGAGAAGACGTATTTCGTCCACCAGCTATGCGGATGGTAAAGCTCGACTTCGGGGACTTCGGCGGGAGGTACGCCGTCAACCGCGCCGGGTGTGACATCGACCATCATTCACCTCTCGTGCTGCTCGGCTGCTCCCACCTGCTGGGGAGCCGACAATTGGGCGAAGGTCGACTGCTCCTGCAGCCACGTGTCATAGTCCTGCTGCGTATCGACCGCGACCACGCCGCGCATGAACGCGTGGCCCGTGCCGCAGAGTTCGGCGCACAGGACCTCGAAGTTCCCCGTTCGGGTCGGCGTGAACCAGAAATAAGTGACGGTGCCCGGTATCATGTCCATCTTGGCGCGGAATTCCGGCACGTAGAAATCATGCAGCACATCTATCGATCGCAGCAGCACCTTCACCGGCTTGCCGATCGGAAGATGGAGGTCCGCGGCCTCTCCGACCACGTCGTCCTGGCCGTTTGGGTCGTCCGGATTGATGCCCAGCGGATTCTCCGTGCTGACCAGCCGGCTGTCGGAGGTGCCGAGCTTGCCGTCGGCGCCCGGCAGACGGAAATTCCATTGCCATTGCTGGCCGACGATCTCGACCTCGGTGGCGTCGTCGGGCACGTTGATGAACTGGCTCCACACGAACAGGCCGGGAATCAGCATGGCGGTGACGCCGATTGCGGTCACCACCGTCAGCCACCATTCCAGTCGCCGGCTCTCCGGCTCGTAGACGGCTTGCGCGCCCTCCTTGTGGCGGAAGCGGAACACGCAATAAGCCATGAACAGCACGACGGCGGCAAAAACCGCGCCGGTGATCCAGAAGGTTATGATGAGCGTCTGGTCGATATAGTTCCAGTTGGATGCGATCGGCGTCCACCACCATGGGCTCAGCACATGGAAAAGCACCGAGCCTACCACCACCAGAACCAACACAAGCGCTATGGCCATTCTCTGTTCCTCCCGGTATTCCGAGGGACACTTCCGACTGCCTTGCGAATGTCGGCGCCATAATAGCTCGTTTTATTGTGGAATTTCCAGTCTGAGGGAGCAAGGCCGAAGCATCATTACGGTTGAGGTACGCCGTGCTTTCGTATCTGAATCCGCTCACCGGTCGGATGCCGCTTGATCTTGCAGTTGCTCAGGCTGTTTAGGTGCAAAGCACAAAACTCTTCGCATGGGCACAAATCTGTGGCACATCGCCTGAGATGACGTTGGGGAAGGACAATCATGAGCGCATCGGCAGACATCAAGGCACTGACCCCGCCGGATATCGCGCGCCGCAAGGGCGCCACGCCACTCGTCTGCCTCACCGCCTACACGACGCCCGTTGCACGTCTGGTCGACCGGCATTGCGACATCGTTCTGGTCGGCGACAGCGTCGGCATGGTGCTGCACGGCCTTTCCTCGACGCTCGGCGTCACTCTCGACATGATGATCATGCACGGACAGGCGGTGCGGCGCGGCGTCGAGCGCGCGCTGATGGTGATCGACATGCCCTTCGGCAGCTATGAGGAAAGCCGCGAGCAGGCTTTCCGCAACGCCGCGCGCATCATGGCCGAAACCGGCTGCGGGGCGGTGAAGCTCGAAGGCGGCGAGACCATGGCGGATACGGTGCGCTTCCTTGTCGGACGCGGCATTCCGGTGATGGCTCATGTCGGGCTGACCCCGCAGGCGGTAAACACGCTGGGCGGCTACAAGGTGCAAGGGCGGGGAGAGGACGCACAACGTGTCCTGCGCGATGCGGTGGCGGTCGCCGAAGCCGGAGCATTCTCCGTCGTGCTCGAACAGATGACGGAGCCTCTCGCCCGCGCCATCACCGCAAAAGTGGCCATCCCGACGATCGGCATCGGGGCATCCGCCGCCTGCGACGGGCAGGTGCTGGTCGTGGACGATATGCTTGGCATGTTCACCGACTTCCGCCCGAAATTCGTCAAGCGCTATGCCGATCTGGGCCGCGAGGCCGATGCGGCGATCGCCGCCTACGCAGCGGAAGTACGCGAGCGGCGATTCCCGGCGGACGAGCATGTTTCCGCCGACGTCTCGCAGGGTGAAACCGGCGGCAAGGGAGCATCGACATGACCGTGGCGATCGTCCGTTCGACAACCGAACTTCGATCGACCATCGCCGCGTGGCGTGCGCAGGGTGAAAGGATCGCGGTGGTGCCGACGATGGGCGCCTTGCATGCGGGGCATCTCAGCCTTGTTAGTGCCGCGATGAACCTTGCCGACCGGGTGATCGTCACGCTTTTCGTCAACCCCAGGCAGTTCGGCAACGCCACCGATCTCGCGACCTATCCGCGAACCGAAACGGAGGACGCGGCCAAGCTCGGTCCGCTCGGCGCACATCTTCTCTATGCGCCGGGCGAAACGGAAATGTATCCGGCGGGCTTTGCCACGACCGTTTCGGTGAGCGGCGTCAGCGAAGGTCTTTGCGGGGCTTACCGGCCCGGCCATTTCGATGGTGTCGCCACCGTGGTGACCAAGCTTTTCCTCCAGACAGGAGCCGACATCGCCGTTTTCGGCGAGAAGGACTTCCAGCAATTGCATGTGGTTCGGCGCATGGCCCGCGACCTCGATATTCCAATCGAAATCGTCGGCTGCCCGACGGTGCGCGAGCCCGACGGGCTGGCGCTTTCCTCGCGCAATGTCCGCCTCTCGAATCGAGAGCGCGAGATCGCGCCGAAGCTGGCAATGATAATGTCGGATGCGGCACGAAAGCTCGTGTCCGCGATCGCGGCCGAACCGATTCTCCAGGAAGCGAAGGCGGCAATCGTCGCCGCCGGTTATCGAGAGGTCGAGTATCTGGAACTGCGCGCCGAAGATGACCTTTCGCCGCTTAAGCGCGCTGACAGGCCGGCGCGCCTGCTGGCGGCGGCATGGCTCGGGCAGACGCGGCTTATCGACAATGTCAAAGTTGGCCCGCCGGGTTCCGCCTGACTAACGCCGACAGTCCCCTCTTTAGAGACCTTATCCTCTTGTTTTCGGCTCTCGTGAGCCGCGAAAACTGTGCGCTCCCGCCTCGACGGGGCGTGCAGCCGACATCATTCGTTTGCGCTCCGCAATCAGATGTGGAGAAAGTCCTTTTTGAAAATTTGCACTTTGCTATGATGAAAAAAACATTCATGGTAGTTGAAATCGGTTTTTAAAACTGGTACCGATTGAGATAGAAAGACACGGAAGGAGGACATAGGTCCATGTGTGGGATTGTCGGACTGTTTCTGAAGGACAAATCGCTGGAGCCGCAGCTCGGCGCTCTGTTGTCCGAAATGCTCGTTACGATGACCGATCGCGGCCCCGACAGCGCAGGCATCGCCATCTATAATGCGGCCGCGGGCAATCGCGGCAAGATCACCATTCAGTCGCCTGCTGCCGAGGCCGATTTTGCCGGTCTGGACAAGGAGCTTGGCGAGAAGATCGGCGAGTCGGTGAAGATGCTGGCGAAGTCGACGCATGCCGTGCTGGATGTGCCGGCAGCGAAGCTTCAGGAGGCTCGCGAGGCTGTCCTGGAACTGCGCCCGAACGTGCGCATCATGGGCATCGGCGAAGCGATTGAAATCTACAAGGAAGTGGGTCTTCCCGAGGACGTCGCCGACCGGTTCGGTCTTTCCGGCATGAGCGGCACCCACGCCATCGGCCACACACGCATGGCGACTGAATCGGCGGTGACGACGCTTGGCGCGCATCCGTTCTCGACCGGCCCCGACCAGTGCCTCGTGCACAATGGATCGCTGTCCAATCACAGCAACGTTCGTCGCGAACTCATCAAGAAGGGCATGAAGTTCGAGACCGAGAACGACACCGAAGTCGCGGCAGCCTACATCTCCTCGAAGATGGCCGATGGTCTCAACCTCGGCGAAGCGCTTGAGAGCAGCCTGAACGACCTCGATGGTTTCTTCAATTTCGTCGTCGGAACCAAGAACGGCTTTGGCGTCGTTCGCGACCCGATCGCCTGCAAGCCGGCGGTCATGGCGGAAACCGATCAGTATGTGGCATTCGGTTCGGAATATCGGGCGCTTGCCAATCTGCCGGGCATCGAGCAGGCCAGGGTCTGGGAGCCTGAGCCGTCGACGGTCTATTTTTGGGAGCATTGATCCATGCACACGACAAATTCCGCACTTGCGGTATCCCCCGATCTCGGGTCCGAGCCGAGGGTCTTCGACCTTGCAGTAACGACTTTGCGCGAACTCAACCAGGCGCTTCACGACAATGAGCGCGGCTCCAATCATACCGCTTGGGAAGTATTGAACCCGAAGGGTGGTCATGCGGTCGCGGCCGGCGTCGACACCCCGATCAATGTCGATATCCGTGGCAGTGTCGGCTACTACTGTGGCGGCATGAACCAGGAAGCCACGATCACCGTGCACGGCTCGGTTGGTCCCGGCTGTGGCGAAAACATGATGTCGGGCGAAATCATCGTCAAGGGCAATGCCAGCCAGTATGCCGGTGCGACCGGTCGTGGCGGTCTGCTCGTCATCGAAGGCGATGCGTCTTCGCGCTGCGGCATTTCGATGAAGGGTATCGATATCGTCGTTCGCGGCAATGTCGGTCACATGTCAGCTTTCATGGCGCAGTCCGGCCACCTTGTGGTTCTGGGGGATGCCGGAGACGCGCTTGGCGACTCCATCTATGAAGCAAAGCTGTTTGTGCGCGGCAAGGTGAAAAGCCTTGGTGCCGACTGCATCGCCAAGGAGATGCGGCCCGAGCACATCGCCAAGCTGCAGGAGCTTCTTGATCGTGCTGGCATCAAGGATGCGAAGCCTGAAGAGTTCACTCGCTATGGGTCGGCTCGCAAGCTTTACAATTTCAACATCGATAACGCCGCCGCATACTGAGGCCAGAATATTATGACCTATCAGAACCCGCCGACGACTCCGCGTAAATCCGCGACCTTCGATGATTACACGATGTCGGAAATCCGCCGCGCAGCGGCAACCGGTATCTATGACATTCGCGGCAGTGGCGCGAAGCGCAAGGTGCCGCATTTCGACGACCTCCTGTTCCTGGGCGCATCGATTTCCCGCTATGCGCTTGAGGGCTACCGTGAACGGTGCGACACCAATGTCGTTCTGGGCACCCGCTTCGCCAAGAAGCCGATCGAACTGAAGATCCCGATCACCATCGCCGGCATGAGCTTCGGCTCGCTGTCCGGCCCCGCCAAGGAAGCGCTCGGCCGTGGCGCCTCGTTGTCGGGTACGTCGACGACGACGGGTGACGGCGGCATGACCGAGGAAGAGCGCGGTCACTCCGAGAAGCTGGTCTATCAGATGCTGCCGTCCCGTTACGGCATGAACCCGCGCGACCTGCGCCGCGCCGACGCCATCGAAGTGGTCGTTGGCCAGGGTGCGAAGCCCGGTGGTGGCGGCATGCTTCTTGGTCAGAAGATTTCCGACCGCGTTGCCGAGATGCGCACGCTGCCCAAGGGCATCGACCAGCGTTCGGCCTGCCGCCATCCCGACTGGACCGGTCCGGACGACCTCGAGATCAAGATCCTCGAAATCCGCGAAATCACCGATTGGGAAAAGCCGATCTATGTGAAGATCGGTGGCACGCGTCCTTACTACGACACCGCTCTTGCCGTTAAGGCGGGTGCAGACGTGGTCGTGCTCGACGGCATGCAGGGCGGCACCGCCGCAACGCAGGAGGTGTTCATCGAGCACGTCGGTCTTCCGATCCTCGCCTGCATCAGGCCTGCCGTTCAGGCATTGCAGGATCTCGGCATGCATCGTAAGGTCCAGCTCATCGTCTCCGGCGGCATCCGCAATGGCGCGGACGTGGCCAAGGCACTGGCGCTCGGCGCCGATGCCGTTGCGGTCGGTACGGCGGCGCTCATTGCGCTCGGCGACAACGATCCGCATTGGGAGAGCGAGTATCAGAAGCTCGGCACCACTGCCGGTGCCTATGATGACTGGCATGAAGGAAAGGACCCTGCTGGCATTACCACGCAGGATGCGGAACTGATGAAGCGTGTCGACCCGGTTGCAGCCGGACGCCGACTGGCTAACTACCTGAAGGTGATGACGCTCGAAGCGCAGACTGTCGCGCGTGCTTGCGGCAAGAACCATCTGCATAACCTGGAACCTGAAGACCTCTGCGCCTTGACGGTCGAAGCTGCCGCCATGTCGGGTGTTCCCTTGGCCGGAACCAAGTGGATCCCCGGTCAGACACAGTTTTGATGCAGGGCTTGGGGAGGATCATACTATAGACGCCGTCCAATGACTGGCAGGGAGGAACATTGATGGGCACGACATTTGAGAACAAACTTGACAATGGCGTAACGACCGACCTCGAGGCGTTCGCCAGGGCTCGGAACGTGAAATATTTCATGGTCACGTACACCGACCTTCTCGGGTATCAGCGTGCAAAGCTGGTTCCGACCCGCGCCATCGCGGGTATGCAGAAGGACGGTGCCGGGTTTGCCGGATTTGCTGGCGGCATGGACATGACGCCGGCGGACTCCGACATGTTGGCGGTGCCGGACCCGGCATCGGCCATCCAGCTTCCCTGGAAGCCGGAAGTTGCCTGGGTCGCTTCGAACTGCGTAATGGAAGGCAAAAGCGTCGATCAGGCGCCGCGCAACACCCTCAAGCGTCTTGTCGAGGAAGCTGCGGCGCAGGGTATCCGGGTCAAGACCGGTGTTGAGCCGGAATTCTCCTTCGTTTCCTTTGACGGCAAGGCTTTGTCGGACGAGCACGACAACTCCAAGAAGCCTTGCTATGACCAGCAAGCCTTGATGCGTCGCTTCGACATCATCCGCGAAGCCAGCGACGCCATGCTGGAACTCGGCTGGGAACCGTACCAGAACGACCATGAAGACGCCAACGGCCAGTTCGAAATGAACTGGAAGTACGATGACGTTTTGACGACGGCCGACAAGTACTCCTTCTTCAAGTTCATGATCAAATCGCTGGCGGAAAAATACGGTTTTCGCGCCACGTTCATGCCGAAGCCATTCCCAAATCTGACGGGTAACGGTTGCCACGCGCACATCTCGGCATGGGATCTGTCCGGCAAGTCCAACGTGTTCGCTGACGACAGTTCGGCGGATGGCTTGTCGCAGAAGGGCATGTACTTCCTCGGCGGCATCATGAAGTACGCCGCCACCATGACGGCGATCATCTGCCCGACGGTAAACTCCTACAAGCGTATCAATGCGCCGCGCACGGTTTCCGGCTCCTCCTGGGCGCCGAACGCGGTCACCTGGACCGGTAACAATCGCACGCATATGGTGCGCGTGCCCGGACCCGGCCGCTTCGAGCTGCGACTGCCCGATGGCGCCGCCAATCCTTACCTGATGCAGGCGGTTATTCTGGCTGCCGGTCTGAAGGGCCTTCGCGACAAGATCGAGCCAGGTCCGCGCAGCGACATCAACATGTACACCGAAGGGCACACCATCAAGGATGCTCCGAGGTTGCCGTTGAACCTGCTCGACGCTCTGCGTCTCCTCGACGGGGACAAGGAATTCAAGGCCGCGCTGGGTGAGGATCTGGTCAACGGCTTCGTCAAGATGAAGACGGCGGAATGGAATTCCTACGTCTCGCATCTCACCCAGTGGGAACTCGACCACACGCTGGACTGCTAAAACCAGCGTACCTGGAATCGGAACAGCAGGCCGCGTCGCGGAATTAAAAGTGATGAAATACTCGATTTTTTCCTTGGCGCGCGCCGCGCTTTCCGGTCACAAGTCTTGGGCACGCACCTGGCGTGACCCGGCTCCGAAAAGTCACTACGACGTGGTGATCATCGGTGGCGGCGGCCATGGTCTGGCAACCGCCTACTTCCTGGCCCACACCTATGGCATCAAGAATGTCGCGGTGCTGGAAAAGGGCTGGATCGGCTCCGGCAATGCCGGCCGAAACACCACCATCATCCGCTCCAACTACATGCTTCCCGGCAATGTCGGCTTCTACGAGCTTTCGATGAAGCTGTGGGAGCAGATGGAGCAGGACCTCAACTACAACACGATGGTCAGCCAGCGCGGCATCATCAATCTCTATCATTCGGATGCCCAACGCGACGCTTTCGCACGGCGTGGCAACGTGATGCGCATCAACGGCATCGACGCCGAGCTGCTCGATGCCGTCCAGATCCGCAAGGTTCTGCCCTTCCTGAACTACAACAATGCGCGCTTCCCCATTCAGGGCGGCCTGTGGCAGAAGCGGGCTGGCACGGCGCGTCACGATGCAGTGGTCTGGGGCTATGCTCATGCTGCGGACGGATACGGCGTCGACATCATCCAGAATTGCGAAGTGACCGGGTTTGTTCGCGATGCGAACGGCAAGGTGACCGGCGTCGAGACCTCGCGCGGCAAGATTGGCGCCGGCAAGGTCGGCATGTCGGTGGCCGGCAGCTCCTCCCGCGTGGCGGCAATGGCGGGCCTCAGACTGCCGATTGAAAGCCACGTGTTGCAGGCGTTCGTTTCGGAAGCCATCAAGCCGCTTCTTCCCGGTGTCGTTACCTTCGGCGCAGGGCACTTCTACGTCAGCCAGTCGGACAAGGGCGGTTTGGTTTTCGGCGGCGACCTCGACGGCTACAATTCCTATGCCCAGCGCGGCAACATGCCGACCATGGAAGACGTCTGCGAGGGCGGCATGGCGCTGATGCCGATGATCGGCCGCGTTCGCCTGCTGCGTCAGTGGGGCGGCATCATGGACATGTCGATGGACGGTACGCCGATCATCGACCGTTCGCCGATCGACGGTCTCTATGTCAATGCGGGTTGGTGCTACGGCGGCTTCAAGGCGACCCCGGCAGCAGGTCTCACCTTCGCGCATCTTCTGGCGCGCGACGAACCGCACCAGGAAGCCAAACGCTTCCGGCTCGACCGCTTCCAGCGCGGCGCCATGATCGATGAGAAGGGCCAGGGCGCCCAACCCAATCTTCATTGAAGAAACAGAATAGGACAGTCGGAAATGCGCATAGCATGTCCATTTTGTGGAACGCGCGAGAATGGTGAATTCACCTATCTCGGCGACGCCAAGCCGAAGCGCCCGGTAGTGACCGCGCTTGAAGGAGACGGCGCGAACGGGCAGGAAGCAGCGTTCTACGACTATGTCTATCTGCGCGACAATGTCGCCGGCGACATGAGTGAATACTGGTATCACGGCGGCGGCTGTCGCTCGTGGCTGATTGCCGAGCGCAACACGCTCACCCATGAAATCAAGTCGGTGCGCCCTGCGCCCGGCGCAGGGGCCGCATCGCCAAAGGCGGACGCCAGATCATGAGCAGTTCACAATCTCACCAGGGCGCGCTTGCCCTGACTACAGCCGAAGCCGAGAAGGTCGACAACGTCGCAGCGGCTACGCGCCAGTCCCATCGCCTTGCCAATGGCGGTCTGATCGACCGCTCGGCGCCGCTTACCTTCACCTTCGATGGCGCCCAGATGACCGGCTATGCCGGCGACACGCTGGCCTCGGCGCTGGTCGCCAATGGCGTGACGCTCGTCGGCCGCTCGTTCAAGTATCACCGTCCGCGCGGCATTCTCACCGCAGGCTCCGAAGAGCCGAATGCGCTGGTCGAATTGCGCAGCGGCGCGCGGCGCGAAGCCAACACCAAGGCGACCACGATCGAGCTCTACAACGGCCTGGAGGCGCAGAGCCAGAACCGCTGGCCGTCATTGCGCCGCGACGTGATGGCGATCAACCAACTGTTCTCGCCGATCTTCGTCGCTGGCTTCTACTACAAGACGTTCATGTGGCCGGCGAAGTTCTGGGAATCGCTCTACGAGCCGGCTATCCGCCGCGCCGCTGGCCTTGGCCGGTCAAGCGGTCTTCCCGATCCGGACCATTATGACAAGGCGTGGGCGCATTGCGATGTTTTGGTCGTCGGCTCCGGCCCGGCTGGCCTTTCGGCAGCACTTGCCGCCGGCCGAAGCGGCGCTCGCGTCATCCTGTGCGAGGAAGATAGCCGGCTTGGCGGCCGCTTGCTTTCCGATCGCGGCGAAATCGACGGGTCACCCGCGCGCCAGTGGCTCTCGGCGGCCCTGGCCGAACTTTCATCTCTGCCCAACGTCCGCATCATGGCCCGTACGGCCGTGTTCGGCGTCTATGACGGCGGCACCTACGGAGCGCTCGAGCGGGTCAACGATCATGTCGTGGCGCCTGCCAAGCATCAGGTTCGTCAGCGCCTCTGGCGCGTTGTCGCCAAACGCTGCGTCGTCGCTGCCGGTGCGGTCGAACGTCCGATCGTGTTCCCCGGCAACGATCGTCCGGGCGTCATGATGGCTTCGGCGGTGCGCACCTATATCGAGCGCTTTGCGGCGCAGCCGGGTAAGCGCCTCGCGGTGTTCACCAACAACAGCGACGGCTGGAGGACGGTCGAATCGGCGCTTCGTGCCGGCATCGAGATCGCCGCCGTGGTCGATTCGCGGTCGCGTGTTCCGGAAGAATACCAGGTCCTGGCTAAGGCCTCCGGCTTCCCGTTGCTCAACGGCGTCGTCAACGATGTCGCCGGCGGCGTTTCGGGAATAAGCAAGGTTAGCGTCGCCCAGGCAAACGGCGGCACGACGCAAATCGCCGTCGATACGCTCGCCATGTCGGGCGGCTGGAATCCGAATGTCGGCTTGGCGTCGAATCATCGCGGCCGCCCTGCATGGCGCGATGACATCGCTGCTTTTGTTCCGGGCGAGTGCCCGACGGGCATGGTCGTGGTCGGTGCCGCCAATGGCGATCTTTCGCTGGGCGCCTGCCTGCGGCTCGGCCATGCGGCGGGCGCTGCGGCTGCCGCTGAAAGCGGTCACGGGAAGAAGTCCGGCAACGCGTCGAGCGCGGCTGAAGAGGCGTTCTCGATCACTCCGCTGTGGCATGTCGACGGCAAGAAGGCGTTTGTGGATTTCCAGCACGACGTGACGGCTTCCGATGTGGCCTTGGCGCAGCGCGAAGGTTTCGAGTCCGTCGAGCACCTGAAGCGCTACACCACGCTCGGTATGGCAACGGATCAGGGCAAGAATTCCAACGTCACCGGCCTCGCCATCATGGCGCATGTCAGCGGACGCTCGATTCCGCAGACTGGAACGACGATCTACCGTTCGCCGCAGGTGCCTGTCGCCATTGGCGCCTTGGCCGGTCATCACCGCGACGAGGCGTTCCACTCGACTCGCCTCACGCCGTCCCATCACTGGGCTGCCGAGCGCGGTGCCGTCTTCGTCGACACCGGCTTGTGGAAGCGCGCCCAGTGGTATCCGCTCGCGGGCGAGAAGGACTGGCTGACCTCGGTCAATCGCGAGGTCCTGGCCGTCAGGAACGGCGTTGGCTTTTGCGACGTCTCGACCCTCGGCAAGATCGACGTGATGGGGCCGGACGCGGGTGTCTTCCTGGATCGCGTCTACATCAACGCATTCTCTTCCCTTGCCGTCGGCAAGGCCCGCTACGGCCTGATGCTGCGTGAGGACGGCATCGTCATGGATGACGGCACCACGTCGCGGCTGGCCGAGGATCATTACTTCCTCACCACCACCACGGCCAAGGCCGGACCGGTGATGCAGCATCTGGAATTCTGCCGCCAGGTCCTGTGGCCGGAACTCGACGTGCAACTTACCTCCTGTACCGACCAGTGGGCGACGTTCTCGATCGCCGGTCCGAAGACCCGCGATCTGCTGCGCGAAATCGTCGATCCGTCCGAAGACCTGTCCAACGAGGGCTTCCCGTTCATGGGCGTGCGCGAAGTACCGCTTCGCGGCGGCATGTATGCCAGGCTGTTCCGGATCTCCTTCTCGGGTGAGATGGCGTTCGAGATTTCGGTGCCGGCCCGCTATGGCGACGCGCTGGCCCGCAATCTGATGATCGCCGGCAAGCCTTTCGGTGTCACCCCTTACGGGACCGAGGCGCTCGGCGTGATGCGTATCGAAAAGGGCCACGTTGCCGGTCCCGAGCTCAACGGCACCACGACGGCGGCCGATCTCGGCCTCGGCAAGATGATGTCGAAGAAAAAGGACTTCATTGGCCGTGTCATGGCCGGACGCGAGGCGCTCGTGGCGGAGGACCGTCAGGTCGTCGTCGGCATCAAGCCGGTCGACAAGACGCGGCGGCTGCGCTCTGGTGCGCATATCATCCCCAAGGGGGCTATCGTCGGACCGGAGACGGATCACGGTTATGTCACCTCTGTCTGCCACTCGCCGATGCTCGGCCAGTGGGTCGGCATGGGCCTGGTCGAACGTGGGCGTGAGCGCTTCGGTGAAATCGTGCGCGCACATGATCCGCTGCGCGGCGAGGATTACGACGTCGAGATTTGCAATCCCATCTTCTATGACCCCGAAGGAGGGCGTCAGCGTGCCTGATTTCGTCTGGACCGCACGGTCCCCGCTAGAGCAGACAGTTGTTCCTGGCAGCCTTGGTGTTGCGGGGCAGGCTGGCGTGAAGCTTTCCGAGATTCGCGATTTCAATCTCGTCCAGATCATGACCCGGCGCGGAAAGTCCGCGGCGGCAGCCAAGGCCGTCAAAGCGCATTTCGGCGTCGCCGGGCCTGCCAAGCCGAACACGGTCGCGGCCGGCAAGAGCGTCCTTATCTGGTCCGGACCCGATCAGGTAATGGCACTGTCGGCGCGCGGCACCAGCATTCGCCCTCTCGATACGATGCGCGAGGCCTTTGCAGGCATCGCGTCCCTGTCCGATCAGTCCGACGGGCGTTGCATGGTCCGCGTTTCGGGCCCGCGCGCGCGCGATCTGCTGGCCAAGCTGTCGTCGATCGATCTGCACGACAGCGTCTTTCCGGTCGGAGCGGCGGCTGCGACCTCGATCGACCACACGGCGGTCAATCTCTGGCGGGAAGCCGATGCCAAGGATGGATCGCCGACTTACAGCATCCTGTTCTTCAGCAGTTTTGCCGACAGCCTTTGGCACACGATCACGGATTCGGCTGCCGAGTACGGCATCGAGGTGGCAGCGCCGCACGGCCTCGACTCATAGGGCCGCCTTAAACACAAGTTGCTTCGACGAAAGGGCGGCGATTTTGCCGCCCTTTCGCTTTTCGGCGTTGCGTTTGGCGCAGCTTGGTCGTGTTGTCCTGCGCATCGCGACAGCGACATCGGAGGCAGCATCCTGGCGGAGAAGGGGAGGGACTTTCGGCGTGCGCTACCGCCTTGATCTTTGCAGGTAGGCCCAAAACAAAAAGCGAAAGGCCCGCCGGTTTGGCGGGCCTTTTGCTTGGATGCGGTCGTGGCGGGGCTGGGTGCGCCG